>JANXQL010000137.1 GCA_025356815.1 Pseudomonadota bacterium
AAGGCGACGCTGCTCGGCTCGATGCTGCGCGAGATCGGCATCGATTCCTACTACGTGCTGATCAACACCAATCGCGGCGAGATCACGCGCGAGGAGCCGCCGGGATTGCACTTCAATCACGCGATCCTCGCGATCCGGCTGGCGCCCGAGGTCAGCGATCCGACGCTGCTCGCGGTGGCGGAGTACCCGCGCCTGGGCCGCGTGCTGTATTTCGACCCGACCGATTCGGTGACGCCGCTCGGCGGCCTCGCGGGCAGCCTGCAGGGCAACTACGGGCTGCTGGTGACCGCGGACGGCGGCGAGCTGGAACTGCTGCCGCAACTGGCGCCCGCCAGCAATTCGATCGAGCGACTGGCGAAGATGCGCCTGGACGCCGAGGGCACGCTCAGCGGCGAGTTCATCGAGCGTCGCACGGGCGATCGGGCCGCCGCGGAACGCTACCGCCTGGCGTCGCTCACCCGCAGCGTGGATCGCAATCGACCCATCGAATTACTGCTGGCCAATTCGATCGGCAACTACCGCATCGTCGACGCCGCGGTCGACGAGGGAGTCGGCCAGGCGCGGCCGGTGGAGTGGCGGGTCCATATTGAGGCCGAGAAGTACGGCAAGCTGTCGGGCGATCTGCTGCTGGTGCGACCACGCCTGCTCGGCAGCAAGGCCTCCGGCTTCCTGGAGACGCGCGAGCCGCGCCAGCAGCCGATCGAGTTCGAAGGACCGCTGAGCGACTCCGACACCTTCGAAGTCGAGCTGCCGCCGCACTTCGAGGTCGAGGAGCTGCCGCCGCCGGTCAAGGCCGACTACCCATTCGGCTCCTATCAGAGCCACAGCGAGGTGGTCGGTCGGGTGTTGCGCTACACCCGCCGCATCGAGATTCACCAGCTGAGCGTACCGGTGGAGCAGGCGGCAGACCTCAGGAACTTTTACCGGATCATCGGTACCGACGAGGGCCGCGCGGCAGTCCTGCGCCCGTCGGTTCACTGATGCAGGGTCCGGGTGGCGGCGCCCGGACCCTGCAGGTGCTGTTAGTTGTTGAGAGCGCCGGCAGCGATCCAGGACTTGATCCTGTCGATCGTCGCCTGGTCAAGATAAGGACCGCCGAGCGGCATGCGCGCACCGCTCGCCGCCGTTCCCTCCAGCTTCTGGATGACGTAGCTGTTGGCCGCGTCGCCCGGCTTCACCCGCAGCAGCGTCGGCTGCTCATGGCTTGCGACATTCACCAGCGACGTGAATGCGTTGCCCGCGGTCAGGTTCTGCGAGCCAGGCAGGGCACCGCTGGCAGGCAGGCTGCCGTCGTGGCACACCGAGCAGATGGGCGTGAAGATCTGCGACTGCAGCTGCGTCAGCGTGCTCGCGGCGACGCCGTTGGCGACCGTCACCGTCACCGCCGGTGAGGTGCCCACGTTGCCGTCGACATCCGTCGCGGTCGCAGTCAGCGCGACACTGCCGTTGGCCAGGGTCGTCGTATCCCACTGTGCCGAGTAAGGCGGCGCGCTGATCACGCCGAGCGAGACGCCGCCGACGAACAGCTGAACGTTCGAGATCGTCAGGCTGTCCTGCGCGCTCGCGGTGACGGTAACGGTGCCGGCGACGCTGCCGGTGGGAGTCGTGATCGCCACCACCGGCGGCGCGTTCAGGATCGGCGCCGTGGCACCCAGGTCGATCCGGCCGTAGGCGCCGTTCGCCTCGTTGTTGGTGCCGGCCGCATAGAAGAGTGTGTTGTGCGGCTGGTTGTTGTGGTCGTTGCCAAAGGCGATGCCCCACAGCCCTGCGGACGCGAATGCCGTCCCGCCGGCGTTGGCGAGCGTGCCGACATAGGCGCCCGACGCCGCGTCGTAGCCGTTGATCCTGCCATCGCCGAAGTTGCCCACCAGCACCGCGTGGCTGAGGGTGCCGAAGTCCGCCGGCGCAAGCGCGATGCCCCAGGGCGCGTCGAGCAGGCCACCGGTCGTGACCAGATGGCGAATGAAGTTGCCGCTGGTGTCGTAGACATCGACGAGCCCCAGTCCCGCGCCGTTGACGTTGTCATGGTTGGCAGGCGGGCTCTGCTGGGCGTAGGTGACGTAGATCTGCGAGCTTCCGCCGCTGCCGGTAGGCAGCGCCTGGATGCCGAACGGCGCGTAGCCGGCAGGCAGCGTCGGGTCGACGAACGCAAAACTGGTCGCGGAGGTGGCCTGGCGCGTGAAGTGCGTGTCGAACACGTCCACCCGGCCGTTGAAGAAGTCAGTCGCGTACAGGTAGTTCGCCGTGCCGTTGCTGGCGAGCGCGAGCCCCTTGTAGACGGCGCCGCCGGCGTCGGTGTAGACGTTGATCGCGTGGCCGAGGTCCACCGATGGCGCCCAGCCGGCGATCATTCCGCCTTCACCAACGAAGATGAACGTCGCGGCGGCCGTGGCGCCGTTGGCGCTGATGGCAAAGTCGCTCGTGCCGTTGTAGATGATGCCGGTCGCGTCGAACGTGACGCCGCCGCCGCTCGCGGTGAACGCGACGACCAGCGGTGCCGCGGCCGGCTGCGCGCGTCCGTTTCCATCGTAGAGCGTCGAGGTCTGGGTGTGGTTGTTCGCGACCCACGAGAACGAGGTCGGACCGAACGCAAGTCCCCAGGGATTGATGAGGTTCGCATCCGTGACCGCTGCCCCGACCCCGGAGGTGTCGGCCACGAGGCTCGTGAACGAGTAGGCGCTAGGACCTGCGACGCTCAGCGCTGCGGAGGCGCTCGTGCTGCCGCTGTAGGTGCCACCGGAGCAGCTGAGTGTGTACGTGACCGAGCCTGCGGTGGTCGGCGTCACGGTGGCCGTGCCGCTGGCTGCCTCCGCGCCGGTCCATCCGCCGCTTGCCGAGCAGCTGTCGCCGGTCACCGAGGACCAGGTGAGCGTGGCGCTCTGGCCGAGCGTGATCGACGATGGTGCGACGGCAATGTGGACCGCAGGAGCCTGCGGACTCGAGCTTCCGCCGCCGCCGCCACCACAGGCGGCGAGTGCGAGCACCAGAGGCAGAGTGCAGGCGAGCGCGAGCCGCCGCGCGCAGTGCGCGAATGAGTGAAGCGTGAACATGGGCATTAATCCCCCTCGTGAGACAACGCGCCAAATGACACATCGTCACTGCGTGGGTGTCGTCGCGCAGGTGCGAGGTTCTCTTTGAGCCAAAAACATATCTTCGTCGAGCAGTGAACCTCGCAGTCGTGCGCGGGTACGTATCCCACACCCCTTGGCGGCGGGCGCGATGCGAGATCTGGCTCGACACTGTCTACGGTTCATTCCACTGGCGACCATGCTTGCGGCATGCAGCGGCAATGGCCAGGGCCTGGACGCAGGTGGCCGACCGCTGCCGTCGGGCGGCACGGTCGGCGGCGCACTGACCGCCGATTTCGATTCGATCCAGCAGCACGTCTTCACGCCGATCTGCACCGCCTGCCACGCTGGTGGTGGCGCGCCGCAGGGACTGCGCCTGGACGCGGTCAACAGTTATGCGCTGCTGGTCGGCGTGTCGAGCAACGAGGTGTCCTCGCTGCTGCGGGTGAAGGCCGGGGACCCTGACAACAGCTACCTCATCCAGAAGCTCGAGGGTCACGCGCCAGTCGGTGCGCAGATGCCGTTCGGCGGCCCGCCGCTGCCGGCAGCGACGATTGCGGTGATCCGTCAATGGGTCAGCGACGGCGCGCTGCGCTCGCCGGTGGCGGTGGCCAGTGCGAGGTTCGCGCTGACCGCAGCGGTCCCCGGCATGCGTGATCTGGTGTTGGAGCCACCGCTGCGCATCGTTCTGGAGTTCAGCCAGGAGCTCGATGTGACGCGGCTCGATGCATCGTCGGTGCACGTCGCCCGGGTTAGCGTCGACGGCTCGCTGCAGCCGGTGCCGGTGACCCTGACGATTCCTGCCGGCGATCCGCGCGCGCTGGTGATCACGCCGATGAGCGCCTTTGTCGCCGGCCGCTATCGGGCGACGACCGGCGGGGCCAACGCGACCGCGCTTGCGGGCATTGCGACCGGACTTGCGCCGGCGGCCGGGGGCGGCGAGACGGTGGTCTGCGAGTTTGACGTGGTCGCAGAGCGGTGATGCGCTGCGCCACGCCGCGATGGCTTGCGCTGCTCGCGCTGGTGCTCTGCGCGCCCGCGTCGGCGGAGCCTTACCTCGCCCTCCAAACCGGCTACAAGTGCGTCGCGTGCCACCTCAACCCAACCGGCGGCGGCTTGCGCAGCGCATTTGGCACGGTCTTCAGCGAGAACGTGCTGCCACAGTTCACGCTGCCGGCGGGGGCGCCGGTGTGGGGCGGCCGCCTGCTCGATCGACTCGCGCTCGGCGCCGACCTGCGCACCAGCTGGGAGCGCGCGAGCACGCCGAACGTCGGCTCGCAGGGCGACAGCGGCCTCAGGCAACTGCGCGTCTATGCCGACCTCGCGCTGATCGCGGAGCGGCTGGACGTGTACCTGGATGAGTCCGTCGCGCCGGGTCGGGCGCGTGAGCTTGAGTGGTACGCGCGGCTGAACGACACGCACACCGGCTTGTACCTGAAGGCCGGCCAGTTCTACCTGCCCTTCGGGTGGCGACTGCAGGATGCCTCGGCAATCGTGCGCGAGATCAGCGGCATCGGCATGACCGTGCCGGACAAGGGCATCGAGATCGGTCTGGAGCGCCCGGCCTGGTCGGCGCAGGTGGACTTCACCGACGGCACCGTCAACGCAGGGGGCGGCTCCGGCCATCAGGTGACCGGCCAGCTGGTGTGGGTCCAGTCTCGATTCCGACTCGGCTCGGCCGCCTCGTTCAGTCATTCGGCCGGTGGCGACCGACGCGTCGGCGGCGTGTTCGCCGGTGTCCGCACCGGCCCCGTCGCCTGGCTCGGCGAGGTGGACCTCGTGCGTGACGAGGGTTTCTCCGAGGGCGAGCGCCGGCTCGTCGCGGCGCTGGCCGAGGCGGACTGGGCCGTGCATCGCGGCCATAACCTGAAGCTGACGGCCGAGTTCTTCGACCCGGATCGCCGCATCGCGCAGGACCAGAAGACGCGCTGGAGCCTGGTGTACGAGTGGACGCCAGTGCCGTTCGTGCAGCTGCGCTCGGGAATCCGCCGCTACCGCGGGATTCCGCAGAACGACACCGACAATCGCCGTGTCGTGTTCGTGGAGCTGCACGCGTTCCTGTAGACGGCCTGCGGCGCGCTTATGTCGTGCGGCTCGACGCGCCATGCCTCTTGACGCCGCCATGCGACACTTTTGTGCAGAACCTCGTCGTGACCGGGCGGTACGCATGGATGCGACCCGCACGGTCGTCGCGTTGACTGTACGAACCGGATAGAGCGGCCTGCCGGCCGCGAGGAGAGTTGCATGCGTTCCTGGACTTCGAAAATGACGGGTGTCGCCGCAGGCTGGCGCCTGCTGACGGTCGCTGCACTGGCGACGATCATCGTGGCCTGCGGCGGCGGTGGCATGGGCAGCAGCGCGTCGCCGCCGACGGCCGTTGCAGGTCCGGCGGGCGTCTCGGTCGGTGCGATCACCGGCTTCGGCAGCGTCCATGTCAATGGCAAGAAGTTCCAGACGACGAGCACCGTGATCCACGTCGACGGCCAGGCGGTGACGCAGAACGACCTTCATGTCGGCGACGTCATCGAAGTCAAGGCACACCACGACTCGACGACCAATACCGATGTCGCCGAGGCCATCGAGGTGCACAGCAACGTCATCGGGCCGGTTGGATCCATCGACACGGTGGGCGGCAAACTGGTCGTGCTCGGCCAGAGCGTTGTGATCTCGTCGGCAACTTCCTTCGACGATTCGATCGTCCCGGCGTCGCTGGCAGGCATCACGGTCGGCGATATCCTGCGCGTAAGCGGCTCGACCGCGACCAACGGCGACATCCAGGCGACACGCATCGAGCGCAAGCCGGTTGGGACGACACTGCGCGTGAACGGGCTCGCCGCCGCGACCGATGCCACGGCGAAATCGCTGATGATCAATGCGCTCGTCGTCGACTTCTCCGCCGCATCGCTGTCCGACTTTCCGTCGACCGGGCCCAAGGATGGCGACCAGATCGAGGCGGTCGGCACGACCCTCGGGTCGGCCGGTCAGCTGCTCGCGACCCGGCTGGAGCTGCGCTCCGGCAAGGAGCTCAGGGCCGACGCGGGCGGCGAGTCAGAGGTACAGGGCCTGGTCACGCGCTTCGCTTCGGCCAGCGACTTCGACGTCGCTGGTCGGTCGGTCAGCACCTCGGCCGCCACCCGCTTCGACGGCGGTACGGCGACGGATCTGGCGCTGAACGTGCGCGTCGAAGTGGAAGGTACCGTGGACGCCGCCGGCGTGCTCGCGGCGACCAAGGTGGAGATCGAGCATGCCGCCAACGCGATGATCGTCGCGCAGGCGGACGCGGTGGATGCGACCGCAGGCACGGTCACGGCGCTGGGTATCAGGATCAGCGTGGATGGGATGACCCGCTTCGAGGATCACAGCTCGGCCAGGGTCAACACCTTCAGCCTCGCCGACGTGCATACCGGCGACTGGATCGTCGTGCGCGGGACCGAGACCCCTGCCGGTAGCAACGCGATCCTCGCGGCGCGCTTCGAGCGCCGCGACGCGCAGGCGAACCCGGTATTGGCAGGCGTGGTGAAGGCGGCGACGGCGCCGACGCTCACGATCCTGTCGGTGAACATCGCGACGACCCCGACGACGGTCTTCGGCGGGGGCCCCGATGGCTCGGGCGGCTCGGGCGGCTCGGACGGCTCCGGCAGCTCGGGCGGTGGCATCAGTGCGACGACGTTCTTCACCGGACTGGTCGGCAGCATGGCCACGATCAGCGGCAGCTGGGACGGCACGACGATGACGGCGCTCAGGGCGTCGCTCGGCAGCCCGGACGGCCACTGATTCGCCACGGCGCGGCGACCGGCGCAATGCCGGCCGGCCTCGCGCCGCGGTGACCTGCACCGGCCCGGGAGGCGACTGCTCCCGGGCCTTTGCGTCGCTGCGGCGGGGCGGTGCCCGGGGAGTGACGTGGTCGACGGGGATTTGGCGACGCACCGCACAGATCGACCGCTGCGTCGGCGTGCGAGGCGCCGCTGGCCCCGTATACACTGCGCGGATGATGTCCAGCGCAGGGAAGCCGTCGTTCGCGGGCCGTGTGCGGTGGCGCTGCCTGATCGTCGCCGCGTTGCTGGCGGTCGTCACGCCCGCGTGCCGCGCAGACGGTCCCTGGAGCGCCAGTGTCGGCGTCACGACCGACTACGTCCTCAGGGGGGTCTCGCAGAGCTACGGCGGGGCCGCGCTGCAGGGCGCGGTCAATTACCAGAGCCTGGCAGGCTGGTTCGCCGGCGCCTGGGCGTCGAACGTCGACCCGTATCCGTTCTATGCCAATGCGGCGGAGGTGAACCTCTACGCCGGCTACGACTGGGCACTGGGGCGGGACTGGAGCGCGCGGGCGAGCCTCACGCACTATCTGTATGCCCTCGACCCGCGGCGACGGCCCTACGACTACGACGAGGTGTCGCTGACCGTCGGCTACCAGGACCGGCTGGCCGCGACGATCTCCTACCAGCCCAACAGCATCCGCTACGCGACGCTCGGCTATCGGCGCAACAAGCCGTCGTCCTCGTATGAGTTGAGCGGGCGCTGGCCGCTGCGATGGAGCCTGTCGGTGACCGGCGGTGTCGGCTACTACGACCTGACCCACCTGTACGGCGTGGGCTACTGGTCCGGCAGCGTGGGGGTCGGCTACACGCGCGGCCACCTCGAACTCGGGGTCACGCGGTTCTTCAGCGACGACACCGTCTACCGGCTCTTCGACGAGGGCACGGCCGACGGTCGCACGGTCGCGACCGCGCTGTGGCACTTCTAGCCCGGCGGAGCCGCAAAGGCCTGCGGTGAACTTGTCGGGGAGGTGAGGGTACCTACTGGCAAGGAACCCGGCCTCGGGCCGCGGCCAAACGGAATATCATTGGAAAAGTTAGATAAAATTCAAGAGGTTGGATCTCCTTCCGGAGCTGGCAATGAGCTCGAGCGGGAGTTGCTGCGGCGCATCAGCGGCGGTGACCGGGACGCGTTCCGGCAGCTGTACCTGCGCTACCACCGCAGGCTGGCGAGGTTCCTGTCGCGCGTCACGCGCGGCCGCGAGGATGCCGAGGAGATCGTCAACGACACGCTGTGGATCGTCTGGCAGCGTGCCGGCGAGTTTCGCAACGCCTCGCGGGTGTCGACCTGGATCATGGGCATCGCCTACCGGCGCGCCCTCAAGCTGATCCGGCGTGCCGCGACGCACTCACGGGTGATGTCGCTGGAGGGCGCCGAGCTCGAGGCGGTCGCCGTCGATGCGCTCGAGGCGGCCGACACCCGCCAGATGCTCGAGCGGGCGCTCAAGCGCCTGCCGCTCGAGCAGCGGCTGGTGCTCGAATTTACCTACTACCTGGATCACTCGTGCGAGGAGATCGCCGAGATCATGGAATGCCCGGTCAACACCGTCAAAACCCGCATGTTTCACGCCCGGCGCAAGCTGCGTGCCGTGCTGGGTGAGGGCGCCTCGCCCAAGGCCGGAGGTTAGCGTGAGTATCGACCTGGAAGGGACCTCCTGCGACGCCGAGGCCGCGCGGCTGCTGCCGTGGTTCGTCAATGGCACGCTGGTGCCGGCGGACGCCGAGCGGGTGTCGCGTCACCTCGAGCACTGCGCCGTCTGCCGCGCCGACCTCGACCACGAGCGCGCGCTGCGCACGATCCTCAGGAACGACGGACCGATCGAGTACGCCCCGCAGGCGGGCCTTGCGCTTTCGATGGCGCGGATCGACGAGATGACCCGCGACCTGCCCGTGGCCGATGCGCCGCCGCCGCCACGGGTTTCCCGCTGGCGCCGCCCGAGCGCGACCCAATGGCTCTCGGCCGCGGTGGTGGTGCAGGCCATCGGCATCGGCGTGCTCGGCTGGTCGGTGGCCGGCCGACCGGGCGAGGACCGCGCGGCGCCGCGCTACCAGACGTTGTCTTCGGCGACGCCGGTGGCCACTGGGGTGCACCTGCGCGCGGTGTTCGCGCCGGCGATGAAGGTCGACGAGCTGCGCCAGCTGCTCGGCGCCCGGCGCCTGTACATCGTCGCAGGTCCCACCGATGCCGGCGTCTTCACCCTCGGTGCGCTCGATCCGGTCACCGATGCGACCCGCGTGCAGGCGCTCCTGACCGACCTGCGCGGGCATCCCGAGGTGCTGTTCGCAGAGCCCGCCGCCGTCGACGGGACGTCCATCCGATGAAGCTCGCGGCACTGGCGCTCTTCGCGGCGACGCTCGCCGGCTGCGCATCGGGTCCGCCGCTGTCGTCGACCGCGACGCTGCCCGCGGCCGCCCGGGCCGTTCCCGGCGACTTCGTCGTCGTGACCATCCGCAATCCCATCGTGCCCGCACCGCTGCGCGCCGCCTCCACGCCGCGCGGCTACGATGGCGCGGGCACCTACCGGGCCGGGGGTACCGCGCGCGCCGCCGGAGCCTCGCTTGCGGCCCAGTACGGCCTGCTGGAAGTGTCCAGCTGGCCGATCGCGATGCTCGGCGTGGACTGCCTGGTGTACGGGCTGCCCACCGGCAGCGACCGCGCGCGGATGCTCGCGACATTGCAGCGGGACGGTCGCGTCGAGTCGGTGCAGCCCCTGCAGGCCTTCGATACCCAGGCCGCGACCTACAATGATCCGTACGCACCTTTGCAGAAGAACGTCGGCCAGATGGATATTTCCGGGGCGCATGCGTTCACGCGCGGCAAGGGCGTGCGCGTCGCCGTGATCGATACCGGCGCCGACCTCGGCCATCCGGATTTCCACGCGGGCGCGGCAAGAAGCCGCAACTTCGTCGATACCGACGCTGCGGGCTTTCTCGCCGACAGCCACGGCACGGCGGTGGCCGGCGTCATCGGCGCGGTGCCCAACAACGGCGTCGGCATTGTCGGCATCGCGCCCGAGGTGGACCTGCTGGTCTACAAGGCCTGCTGGCGCGGCACGGGCGGGGCACCTTCGGTGTGCAACACGTTCACGCTCGCGCAGGCGCTCGCGGCGGCGATCGAGGCGCACGCGGACATCATCAACCTCAGCCTCGGCGGTCCCAGCGATCCGCTGCTGACGCGCATCGTCAGGCATGGCCTCGAGGGCGGCGCGATCGTCGTCGGCGCCGTGCCCCACGACGGCCTGCGGCACGGCTTCCCGGTGGAGATCGACGGGGTGATCGCGGCCGAGGGCAGCGACGACGGGCGCGCCTCCCCCGGCATCCTGCGTGCGCCGGGCCGGGACGTGCTGTCGCTCGCGCCGGACGGGCACTACGACTTCTACAGTGGCAGCTCGCTTGCGGCCGCCGAGGTCTCCGGCGTGCTGGCGCTGCTGCGCTCGGAGCGGCCGCAGCTGACTGGCCGCGAAGCGGGCGTGCTGCTGGAGGGCTCCTCCCGCGCGGTCGGCGTCAACGCCTGCACGGCCCTGACGGCGCTGCTGCATCGGGGCCAGTGCGCCCCGACCCTCGCCTCGCCCACGGCGACGGCCGCCGCCCACCTCGACCGCCCCTGAGCCTGCGTTCGCGCCGAGGTCATGCCGTCCGTGGGCGCGGGTGAACCGCGCGTGTCGGTCGGGGTACCTACTCCTCAGGGGCAGCCGTGTCGCGCAGCTCCCGATGGTGCGTCGCGATTGCCATGACTCGCGGGGGGGCATTCGATGAGTGACGAAATTGCAGCCGATGTGCGGCCCACGCTCGCGAAGGCGACGGCCAGCAGGCAGTCGAGCTGGCTCGACGCGATGGTGCCCGATTTGTATCGGACCTGGCGCGAGCGCTCGATCGCCCGGCAGACAAGCCGCACGGCGTTGCAGCTGTACCACGAGGTCGAGGCGACCCAGCCTGAGGTTCGCGGCGTGTCGCGCTATCGCGAGGTAGTGGCCCGGCATACCGGCGCCGACGAGCAGCGGGTGCGCCGGATCATCGCCGGGGCCGAGAGCAGCTTCGCGATCTGGCCGGTGGAGCGGCCGCTGAAGTTCCGCGACGTCGTGCAGTATCTGGTCGTGTACGAATGCCTCGAGGCCGCGCCACGCGCGCTCGGCACGCGCTCGCGGTTGACGGGGATCATCGAGCAGGAGATCCCCGACCACTACTGAGGGCGTGGTCGCGCTCGGGGCGCTACGGCGTTCCGAGCAGCTGATGCAGGGCGGCAGGCCCGTTTTCCCAGAAGACCAGCGCGACGCCCATCAGCGAGCCGCCCGCCATGACGCCCGCGGCGATCGGGAAGTTGTACAGCTCGGCGCGTGCCGGGTCGCGCTTTTCCATCGCCCAGCCGAGCACGGCGCCGGTGAAGAACAGCATCCCGTAGTACCAGTGGAACGTCCACGACAGGCCCATGCCCGCGGCGGACGGCAGCCATCTGCCCAGCGCCGGCCAGAGCCGTGGCGCGAGCGTCAGCACTGCGCCGACCAGTGCGCCGACCGCGATCGTCCACAGCTTGAGCGTCTCCAGCGACGAAAGTCCGTGGCTCAGCGCGAGGGCGACCGCGCGCCAGGTCTGCACGGACGGCGCCGGAAACTGATCCGAGCCGAGCACGGACGGCGTCGGGACCAGCACCATGAACGTCAGCACCGTCGCCACCGAGCCGATGAAGATACCGCTGAACTGCGCCAGGAACTGCTTGCGCGGGTTGGCGCCGAGCAGGTACCCGCTCTTGAGGTCGGTCAGCAGGTCGGCGGCGGCCATGGCGCTGCCGGCGGTGATGTTCGCGCTCATCAGGTTGACGGTCGTATTGCCGGGACTGAGCACGCCGAACACCAGCTGCGGGATCTTGCCCATCGCGCCCATCGGCGTGGTGTCCGTCTCGCCGGTGACGCGGCTGGCGACCAGCGCCAGCAGGAAGGCGAGCAGCACCGCGACGACACTCTGCCAGACCGGAATGTCGAAGCTTTCCTTGGCCAGCCACGACAGCGCCACCAGCGCCACCGCCTGGCCGAGCACGAACCAGCTGGCGGGCGTCTCGATCGCGTCGATCGGCAGCGGCGCGGCGGCAGGTCCGCCGAACATCCGGCCGAGGCCTGACAGGGCGCGCGCGACCGTGCGCCACTGCAGCGCGAGCGCGAGCAGCCCCGACACGACCATGCACGAGGCGCCTCCCCACACCGTCCACTGCACGAGGTCGCGGTAGCTGCTGCTGGTGATATAGCCGTGGTGCTGCAGGTACGGAACCCAGACACACCAGCACAACGTGCCGCCGAGCAGGATGCTGGCCGCCGGCCGCAGACCCATCAGCACGCCGGCGGCGATGAACACCGGGTCCCAGACCAACGACACCGTCCGCGTCGTCCAGGCGGGCCCGAAGGTCGCCTGGTTGAGCCGGCCGACCAGGCTGCCGAGTCCGTAAGGCGCGAGCGCGGCGCTGACCAGGTGCAGGCCGTCGCTCCAGAACTGGCTGACGGCGGCGGCGATCGCCGCCCAGCTCAGCGCACGCGCCGACTGGCGCGCGCGCGCGCCCTTGGAGTAGAGCGCGCGCAACGTCTCGGCCGTGGCGATGCCGGTCGGGAAGCGCAGCTGCTCGATGTTGATCATCTGCCGCTTCATCGGGATCGCCATCGTCACGCCCAGCAGCGCGATGAAGAACACCCAGCCGATCGTAAGCCCAAGCGGCAGCGTGCGCTCGTTGATGACCATGTAGGCGCCGAAGCCGCAGTACAGCACCGAGCCGGTCGAGTAGCCGGCGGCGCTGGCCGTCGACTGCATGCAGTTGTTCTCGAGAATCGTCATCGGCGTCTTCACAAGGCCGGTGCGCAGCAGCACGGACCACAGGCTGAACGAGGCGATGCAGGCGGTGATCGTGACGCCGAACGCCCAGCCGGACTTGAGACCGAGGTAGATATTGGTCATCGACAGCACGGCGCCGAGCAGCGTGCCCATGATGAGTGCCCGCCAGGTCAGCTGCGCCATCGAGTCGCCCTGGCCGAGGTACACCTGCTCGTACCACTGCTGCTCGATCTGCTCGGGCGTGCCCTGGAACCCCTGGACGGGCAGGGGGCGCTCGGGCGGCGCGTCGGCCGGTACGCTAGACGGGGAGGGAGTCGGGTCCATGGGGCTCGGGTCGATGACTGAGAGGCAGCCTACCGCAGATCGACCCCGGCGCGAGCTGGCCCGCGAGCGGACTGTGAGCGGTGCACGGGCGGGCGGGCGGGCCGCGTCACGGGCGTGTCGCATTGCTGTAGTCTCATGGCCTGAGATTCCTCGAACGGACGGTGGCTATTGGGCAGCAACAACGGTTCCCTGCGGCGCTGGCTCGAGCGCGCCAACCCCGTGCTGTTCACCGCCTTCGCGGGCCTGGCGGGCTTTGCGGCGTACTTCTCCGTGTACGCCTTTCGCAAGCCTTTCTCGGCCGCGACCTTCACCGGGGTGGCGGGCTGGGACTTCCGGCTGGACTACAAGATCGCGCTGGTGCTGGCGCAGGTCATCGGCTACGCCTTTGCCAAGCTGATCGGCGTGAAGGTCATCTCCGAGCTGTCGCCGTCGCGCCGGCCGCTGGCCATCATCGTGCTCGTGCTCGGCGCCTGGGCGACGCTGATCCTGTTCGCGCTGGTGCCGGCACCGTGGAACGTGGCGGCGATGTTCTTGAACGGCCTGATGCTCGGCATGACCTGGGGGCTGGTGTTCGGCTTCATGGAGGGACGTCGTACGGCCGAGGTGCTCGGCGCGATCGTCTGCGCGAGCTTCATCGTCTCCTCCGGCGTCGTGAAGACCGTCGGCAAGCTGCTGATGACGAACGTCCACGTCAGCCCGTTCTGGATGCCGGCCGCCGCCGGCGCGCTGTTCCTGCCGATCCTCGGGCTGTCGGTCTGGGCGCTGGCGCAGTTGCCGCCGCCGAGCGCGGCGGACGAGGCGGCGCGCGTGCGCCGCGTGCCGATGGACGGCGCCGCCCGCGCCAGGTTCCTGTCCCAGTACGGCCTGGGGATCGCGCTCCTGGTCGCGGCCTACGTGCTTGCGACCGCGCTCAGGGACTTTCGCGACAACTTCGCCGCCGAGCTGTGGGTGGCGCTGGGCCGTGGCGACGGGGCGGCGATCTTCACCGCCAGCGAGGTGCCGGTCGCGGGCTTCGCGCTGCTGGTACTGGGACTGATCATCGCGGTGCGCGACAACCGCTGCGCGCTGATGGTGATCCACGGCGTGATCGTGGCGGGACTTGCACTGCTGGGCTGCTCCACGCTCGCCTTCCAGGCCGGCTGGATCGGGCCCGTCGCGTGGATGATCTTGAGCGGGGCGGGGCTGTACATGGCCTACACGCCGTTCAACGCGATGCTGTTCGACCGGATGATCGCGGTCGGCGGCACGGTCGGCACGGCGGGCTTTCTGATCTACGTCGCCGACGCCGCCGGCTACTTCGGCAGCTGCGGGCTGCTGCTGTGGCGAAACTTCGGCATGGTGTCGCTGAACTGGCTGCAGGTCTACGTCGCGAGCGCCTACGTGACCGCCGTGGCCGGTGCTGCGCTCGTGCTGTGGTCGGCAGCCTACTTCTACCGGCGCACTCGCCCGGCCCGGTAGAGGCCAGGCGCGACCCCGCCGGCGTCCTCAGCTGGCAGAGCCCGAGGCGCGCGCGCGTCGGGCGGTGCCGGCAAACTCCAGTCCGTGTCCCTCCGGACCGCGCTCACGGCGCCACAGCAGGATCGCCGAGGTCAGCGCGGTCAGGCTCAGCAGCCCGAAGAACCACAGCATCGTCGTGTAGCCCGCGGGGTTGGAAGGTCCGGCGTGGGCATGGTCCGCAAGCCAGCCGGCGAAGCGGTTCGAGCTCCACAGGCCCAGTGACTGCAGCATGATGATCACGCCCAGCGCGGTCCCGAGCCTGCGCGGTTCGACGATCAGCGTCGTCGACGGCCAGATCACCGCCGGCACCAGCGCCCAGCTGACGCCCATCAGCATGGTGGAGATCCACGGGTTCCAGTCGGTCATCCCAAGCACGATGAACGTCACCGGCAGCAGTACCGTGCCTGCGCACAGCAGCAGGGCCCGGTTGCCGATCCGGTCGGCGAGCAGGCCGAACAGGGGAGTCGCGAACACCGCGGTGGCGAACACGCCGGAGTTGACCTGGCCGGCCACCGCGTTGCTCAGCCCCTTGGCATGCTGCAGGTACTCGATCGCATAGGTCTGGCGAAACGGGAAGAACACCGCGGCGTATAGCACGTGCACGCCGAGGATCGTCCAGAACGACAGGTCGAACGACCAGATGTCCCGCCAGACGAACGGCTGGTGGACGGGCGCGGCACCGACCGGGATCGCGCGGCGCGCATCGACGATGCGATAGGCGATCGCGGCGACCAGACCCGCGGCACAGATCGCCGCGCCCAGCCACAGCGGTGGCTGCCAGCCCTGGTCGTACAGCGGCCGGGCGAGCGTCGGCGACATGTCCGCCGAATACGAGCCGACCCGGGCAAGGCTCAGCATCAGCGCCGTCGCCAGTGCAATCCCGCTGCGCGGGAACCAGGTCGCGAGCCCCGCGATCAGCGCGATGAAGATCGCGCCCTCGCTGATGCCGAACACGAACCGGCCCGCCCACATCAGCGAGTACGGCGTACCGATCGCCGTCATCACCGCGCCGACGAAGCCAATCGCCGCCGCCCACAGCGCGACGCGGGCCGGTCCGTAGCGGTCAACGAGGTAGCCGTTGAAGATCGCGAGCGGGATGTTCGGCAGGCTCATCGCCGCGTTCAAATCGCCGATCTGCAGCTGCGTGAGCCCGTGGGTCGTCAGCAGCAGATCGGCGATCGGCGCGATCACATCCGATTCGTAGTAGCTGGAGAAGATCGCGAGCGCGCACATCGCCAGCACCCACCAGCGGGCGGGGGTCAGCGGGACATCGTGCGTGGCCGCGCCCGGGACCGGGCCGCTCATCGCAGTCTTGCGCCCTGGCGCGCGAGTTCCGCCTGCACGGCGCGGATGTCGAGCCTATCGAAGGGCTCTTCGCGCCGGATCGAGACCGCCGCGGCGACGCCCGCTCCCTGGCCGCCAACCGCGCAGCACATCATGTTGCGTGCGGAGGCGTGCGAGATCATGTCGCCGCCGATCGAGCGGCCGGCGACCAGCAGGTTGCCGACGCCCCTGGGTACCAGCGAGCGGTACGGCACGTGCCAGTAGCGGCCCGTCGTCGGTAGGATCAGCACGCCGTAGCCATCGACGAACTCCGGGAAGATGCCGATGGCGTCGTCGAAGCGGGCCTCGCCGCGCACGTCGTCACCGGTCAGGTTGTACAGCGCGTCGATCTTGCGCGTGTCGCGCACGCCGAGGGTCATGCCGAAATTGCGCAGCTTCGCATCCTCGCAGCCCGGCATGAACTTGCGCAGCGCCTCGAGTGCGTAGATCGCCTCGCGCCGGCCGCGCATCTCGCCGATGGTGAGGTCATCGGGGTCCGTACCGTCGATCTCCGGCACATGCACGAGGTTCAGGTACGTCAAATCGCCCTGCTCGGTGACCGAGCCCCAGGTGCCTGCGATTGTGTGCAGGTAGGGCGGGATCAGTCCCGCTTCCAGCGCCTTCTTGAACGGCTTGCGCAGGAACGGCGAGAACAGCTTGTCCTCCTTGCCCGTCGTCTCGTAGTTCCACTCGCCGTTGCCGGACCAGTCGGCGTAGGTCTGCGGGTCGGCCTTGATCGCGTCGATGAAGCGCCGCTTGTTGACGCCCGACATCGAGAACATCACGGACACCGACATCATCTTCTCCTTCGGTGTCTTGTGGACCGGCGCGCCGGCGCGAGTGGCGATGTCGGCATCCCCCGTCGCGTCGATGACCCGGCGGGCGAGGATCGCCTCGCGCCCGGCCTTGCTCTCGGTGATCACGCCGCAGATCGCGCCATCGACGATGATCGGGGCGACGCACAGCCGATGCAGCAGTGGGGTGATGCCGGCCTCCTGGACCAGCACGTCGGCGACCCACTTGAACATCTCGGCGTCCAGCGCGTGGCTGAGCGACTGCGGCTCCGGCATGGCCGCGCCCATCTGCCTGGCGCGGTTCTCAAGCTCGATGCCGATGCCTTCGCAATCGACGGTGTGCTCGTGCCGGTACCAGGCGAAGCCCTCGACCCCGACCTGGGTGATGTTGCCGCCGAAGCAGCCATTGCGCTCGAGCAGCGCAGTCCGGGCGCCGGCACGGGCGGCGGCGAGCGCGGCCGCAAGGCCCCCCGGTCCGCTGCCGACGACGAGCACGTCGGTCTCCAGCACCACATCGACGTCGCGGGCCTGTTCGCTGATCTTGCGGGTCATCACGGCTGGGTTCCTCGGGTGGCGGGCGGCGGCGACCGATCGCGGGCGCCATCAGGCCGTCGGAGTGTGACGGCCTGATGACAGCAGGGGCAGGCAGGTCAGGCGCCGCGGCCTTCCGCGAAGGTGACGGAGTCGAAGCGCTTCGCGCCTGCTTCGCCGAGTTTCTTCTGGGCGCGGATCTCGTTGACCAGTTCGAGCGCGCTCTTGGGCGAGGGCGGCAGCTCGACCGCGCACGGGGCGAGCGGGGTCACCCGGGCGCCCCAGCGCAGCAGGTGCGAGGAGAGCGTGAGTCCACCGCCGAAGGCCGGCATCAGCACGAGGCTGCCGGGTACCACGCGGCCGGTTTCCACCGCCTCGACCAGCGCCACCGGTGCCGTCGCGGAGCTCATGTTGCCGTACTTCTGCACAGTCAGGAAGACCTTGTCGGCGCTCGCGCCGGCGCGCCTGGCCACCGCGTCGATGATGCGCAGGTTCGCCTGGTGCGGCACGACCAGCGCGATGTCGTCCATCGTCACGCCGGCCCTGCGCATCACGTCCAGGCTCGCCTCGCTCATGCCCTGCACGGCCTTGCGGAAGATCTCCTGGCCGTCGAAGTCCCAGCGGGTCTGCCCGTATTCGGTGCCGAGGTTGGCGTACATCGTGCCCATGCCGCGCACGCGCAGGATCTGGCGCGAATCGGCGTAGCACTGCAGCTTCTCGGCCAGCACGCCGAGTTCCTGCTGCGAATGCTGCAGCACGACCGCCGCGGCGCCGTCGCCGAACAGCACCGCGACGTTGCGGTTGTCCCAGTCCATGTACTGGGAGATGAGCTCGACCCCGATCACCAGCGCGTTGCGCACGACGCCGGTGCGGATCATCGCCGTGCCGATCGACAGTCCGTACATGAAGCTGGTGCAGGCGGTGTTGACGTCGAACGCCGCGGCATGGGTCGCGCCGATGCGCTGCTGCACGCCGGAGGCGCTGTTGGGGACCGTTTCGTCGTTGCTGCAACTGCCGTAGATGACAAGGTCAATGTCCTCGCCCCGCAGCCCGGCACAGGCGATCGCGCGCTCGGCGGCGACGATGGCAAGCTCGATGCCCGGCACATGCGAGATGCGCCGCTCCTTCATGCCGGTGCGGGAGGTGATCCACTCGTCGTCCGTCGGCAGGAAGGTCGCGAGGTCCTGGTTGGTAAGGACCGATGGCGGCAGGCACTTGCCCCAGCCGACGATGGCAGCATGACTCACGTGGACTCCCCCGCAAAAGCGCTCGGCAACATCGGTCATTGTGGCCGAAATCGGCGCCGCTGCACACCGCCGGACCCCGCGCGGCCCGGCACCGCTGCGCGGTGGCCGCCTACCAGGGCAGCGAGTAGGTCTTCGTGTTGGTGAAGCTCTTCATCGCTTCCTGGACGCCTTCCTTGATGCCGGTCCCGGAGTCCTTGATGCCGCCGAACGGCGTCAGTTCCAGCCGGTAGCCGGGCACCTCGCGGACGTTGATGCTGCCGACGTTGAGTTCGGTCACCAAGCGCGTGATGTAGTCGAGCCGGTTGGTGCAGACGGCGGAGGACAGCCCGTAGTCGGTGGAGTTGGAAATGCGGATCGCCTCCTCGATGGAGCCGAAGCGGATCACCGGTGACACCGGGCCGAAAGTCTCGGTCTTCGCGACCGGCATGTCGGGCGTCACGCCATCGAGCACGGTCGGCGAGTACAGCGCGCCCTGGCGGACGTTGCCCAGCAGCAGCTTCGCGCCGCGGGCGATCGCGTCGTTGACCCTGTCCTCGAACGAGCGGGCGGCCGCCTCGTCGATCACGGTGCCCATGTCGGTGTTCGGGTCCATCGGGTCGCCGTAGACGATGGCGCGGCTCTTCCCGACCAGGAGTTCTACAAACCGGTCGGCGACCGACTGGTGGACGAGCATGCGCTTGACGGCGGTGCAACGCTGCCCCGAGTTCTTGTAGGAGCCGGCGACGGCGAGGGTCGCGGCTTCCTCGAGGTCGGCGTCCTCCATGACGATCAGCGGGTCGTTGCCGCCGAGCTCGAGGACCTGGCGCTTGTAGACGGCCTTCGCCGCGATGTACTTGCCGATCGGCACGCCGCCGGTGAACGTGACGAGGTCGACCGATGAATGCGTCAGCATCTCGTCGCAGATCTCGCGTGGGTCGCCGGTCAGCACGCAGAACATCTCCGCCGGCAGCCCGGCCTCGAGCAGCAGCTCCGCGAGCAGCAGCGCCGTGAGCGGCGTCTTCTCGGACGGCTTGAGGATCATGCGGTTGTTGGTCGCGATCGACGGGGCGACCTTGTGCGCGACCTGATTCAGCGGATGGTTGAACGGCGTGATCGCCGTGATCACGCCCTGCAGCGGCTCGCGCAGCGTGTAGACCTTGCGCTTCTTGCCGTGCGCCGTCAGGTCGCACGAGTAGATCTGGCCGTCATCCTGCAGCGCCGCATTGCCGGCGAACAGGAACACGTCGCAGGCGCGGCCCACCTCGTAGGTCGAGTCCTTCATGCTCAGGCCGCTCTCGGCGGTGATCAGCGCGGCAATCTCGATGCTGCGCGCGCGGATCAGAGCCGCCGCCTTGTAGCAGACCTGGTAGCGCTCGTAGCGGGTCAGGGTCGGTTTGTAGGCGCGGGCCACCTCGATCGCGTGGCGCACGTCGGCGACCGTCGCCATCGGCACGCTGCCCGCCAGTCCGCCGGTGTATGGGTTGTGGACGCCCGCCTGGCGCGCAGTCGCGACGCGACTGGCACCGATGCGCAGGCTGTCGAATGTCCTGATGTCAGTTGGCACGGTTGAGCACCCAGTCGAACGCGTCGAAGTTCCGCCAGCGGCGGGTCAGGTCGAGGTCGGCGATCGGCCGGTTCATGACCAGCGGAACGCGCTGTTCGGTCACGCCGCCGTGCGAGCGCAGCGGTACGTCCAGTCCCGTCAGGTCGTGGCGCGCCCGGGCGGTGCCCAGCACCACCGAGCGGATCGAGGTGACGACGAGGTCGCCGATCCGGTCCGCCGGCAGCTCGAAGCGCTCGGCGGCGACCTCGCGCGAGAGCACCGACTCGATGCCGCGCACCGCGCCGAGGCGCGCGGCGAGCGCGACCGGGTCTGCATCCGCCGGCAGGTAGACGGTCGCGTAGGAGCCGAGCGCGCCATGGTGGACGACGTACGGGTCCGTGATCGGCAGGATCACGCGCGCACGCGCTTTGCCCAGCCAGCCGTCGAGCAGGTCCTGCAGGTAGATCACGTCGGGGCTCGCGTCGAGCTGCGTCTTTGCATTCATGCCGTGGTCGGCGGTGACCGCGATCACGCAGCCGAGCGCGTCGAGGCGGGCGAGGTAGCCGTCCATCATCCGGTAGAAGTCGTTGGCCTCCTCGGTCCCCGGCGCGCGCTTGTGCTGCACGTAGTCGGTGGTCGACAGGTACATGACGTCGGGCCGGCGGCTCTGCATCAGTTGCACGCCCGCCGCAAACACGAACTCCGACAGCGCGGCGCTGTAGACCTCGGGGACCGGCAGGCCGACCAGCGCGTTGACACCCTCGATGCCGTGCTCGGCGAGCGTGCACTGGTCGGACTTCTCGGACGAGAAACAGATGCCGCGCAGGCCGTGGCCGAGCAGCAGTCGAAGCTTGTCCTTCGCGGTCACCACCGCGACCGAGCAGCCGGCGTCGGCCAGGGCGGCGAGCAGGGTGGGGGCGCGCAGCCACTTCGGGTCGTTCATCATCACTTCGACGTCGTTGGCGGCGTCGTAGAGGTAGTTGCCGCAGATGCCGTGTACCGAGGGCGGCACGCCGGTCACGATGGACAGGTTGTTGGGGTTGGTGAAGGTCGGCACCACGCAGTCGGCGATGACTGCGGCGCCGCGGGCGAGGACCGATTTCATCCACGGCATGTGGCCGAAGGCCACGGCTTGGGCGATGTAGTCCGGTTCGCAGCCGTCCACGCAGACCACCACCGAGGGTCGGGTCGGTAGGCGGTAGGTGCGGCCATTGACGTCGAGCTGTTGCATCTAAACCTCATCGCAGGAGACGGGCCGCGGCGCTGCTGGGCGGCGCCGGACGGGAGGCGCTATTAGACTACGAGCACGGATAATTGTCGACAGTTGACAAAGTTGTTCACCCCTCAGGCCTTGTCCGTCTTGCCGGCGGCGGTCGCGAGGCCCGCCAGCACCGCATCCCAGCGGTGCGCTCGGCGGCCGCGATCCTGGGCAGCCTCCTGGCGGCGGATCGCGTTGCGGACCACGAGTGAGCCGAGGTAGCGAAACGGTTCCGGCGGGAACTCGCCTCGCGGGCCGCGGGCCAGGCCGCTGCGGGTCCAGGCGTTGTCCTCACCCAGCGCGAGCGAGGCGAGGATCTCGCCGCCCATCCGGCTCGGGCCGACGCCGTTGCCGGAGTAGCCCAAGCCGTAGAACACGTCCGGCCGGCCGTGCAGGTGGCCGAAGAACGGCAGCCCCGTCACGGAGCGGTCCGACGCGCCGTTCCAGCTGGCCGTCAGCGGCGTCGACGCAAGCTCCGGCATGAATCGCCCGAGCGTGCGGCCGAGCGCGTCGCGGTAGGGGGACGGCGCATCGAACACCGGCCGCATCCGCCCGCCCCAGGCGAAGGTGTTGCCCCCCTTGCCGAGCATCACGCGCCCGTCGGCGGTGCCGCGGTAGTAGTGCACGAAGGTGCGCGAGTCGAGCACCGAGATGCCGCCGTCGAGGCCGGTGGCGGCGACCGCGCCGGGCGCGGGCGCCGTGATGACCATGTCGCTCGAGACGATCACGATGCTGCGCCGGAACGCGCGGAAGGTGCTCGCCATCCAGGCGTTGATCGCGACGACCACCCGCTCGGCGGTGACGGTAGCTCGAGGCGTGCGTACGCGCGGTGGCGAGCCCGGCTCGAGCGCGAGCATCGGCGTGCTCTCGTGCAGGCGGATGCCCATCGACAGTGCGACCCGTCGCAGTCCGCGCACCAGCAGGCCCGGCTGCACGGTCGCAGCCTGTGGCGAGAACCAGCCCTCCAGGGGGACCGCGGAACCGGCGCGGTGGCGGACCTCGTCCGGCGGCAGGCGCTGCCAGGAACTGATGCCGCGCGCCGCAAGCGCCGCCATCACCGCGTCCGAGGCGCCGACCTGCGCAGGTGCGGTGGCCGTGTACAGCGTGCCGTGACGACGCCACTCGCAGTCGATGCCGTGGGTGTGCACGAACGCCTCGATATCCAGCACCGCCTGCTCGGAGGCAAGTGCGAGCCGGCATGCCTCGGCCTCGCCGTACAGGCGCCGCAGCGTCGGAAACTTCGTGGTCCAAGTGAGCACGCAGCCGCCATTGCGGCCGCTGGCGCCGGCCCCGCACACGTCCGCCTCGAGCACGATCACATCCAGGGTCGGGCGGCGCTGTTTGGCGAGGATCGCGGCCCATAGGCCGGTGAAGCCGCCGCCGACGATCGCAAGCTCGGCCTGCGTGTTGGCCGCAAGCTGCGGTGCGCTCGCCGCGCTCTCGCCCGCCAGCGCTTGCGCGAGCCAGTAGGGCCGCTGGCGGTCCGCCATCAGCGGTTCAGCGCCGCGCCTGGCGGGCGGCGGCGACGGCCTTGTGCATGCGTGCGCGACTGTCGATGGCGTGCTCGCGCAGCACCCGGCCGGCGCGCTCCGAATCGCGCGAGGCGATGGCGTTGACGATGTCGGTGTGCTCGGCGTGGGAGACGGCGAAGCCGCCACCCTCCTGCAGGCCGTGCAGCCGGAACAGCAGCAGCTCCTTGGTCAGCCTGCGGTAGGTGGCCGACAGGTGGGTGTTGCCGACGAACGCGACCAGCGCGTCGTGGAACTCGAGGTTCAGCTGGTAATAGCGTGCGAGGTCACCCGCCGCGGTGGCCGCCTGCATCGCCGCGAGCATTGCGCGCAGGCGCTCGAGCTGTTCGGGCGTGATGCGCTCGGCGAGCCGCCGACCGATCAGCTCGTCGAGCACCTCGCGCAGATCGTAGACCTCGTCGGCCTCGGTGACCGACACCTCGCGCACGAACACGCCGCGGTTGCGCTCGGCGCGTACCAGCCCGCATTCCTCCAGCGCCCGCAGCGCTTCGCGCACCGGGCCGCGGCTGGTGCCGAAACGGCTGGCGAGGCTGGCCTCGTTGATGCGCTGGCCGGGGGCGAGTGCGCCGCCGAGGATCATCTGCTCGATCTCGGCCTGCACCGCCGAAGGCAGCGAATTGGCCTGCAGGAACTGCAGCGGGGTGGGCGCGTTCATCGAGTGCGAAGCCTCCGTGAGGGGTACCGGCCAGCGTCGACTCGGGGCCCGTCAGTTGCCCAAAAGTGTCAACAGATGACAGTACGCCCGCCAGAGCTTACAGTATCCCGGCGCCTCCGGTAGGGCGGACCGCCGCCGGCAGGCAGGCAGGCCGGCCCGTGGAAGGCGCCGCCCCAGGTTCCCAGCCGCGAGTACCGCCATGACCGCCCCGATCCTGCTGACGCCCGGCCCGTTGACGACCTCGCTCGCCACCAAGCAGAGCATGCTGCGCGACTGGGGCTCGTGGGACGCGGACTTCAACCGCATCACTGCCCGGGTGCGCGAGCGCCTGCTCGGCGTTGTGCATGCCACCGGCACGCACGAGTGCGTGCCGATGCAGGGCAGCGGCACGTTCTCGGTCGAGGCGGCGCTCGGCACGCTCGTGCCGAGGGGTGGCCACGTGCTCGTCCCGCAGAACGGCGCCTACTGCCAGCGCATCGCCCGGATCTGCCGCATTCTCGGCCGCTCGCTCACGACCCTCGACTATGCCGAGGACGCGGCGGTGCAGGCCGCGGACGTCGACCGCGCCCTCGCCGCAAACCCCGCGATCACCCACGTCGCGCTGGTCCACTGCGAGACCAGCGCCGGCATCCTCAACCCACTGGCCGCGATCGCTGAGGTGGTCGCCCGCCATCGCCGCAGCCTGATCATCGATGCGATGAGCTCGTTCGGCGCGCTCGAGATCGATGCGCGCACGATGCCGTTCGAGGCGGTGATCGCGGCCTCCGGCAAGTGCCTGGAGGGCCCGCCGGGCATGGGTTTTGTGATCGCAAGGCGCGAGGCGCTGCAGCGCGCCGAGGGCAACAGCCATTCGCTGGCGCTGGACCTGCACGATCAGTGGGTCTACATGCAAAAGACTACCCAGTGGCGCTACACGCCGCCGACGCACGTCGTGGCCGCCTTCGACTCGGCCATCGAGCAGTACCTCGCCGAGGGCGGGCGCAGCGCCCGCGGTGGCCGCTATGCGGACAACTGCCGCACGCTGATCGAGGGGATGGCGAGGCTGGGACTGAAGAGCTTCCTGCCGCCGGCCATCCAGGCGCCGATCATCGTGACCTTCCACGCGCCCGTCACGCCGAACTACCAGTTCAAGGCCTTCTACGACGCGGTCAAGGCGCGCGGCTACCTGCTCTACCCGGGCAAGCTGACGACGCTGGAGACGTTCCGCGTCGGCTGCATGGGCCAGCTCGGCCCGCGCGGCATCCAGGGGGCAGTCGATGCCGTGGCCGAGGTGCTCGCCGAGCTGCACGCGGCCGCGTAGGGTCGCTGCGCATCGGCCGCGTCCGTCGCGGGGCTGCCTGGGGCGCGGCCGGAGCGGCAGGGCGGATGTGCTCGAGGCTCGCTGCCGCCCGGTTCACGATGCTGCCGTCCAGGGGTCGACGTGCGTCATGACGTTGAGGACCCGGTGCCGCTCCAGCACTCGCCGGCGCGCCTCCACCGCCACCGCGTGGCTCGCCTGCACCGAGATTCCGGCGTCGATCTCCAGGTGCGCATCGACGATGATCATGTCCCCCATCTTGCGAGTGCGCAGGTCGTGGACGCCGCGTACCCCGGGCGTGTCGCTGAGCGTCGCCCGGATGGCTTCGGTCTCGTTGCTGTCCGCGGCCCGGTCCATCAGGTCGTGCAGCGCATCCCAGCCGAACGACCACCCCATCCGCGTCACCATCAGACCCACGATAAGCGCCGCGATCGGATCCAGGATCGGCAGCCCCGCGAGGTTGCCGAAGATGCCAACGCCCACGACCAGCGAGGACGCGGCGTCGGAGCGGGCGTGCCACGCGTTGGCGACCAACATGCTGGACTTCACGCGCTTGGCGACCGCGAGCATGTAGCGGAACAGCAGTTCCTTGGCCAGCAGCGCGCCGCCGGCCACCCACAGCGCGACCACATGGACCGTCGCGATGCTGTGCGGATCCCGCAGCTTGAGGACGGCGGACCACAACATGCCCAGTCCGACCGCCAGCAGCAGGGCGCCGAGTGCGAGCGAGGCCGCTGTCTCGAAGCGCTGGTGCCCGTAGGCATGGTCCGCGTCCGCCTCCTTCTGGCTATGGTGGTTCGCGAACAGCACGACGAAGTCCGCAACCAAATCGGAGAAGGAATGCAGGCCATCGGCGATCAGGCCCTGCGACCGGGCGAAGATGCCAACCAGCACCTGGGCGGCCGTCAAGAGCAGGTTGACGCCGACGCTCACCCACGTGCTGCGCGAGGCCGCTGCCGCCCGAATCCTGGCGCTGTGCTGCGCGTCGTCGGCGTCGACAACGGGCTCCTGGCTGAGCAACTCGGTCACCTGTGGCGCTGCGGTGGATTCAAGTTATGAACGAGCGCCGTCGGCCGCTGGCCGCGCGACGGTGAGCCGGTTGGCGACCTCGCGCGCCCAGCGGCGCAGCGTCTTCGGCGACAGGCGGAGCGTCGCCGCGACGGCCGCAAGCTCGTGCGGGTGGAGCGCGATCATGCCGCCGATCTCCTGGCGAAAGCCCGCGGCCAGCCGTCCGCGCCGGCGCCGGGCGCCGGAACCTGCCAACCCGGCGGTCATAGCAGCAGGTCGCCCGGCGTTGGCGGCAACCGCGGCATGGTCTGGCTCGGAAACGGACCGCTCAGGCTTTCCAGAAACGCCACGAGGTCCGCCACCTCGGTGTCCGT
Source organism: Pseudomonadota bacterium (assembly GCA_025356815.1). Lineage (GTDB taxonomy): Bacteria > Pseudomonadota > Gammaproteobacteria > Steroidobacterales > Steroidobacteraceae > CAIKZZ01. The sequence goes on from JANXQL010000137.1 coordinate 26,051, forward strand.
CAGCGTCTGGTTCAGCTGCGCGCTGGCCATGACCCGAACGGCGTCGGGCAGCGTCTTGACGGCTCCATTGTGCATGTAGGGTGCCGTGTAGACGAGGTTGCGCAGGCTCGGAACACGCCACAGATGCCGGTCCGCCTCCTTGCCGGTCGATTCGAACCGCCCCGCGTCGGCCATCAAGCCATAGGTCGCGATGTACGGGCTCTGCGCGTACACAGGAAATTTCATCAGGAAGGCCGTCCCGGGTGGCAATGCCGGGCCGCTGAAATTGGGGCCCTGATGGCAACTCGTGCAACCGGCTGCGGCGAACTTGCGCATGCCCGACTGCTGCTGCGCGGTCAGCGCCGTCGTGTCGCCGTCGACAAAGCGATCATAGGCACTGTTCGGCGTGATCAGGGTCCGCTCGTAGGTCGCGATCGCCTTGGCGGCGTTGTCGATCGTGACCACCTCGCCGCCGCCAAACGCCTTGACGAAGGACTCCCGATAGCCGCCGATACGCCGTATCCGGTCAACCGCGGCCGGCAGGTCCTTCATGCCCATCTCGACCGGGTTCACCACCGGGCCCTTCGCCTGGTCCTCGAGCGTCGCAGCCCGTCCGTCCCAGAACTGCGCGCTGAGGAAGGCCGCGTTCCAGACAGTCGGCGCGTTGCGACCTCCCTTCTGGCCGTGCACGCCGATGGACGTGGGCCGATGGTCGTCGCCGCCTTCCATCACGTTGTGGCAGGTCGCGCAGGCGACGGTGCCGGTTTCGGAGAAACGCGGATCGAAGAACAGCATCTTGCCAAGCTCGACCTTGGCGGCGCTGGAGGGGTTCGCTGCCGGATCCGGTGCGTGATTGGGCAGCGATGTCCAGGTGCCGGCGGCTTGCGCCGAGGCGCTCAGCGACAGCGCCAGTAGCAGCACAGCGGCAGGATTCATGTTCATGTAGAGGCCTATTTCGTGCCAGGAGGAGCCGAGTCAGCGTACCGGTGAATTCTTAAGAGAGTCTTAAAGGCCGTGAGCCCGCGGCCGCGCATGCGCACGTCGGTCGCCGCTGCGGCGTCTGTGCGCGAATCAGCCGCGCCTGAGCCTGCTGCGTGCGCTGTCGCACGGTCTGCGGCGCGAGGACATGCATTGGCGCGGCGACGAACGCGTGGCCGAGCTGTGCGTGTGGACGAAGGTGCACGCCGCAGTGCTCGCAGGTCGAATACGCCGCGATCGATCGCGGCGGGAACGCTTGCTAGGCGACGCGCTCGACGTCGCAGGGGTCGTCGTCGACCTCGATGGGCTCGACGTCCACCTGCACCTGCAACTCGTGCCGACCGCCGCCGAGGATCGTGCCCCTGAGCGGCGAGACGTCGGCGAAGTCCCGGCCCCAGGCGATCGCGACGTGGTCGAGCCCGGCGGGCTTGTCGTTGGTCGGATCCAGGTCGATCCAACCGAACGGCGGCGCCCAGACCGAGATCCAGGCGTGCGAGGCGCCTGCGCCGACCGGCGTTGGCACCGCTGGCGCGTCGGACGGTGTCGCAACTCCGCGGACATAGCCGCTGACGTAGCGGGCGGCCAGCCCGTGCGCCCGCAGGCAGGCGATCATCACATGCGCGAAGTCCTGGCAGACGCCGCGTCGCTGTTCTAGCACCTCGGCGAGCGGCGTGCCTATTTCAGTGGTGCCCGGGGCATAGCTGAAGTCGCGGTGGATCTGGTGCATCAGCGCCAGCGCCGCGTCCGCGAGCGGCCGTCCCGGCGTCAGGCAGGGCGCCGCGTAGTCGGCGAAGACGCGTTTGATGCGCACATGCGCCGACTCGTGTCGAAAGCGCGCGGCCTCGAGCAGCTCGCGCGCGGGCGGCACTGCGCGATAGCGGAACTCCTCGACGACGCGCTCCCACGCCAGCGACTCGTTCGCCGGCAGCCGCGGCCGGGCGTAGACGTCCACCTGCATGCGGCTGGTGACCGTCAGGCTCGTGTGCGGCACGTCGATCTCCAGCCGCACCAGGGGATTTCCGAACGCATCGACGCCGTCGCTGCGGTGGCCGGCCGGGATCACCTCGACGGCGTGCTCCAGGCATCGCTGGTACGGCGCGGGCCGCGGCACCAGATGCAGCAACTGCTGCGAGATCATCACCTCGGCCTCGTACGAGTAGCGCGTGACATGCCGGACACGGTAGCGGACGCGGTTGATCACGACAGGATGGCGCGGGCGTCGAGCGTGATGTGGGCGAAGTGGCACGCGGCGATCCGGTCGGAGAGGCGCGCGGCGCCGGCGGCGAGCAGGTCGAGAGCCGTGGCGGTGGCCTCGCGCAGCGCGCTCCCCGCCGCGCCGGCCTGCTCCAGCGCCAGCAGTTCGTCGTCGCTGAGGTAGGGCAGCGGCGACTCCAGCTGGCCATCGACGCGCTGGTCGATCTCGGCGCTGACCTGGGCGAGATCCGCCGCGAGCCGCCGTTGCAGAAAGCCGATCGAGCGGGGGTGGTCTGCGTCCCGCACCAGCAGGTCGAGCATGGGCGCGAGCCGCGGGCTCGTCATGTAGCGCTGCCGGTAGAGGCGCACGCTGTCGAACGTGCCCAGCGCCCACTCGACGTGCGCCGGCAGCAGGATCGATTCCTCGCGCAGGTGCAGCGCGAGCCGCAAGGCGGTGATCTGCAGCCGCTCTAGGCTGCGGCCGATGCGCAGCAGTCGCCAGCCGGAGTCCTGTGTCATGTCGTCGAGCGTGAAGCCAGCGAGCGCGGTGAGCGACACCGCGAGCGTATCGAGCGTCGCCGCGACCTGCTCGCGATCGGGCTCGCTGGACAGCAGGCGCTGCATCGTCGCGACCGCACCCCAGCAGCCGGAGGAAAGCCGTGCGCGGATCTGCCCGGCGCACCAGACCAGCCGGCGCATGTCGGCCCGCAGGCCATCAGGATGCGTGTCATCGGCGAGCGCGAGCCGTACGTCGCCCTGCTCGGCGACGAGCCCCGTGCGTCGGCACTGCGCGAGAGCCACCGGCCAGAGCCGCGGATCGATGCGCGCGCCGAGCGTCGAGCGTAGCAGGCGCGCCTTGTCCTCGGCGCGCGTGCCATACCGTCCGAACCAGAACAGGTTCTCGACGAGCCGCGAGGGGATCTCGTCCTGCGGGCGCGGCAGCCGCGTCGCGGCGGTCGACAGCGTCCGCTCGGGTGGGATCAGCGTGTCGCCCAGCACCCAGACGTCCTTGCTGCCACCACCGCGCTGTGCGGAGACGATGTTGGCCTCGCCCGCCGGCGCGATGCGCGCAAGTCCCCCGGGGACCACCTCGAAGCTGTCGCCATGCGCGTGGGTCTGGATGCGAATCGATACGGCCTTGGCGGTCAGCGCATACGGCGGCCGGTGACGCCAGGCGGGTGCCTGCGACAGCGAGACGTATTCCTGGCCGACGTAGGCATGGGGATAGCGGCGCAGCCGGCCGGTGAGTTCGGCGCGCGCCTCGCCAGACAGCGTCGCCCCGACGATCGGTTCGAAGCGCTGGTTCGGGTAGGTCGGCTTGATGACCAGTTCGGCCAGGTGCGTGAGCACATACTCCAGCGCCGGGCGCTCGCCGCACCACCAGGTGGCCACCGACGGCAGCAGCAGCGCTTCGTCGAGCAGGCGGCGTGCAATGGCCGGCAGGAAGCCGAGCCAGGCGGCCGACTCGAGCACGCCCGAGCCGAGCTCGTTGGCGATGCGCACACGGCCTGCGCGCACCGCGCCCAGTAGGCCCGGCACACCCAGCGCCGAGTCGCCGCGCAGTTCGAGGGGATCGCAGTAGTCGTCGTCCAGCCGGCGCAACAGCGTGTGAACGCGGCGCAGACCGCGCAGCGTCTTCAGGTAGAGCGTGTTGTCGCGCACCGTCAGATCCGGGCCCTCTGCCAGCGCGAGGCCCAGCCTGCGCGCGAGGTAGGCGTGCTCGAAGTAGGTCTCGTTGTAGGGCCCCGGCGTGAGCACGACCGCCAGCGGCGCCTCGCCCGGATCCACGGTCCGCAGCAGTTCGTCGCGCAGGCGCCCGAAGGCGCTGCCGATCCGGCGCACGTCGAGCGCGCCGAGTGGCCCGGGCAGGACCTGCTCGATGATCTCGCGGTTCTCCAGTGCATAGCCGCCCCCCGAGGGCGCCTGGGTACGGTCGGCCAGGACCCACCAGCGGCCATCGGCGCCGCGTGCAAGGTCGGTGGCGTAGATGCTCAGCCAGCGCCCCGAGGCCGGCTGCAGTCCGTGGCAGGCCCACAGGAAGTTGGGATGTCCGAACGCAATCTCGGCGGGGACAATTCCCTCCGCGATGAGGCGTTGCGGGCCGTAGAGATCAGCCAGCAGCCGATCGAGCAGGCGGGCGCGCTGCGCCAGGCCCGCCTCGAGCTGCGGCCATTCGGCCGCCGAGACGATCAGCGGCAGGGGATCGAGCGTCCACGGTCGGTCCGTTCCCTGCGGGTCCGCGTAGACGTTGTAGGTGACGCCGTTCTGGGCGATCAGCCGGCGCGTGTTCGCGATCGCGCGGCGCGCGAGGTCCTGCGGACCGGCGTCAAGCTGGCTGAACAGTGCCCGCCAGTGATCGCGAATCTGCCCGCTCGCATCCAGCAGCTCGTCATGGCGCGCCGGGTCACGCCGGTAGTCGGCCAGTATCGCGTCCATGCCGGGTTCGGGATGCGATGCGGGCATCGGTGTCAGCGCCGGCGCAGGTCGAGCGTGAACGGATACTCGGCCGACGGCGCCTCCAGGGGCGGTGCCAATCGACCCGGCGTGTGGCCGGTGCGCTCGAAGCGCGCCCGTCGCCGGCTTTCCGACTCGAAGGCGTTGACGGGAAAGGTGTCGTAGTGACGGCCGCCGGGATGCATCACGTGATACTGGCAGCCCCCGATCGAACGATCCATCCACGTGTCGACCAGATCGAAGCGCAGGGGTGCGTCGACGCCGAGCCCGGGGTGCAGCGAGGAGGCCGGGGCCCAGGCGCGGTAGCGCACGCCGCCGACATACTCACCGACCCGGCCGGTGGGCAGCAGCGGCACCCGCCGGCCATTGCACGCGAGCACGTAGCGGTCCGGCGCGAGTCCCGTAGTGCGTACCTCGAGCCGTTCGACCGAGGAGTCGACATAGCGCACGGCGCCGCCGCCACCGCCTTGCTCGCCCATCACGTGCCACGGCTCCAGCGCCTGGCGCAGCAGCAGCTGCATGCCGGCGACGGCGAAGTCACCGATCTGCGGGAAGCGGAACTCCAGGTGCGGCGCGAACCAGCGCGACTGGATCGGCAGTCCGTCCGCCTGCAGCTCGGCGACCACGTCGTCGAAGTCCTGTTCCAGGAAGTAGGGCAGCATGAACCGATCGTGCAGCTCGCTGCCCCAGCGCACGAGGCGCGACGGGCGATAGGGCTTGTCCCAGAACCGTGCCACGAGGGCCCGCAGCAACAGCTGCTGCGCGAGACTCATGCGGGCATGGGGTGGCATCTCGAACGCACGCAGCTCGAGCAGCCCCAGTCGTCCCGCAGCGCCTTCGGGGGAGTACAGCTTGTCGACGCAGAACTCCGCCCGGTGGGTGTTGCCGGTGACGTCCACCAGCAGGTTGCGGAACAGCCGGTCGACGAGCCACGGCGACACCTCGCTGCCCGGCTCGGGCACCTGCGCGAGCGCGATCTCGAGCTCGTAGAGCGAGTCGTTGCGCGCCTCGTCGATTCGCGGCGCCTGCGAGGTGGGCCCGATGAACAGGCCCGAGTACAGGTACGACAACGATGGATGATTGTGCCAGTACGCGACCAGGCTCGCCAGCAGGTCCGGCCGGCGCAGGAACGGAGAATCCGCAGGCGTCGCGCCGCCGAGCACGAAGTGGTTGCCGCCGCCGGTGCCCGTGTGCCGGCCATCGAGCATGAACTTCTCGGCCGCCAGTCGTGCCAGGCGCGCCGCTTCGTACAGGTGGGTTGTCTGCTCGACCAGCGCCGGCCAGCTCGCGGCCGGATGGACGTTGACCTCGATGACGCCGGGATCCGGCGTGATGCGCAGCACCTGCAGTCGCGGGTCGCGGGGGGGGTCGTAGCCCTCCAGGAGGACCGGCGTGTCGAGGCGCGCGGCGGCCCATTCAATCGCCGCGACCAGTTCGAGGTAGTCCTCGAGTTGGGCGAGCGGCGGCAGGAAGACATACAGCACGCCGTCACGCACTTGCGTGCACAACGCTGTCCGCACGATGCCCTCGGCGGAGACGCCGGGCGAGGGCGGCTGGCGCGTTGCGCTCGCCGCGCGCCGGCCCGGGTCCGGCTGCGGGCGGATGTTCGCCGTCGCTGCCAGAGGCGCGCGCACCACGCTCGGGTCCGCGGCGTGGACGTAGGGATAGTCGACCGCCCGTACCCAGGGTTGCGACTCCAGCGGCAGGCGATAGCCGAGCGGGGAGTCGCCCGGCAGCAGGTAACAGCGCTCGCGTCGCAGGAACCAGGGCCCGCTGATCCACGCGCGTTCGGCATTGTCGCGTGCCAAGGGCAGCACATGGCCGACGACGTGACCCAATCCGCTCTCGAAGACCGCGGCCAGTCGCCGCCGCTCCAGCGGATCCTCCAGGCGCGAGTCGAGCGGGTCGACGTTGACCGGCAGGCGGCGCTCCCGCAGCAGGTAGCAGAACGCGTCCTCGTAGGCGCGGAAGCTGTACGCCGCGCCGATGCCGAGCCGTTGCGCGACCAGTTCAAGCAGCTTGCCGCCGGTCGCGGTGGCCGTCCCTGCCGGCTGCGACTCGTCGGCAATCAGCGCGGAGTTGCGCCACAGCGGCAGTCCGTCGCGACGCCAGAAGCAGTTCAGAGACCAGCGTGGCAGCGGCTCGCCCGGATACCATTTTCCCTGTCCGAAGTGGGTCAGGCCGTGTGGCGCGTAGTGAGTCCGCAGCCGCTGGAAGAGATCGGCCGCGCGCTGTCGCTTGCGCGGCCCGAGCGCCGTGGTGTTCCACTCGGCGCCGTCAGGATCGTCGATCGAGACGAAGGTAGGCTCGCCCCCCATCGTCAGGCGGACGTCGCCCTGCACGAGCCGCTCATCGACGGCGTTGCCAGCGCTGACGATGCATCGCCACTCGTCCTCCGTGTACGGCTTGGTGACGCGCGGGGTCTCGGCGATGCGGTTGACCTGCATCTGGTGGGAGAACTCGCACTCGCACTCGTCGATGGCGCCGCTGACCGGGGCCGCGGCGCCCGGATCGGGGGTGCACGCAAGCGGCAGGTGGCCTTCGCCGGCCAAGAGGCCAGAGGTCGGATCGAGTCCGACCCAGCCGGCACCGGGCAGGTAGACCTCGCACCAGGCGTGCAGGTCGGTGAAGTCCGCCGCCGGTCCCGCCGGACCTTCAAGGGGGCGAACGTCCGGCACCAGCTGGATCAGGTAGCCGGAGGCGAATCGAGCGGCAAGGCCCAGCCGCCGCAGCAACTGCACCATCAGCCAGGCGGAGTCGCGACAGGAGCCGGAGCCGAGCGTGAGCGTCTGCTCGGGTGACTGCACGCCAGGTTCCAGACGGATCAGGTAGGAGATCTGCTGCGACAGGCGCGCGTTCAGTGCAACGAGGAAGTCGACGGTGCTCTCGTGCCGGTCCGGCAGCTCGGCCAGCAGCTCGGCCAGGCGCGGCGTCAGCGGCCCGAGCTCGCGGTAGGGTGCCAGCGAGCCGCGATCGACCTCGGCGTACTCGAACGGGAAGGCCCGCGCGTAGGGCTCGAGGAAGAAGTCGAACGGGTTGAGGACGGCGATTTCAGCCACGAGATCGACTTCGATGCGCAGCTCGTTCACCCGCTCCGGGAAGGTCAGCCGGGCGAGGAAGTTCGCGTTGGCGTCCTGCTGCCAGTTCACGAAGTGCTTCGCCGGCGTCACGGTCAGCGAATAGGACAGCACCCGGGTGCGGCCGTGCGGGGCGGGTCGCAGGCGCACGACCTGCGGACCGAGCTGTACCAACCGGTCGTAGCGGTAGTGGGTCACGTGGCGAAGGGCGACTTGGATCGACACGCGAGCTCTCCGGTGCGCTGGGTGCGCGAAGGGCGCCAGAATAACCGTTCTCGGCGGCACTCTAGGGTGAGGTCGGCCAGACGTGGGCGGTGGATCGCACTCCTGCCCGGCGGGCGGCCGCCATGCGCAGGTTTGGTGCGCCCGATGCACCGTCCTGGGGCGGGCGTTGCCGTTTGAACCGAGCGCACCCGCACTGTTATGGTCTGGACAGGTCGAGGATCGCCTGAGCATGCACATGGACTGGTCGACATACCCTACCGCCGGCAGATTCGACGAGCTCGTCGGCGAGCATGGGCGGGCGCGGGCGGGTGGTCGTGCGCTGATGGACTACCTCGCCGAGCTCGGCGACGGCGAGATGCGCATCCGCCAGAAGGCGGCGGAACTGGCAATCCGCGCCATGGGGATCACCTTCACCGTCTATCACGAGCAGGGCGGCTCGATCGACCGGGCCTGGCCGCTCGACATCCTGCCGCGCACGATCGCCCTGCGCGACTGGCAGCGCATCGACCTGGGCCTGCGCCAGCGCGCCCGTGCGCTCAACTTGTTCATCGACGACGTCTACCACCAGCAGCGGATCATCCGCGACGGCGCGTTTCCGGGCGAGCTGATCGCGACCTCGAAGAACTACCGGCCGATGTGCCAGGGAATCTCGCCGCCGCACGGCGTCTGGGCGCACATCTGCGGCAGCGACCTCGTGCGCGACCACGACGGTACCGTGTACGTGCTGGAGGACAACCTGCGCGTGCCCTCCGGTGTCTCGTACATGGTCGAGAACCGCGCGGTCATCAAGCGCGTCTTCCCCGAACTGTTCGAGCGCGCCGCGATCCTGCCGGTGGACGACTACCCGTCGCGGCTGCACGAGATGCTCGTCTCGATGTCGCCGCGCGCCCAGGATCGGCCCGAGATCGTGGTGCTGACGCCTGGCATCTACAACTCCGCCTACTTCGAGCACGCCTATCTCGCCGGGCAGATGGGCTGCGAGCTGGTCGAGGGACGCGACCTGGTGGTGCAGGACGACGACTGCGTCTACATGCAGACGATCCGCGGCTGGACGCGCATCGACGTGATCTACCGGCGCATCGACGACGAGTTCCTCGATCCGGAGGTGTTCCGGGCCGACTCGACGCTCGGCGTCGCGGGCCTGATGCGCGCCTGGTCGAAGGGCAACGTGGCGCTCGCCAACGCGCCCGGCGCTGGCGTTGCCGACGACAAGCTCGTCTACACCTACGTGCCGGCCATGATCCGCTACTACCTCGGCGAGGACGCGATCCTGCCGAACGTGCCGTCCTGGCGCTGCCGCGATCCCGCGCAGCTCGAGCATGTCCTGGCCCACCTGCACGAGCTCGTGGTCAAGCCCGTCGATGGTTCGGGAGGCTACGGCATGCTGATGGGTCCCTCCTCGACGGAGGACGAGCGCGAACAGTTCGCCCGGGCGTTGCGCGCCGCGCCGCGCGACTTCATCGCGCAGCCAGTCGTCAGCCTCTCCACCGTGCCCACGTTGGTCGAAGGCGGCATCGAGCCCCGCCATGTCGATCTGCGGCCGTTCATCCTCAGCGGCCCGTCGCCCTACGTGACGACCGGCGGGCTGACCCGAGTCGCGCTGCGGCGCGGTTCGCTGGTCGTGAACTCGTCCCAGGGTGGCGGCAGCAAGGATACCTGGATCGTGGACACGGAGGCGTAGCGATGCTCGCGCGCACAGTCGAGAACGTCTATTGGCTGGCACGCTACCTGGAGCGTGCCGAGAATATCGCGCGCATGATCAGCGCCACGAGCAACGTCGTGCTCGACCTGCCGCGCGGCAGCACGCTGCAGTGGGCGCCGCTGATCACGATCACCGGCAGTGACGCCGAGTTCGCGCGCCGTGGACTTGCCGCGGACGAGCGCGCGGTCGTCCACTTCCTGATCGCGGACGCTTCCAACCCGGGCTCCATCGTCGCCTCGCTGAGCGCGGCGCGTGAGAACGCCCGCACGCTGCGCGAGGTGCTGCCCACCGCGGCCTGGGAGCAGCTTAACCGCTTCTACCACGAGGTCGTCGACGAGGTCGCCGCGGGGCTGCTGCAGCGCAACCGGTTCGATCTGCTCAAGCGCGTCACCGTCAACTCGCAGGCGCTCAGTGGCCTGTTCGACGGCACGGCCAGCCGCAACGACGCCTGGACTTTTCTGCAGCTCGGCCGCTATCTGGAGCGAGCCGACATGACCAGCCGCATCATCGACGTGCGCAGCGCCGAGCTTGCGCGGCCGTCGGCGGCCGAGGAAGACCCGTACGAGTCGATCAAGTGGATGAACGTGCTGAAGTCCCTGTCGGCCTACCAGATGTACCGGCTCGGCCGGCGCACGCGCGTGGCGCGGGGCGAGGTGCTCGACTTCCTGCTGCGCGACGGTCAGTTCCCGCGCTCATGTGCGTTCTGCCTGCGGCAGATGACGCTGGTGCTCGGGGCGCTGCCGCGCGCAGCGCAGGTGCTGGATGCGCTGGCGGCGGCGTCGCGCTACCTCGGCCAGGCCGAACTCGGGGCGCTCGACCCGCCGGCGCTGCAGCAGCTGATCGACGAGGTGCAGGTGCATTTCAGCGCGGTGCACGCCGGCCTTGCCGGCACCTACTTCCCGGCGGCTCGCTGACCGCCGGGATCAGCCGCGATAGCAGGTCAGGGCGTCGCCGAGCGCCGCGCGCAGCTCCCCCAGCCACGGCTCGTAGTGGCGCCACAGGTCGAGCCCCTCGCGGTAGATGGGCTGGCGCACCTGTTCTGAGCTTGCGGTGCGAATGCTCCGCTCGGTCTTGTGGAACTCGACGCAGCCCTGCTCGAAGCGCAGGCCGCAGTAGTCCAGGATCCTGCGTACGCTGCCCTCGAGGTCCTCGACTACGTCCTCGTGCTGGACCCGCAGTACTCGCCTCGGCAGTGCGCTGTTCCAGTGCGTCATCAGCTCCAGGTACGTTCGGTAGTAGCGGGCGATGTCGTCGATGCTGTAGCAGAACTCCTGCCCGCGGGCGAACAGTTGCTTGAGGTTGCCGAAGCAGCAGGCCATCGGCTCGCGCCGGGCGTCGATGATCTTCGCGTTCGGCAGCATCAGGTGGATCAGGCCGACGTGGCGGAAGTTGTTCGGCATCTTGTCGATGTAGAACGGCTTGCCGGTACGGTAGATCCGCGTGTCGGCGAGGTACTTCTCGCCCAGCGCCAGGAACTCGTCCGCGGACATCGACGCCAGGCACGCCGGATAGCGCGGATTGCTGTAGTCCGGGTTGTAGCCCTGCAGGTCCAGCGCCGCGCGCGGGATGTTGGCCAGCTCCTGGGTGCCTTCCACCTGCGAATGCGAGGCGAGGATCTGCTCCAGCAGCGTCGAGCCCGCGCGCGGCAGGCCGAGGATGAAGATCGGCTCAGCGCTCGCCGCTCCCCAGCCCTGGCGCGCCTCGAAGAACGCGCGCGTGCAGGTGGCCTTCTGGTTCGCGGTGTTCTGCTCGAGCAGTTCCGGGCGGTAGCGGCTCTCGGCGCGCTTGAGTGCGTTGCCGCGCTCGTAGTAGCGCCAGGAGAGGTCGTACTGCTTAAGGTCCTCGTGGGCCTTGCCGAGTGCGAAGCACAGGTGGTAGCGGTCGATCGTGGCGATCGAGGGGTCCGCCTCGGAGGCCTGCAGGTGCGCGATCTCCTCGGCCGAGAACTGGTAGGTCTTGAGGTTCGCAAGGCTCCAGTACGCGTCGCCGAAGTTCGGGCGGACCGCGATGGCCTGGCGGTACTGCTCGACCGCCTCCGGGCGCCGGCCGAGCGTCTTGAGCGAGTGGGCGATCGACAGGTGCAGGTCGGCCGCGGCGCGCGAGCCGGGATCGGTGTCCGCGAGCACGGCGGAAAAGCCGCGGATGCCGCCTTCGTGGTCACCGAGGCCCACGGTCGCGGTGGCTCGCAGGGTCCGGTAGTCAATGCTGCGGGGGTCGAGCTTGAGCAGCGTGTCGAGCTCAGCCAGCGCCTCGAGATGCTTGTGGCGGTCGAGCAGCACGCAGGCGTAGTCGCGCCGCAGCTCGATGTAGCCCGGTTCCATCTGCAGCGCCGCTGACAGCAGGATCTCGGCGTCGTCGAGGATGTCGTGCGCCACTCCGAGGCGGGCGAGCAGGCGCATGGCCTCGACATGATCGCCATGCTGCAGCAGGAACGCCCGGATCAGCTTCTCCGACGCGACCAGGTCGCCCTCGCAGAACAGCCCGGTCGCCGTGACCACCTGCGCCGGCATGGCCTTGAGCTTCTGCGCGTGGTCCGCAGCCACCTGCTGGTGTTCGCGGTCGCCGATCAGCTTGTACAGGCCCTCGAGCATGCCCCAGGTGGCGGGCAGGGCGGGGTTGATGCGCACCGCCTGCTCATAGGCCTCGATGGCGTGTGGGGCGTCCTTGAACGCGACGTAGCAGTGGCCACGCTCCTGATAGAGCAGGCTCGCGCCGGGGTGGTGGCGCTCCATGTCGGTAAGCGTCGCCAGGGCATCGCTGACTCGACGGGTCTGGCGCTGGCCGAGCGCCAGCAGGTAGAGCACGTCGCGGTTCTCGGGGTAGCTCGCGCGCAACGTCGCGGCCGCCGTCACCGCGTCCTCGAAGCGCTGCTCCCGCAGCAGCTCGCGAATCCGCTGCACCTCGAGCTCGGCACTGGCGGGCGCTGGCGGCTGTGACGTCACCGTCATGAAATTACCTACAAAAACAAAGGGCGGACATCGCTGTCCGCCCTTTGAGTGTACCGCAACCGTCACCGGCCGCGGTCGAGTCGCTCAGATCAGAACTTCAGGGCGACCTTCACGCCGAGGACGCGCGGACGCAGCGGCAGCTCCGCCTTGATGAACTGACCGCTCGAGGTGAACGTGCTGGCGTTCTCGTTCGAGAGGTTCTGCCCATAGACCTGCACGTCCCACGCATCCTTCGAGATCCCGAAGGTGGCGTCGTAGGTGTTGTAGGACGGCTGCTTGTAGCGCAGCCAGGTCGTGTAGGGCACCGGCACGCCTTCGCCCGATGGGAACGAACTCGGCTGGTTGTTCATGTCGTCCGTGTGGTTCATGCCGACCATCGCGAACGCCTTGTAGTCGCCGCTCGTCCAGTCGTAGCGCGCACGCATGTTGAACTGCAGCTTCGGCGAGAAGGCCGGCGTGTCGCCGACCGCGCCGAGCGGGTTCGTCAGTGCCACGTTCTTGCCGCCGATGCGCACCTGATCGATGCACGTGCCCTTCGGGATCGGGTTGCCCGGCGTGTACAGGGTCACGCCCGCCGACACGAGGCACGGCGAGGTCGTCTGCTTGGCGTCGTTGTCCGACAGCGAGCCCATCAGGGTCAGGCCGTCGGTCACCTTCGCCGTCACCTGCAGCTCGAAGCCCTTGACGCGATACGTCGGTCCGTTCGTGCCGAACGTCGTATTGCCGTAGGCGGTCGGGTTGTAGATCAGCGTCTGCACGTCCTTCCAGTCCATCTGGTAGTACGAGCCGTTCACCTGCAGGCGGTGGTTCAGGAACTCGGACTTGAAGCCGATCTCATTGTTGACCAGCGAGTCCGGCGCGAAGCTGAGCGGCTTCACGAACTGGTTGACCCGGTGCGCGCCCGCGACGGTGCTGGCGAGCACTTCGTTCGGGAGCGGCACGCCGGCTGCATCGAGCCACAGGCGGGTCACGCCCTTGGTCGTGCGGTTGAACGCGCCCGGGCGGTAGCCCTGCGAGAACGTGTAGTAGACCATCGTGTCGGCGGTCGGGTGCCAGGTGAGGTTGGCGCGGCCCTTGACGCCGGTGAACTTCGCGGTGTGCAGTTCCGAGTCGCGGATGCCCGTGACCGGATTCGGATCGAGGCCGCCACCGATCGGCGTGGCCAGGCAGTCGCCGTTCGCGACGTTGACGCAAGCGCCACCGGTGCCGTACTGGGAACCGACCTCGTTTTCCGTGTACTTGTAGTAGCGCGCGCCGACCGTCGCGGTCAGCACCTTGGGGATGATGTCGTAGTCGATGGAGGCGAACGCCGCGGTCTGCTTGTAGCCGCGCTGCAGGTCCTCGCCGAAGTTCACGTAGTCGTTACGCGGATTCGGATTGATGGCCGCGTTGATCGGCGTCACGTTGCCGAGGCAGATCGGACCGCCATCAAGTGCCGCCGCGAGGTTCGCGGTCGTGCAGGACGGGATCGTCTTCTGCAGGAAGTCCATGCTGTCCTTGATCTGGAAGTCTTCCCAGAACAGGCCGACGAGGCCGCGCAGGCGGTTCTCGTCAGGCGTGGCGAGACGGAATTCGTGGCTCTGGTGGGTGCTCTCGATCTTGTCGTGCCAGCCCATGACCGGCGAGTAGCAATGCGCCGGACCGGCGCCGCCGAAGTTCGAACCGCCGCCGCCGACGCAGGAGTAGTAGAACCCGCCCGGCGTGCGCGCGTAGTTCGTGTAGTCCATGTTCTGGTCGACGTGACGGGTCATGTACGCGCCGGTATAGACCAGCTTGAGGTCGCCGGCCTTGCCGTTGAGGGTCCACGCCGTGCTTGACACCTTGTCCTTGTTCCACGCCGGCATGAACGACGTCTCTTCGAGCGGGCCAAGCGGGGTCAGGCCGACGCCGATTGGCATCTGGACGCTCATGCCTTCGGCGTCCATGTTCTGGTAGCTCTGCTGGACCAGCGCGCTCCAGTCGTCGTTGAACTGGTACAGCGCCGACAGGCGGAAGCCCTGGTAGCTGACCGGGTTCTGCGCGCGCTTGGCGATGGCGTAGTTGTTGTACGTGTCCAGCTGCGCCGGGTACGACGAGCTGTAGGCGCTCGGACCGGTGTCGACGGCCGGGTTGCGCGTGAACGTCGTCGGGACGTTGTCGATGTAGCCGCCGCGGTGATCGTTGTAGAACACGCCGCGGACTGCGAGCTTGTCGGTGATCAGCGGCAGGTTCAGCACGGCGGTGAGGGCCGTGTTCGGATCGCCGTGGGCGGTGGTGCCGTAGCTCGCCTCGGCGCGGCCCTCGGTCACGTTCAGCTTCGGCTTGTTGGTGATGTAGCGGATCGCGCCGGCCTCGGCGCCACCGCCGAACAGCGTGCCCTGCGGACCTTCGAGAACTTCCACGCGCTCCATGTCGACCATGTAGATGTCGAGGTTGCGCGCCGGGAAGGTCATCGACTGGTCGTCGAGGTAGGTCGCGACGTTCGGGAACGGCGCGATCGAGGCCGAGGACTGGCCGCCGGCGAAGCCGGCCGACAGGCCGCGCATGAAAATGTTGCCCTGACCCGGGCCGTTGGTGCCAAAGGTCACGTTCGGCAGCATCTTGATGACGTCGTCGAAGGTCGTGATGCCCAGCTTCGACAGCGAGTCGCCGCTGATGGCCTGAATCGTGATGGGGACGTTCTGAATCGACTCCGACCGGCGCTGGGCCGTGACAACGATCTCTTCGATGCCGAACGAATTGGTGGCATCGGCGGCAAGGGCCGCGCCGGCTGGCGCGGCAAGCGCGGCCATGATGGCGTAGGCGAGTTTCGGATTGGTTTTCAAGACGGTCTCCCCGAGGGCGGTGGTTCGAACATTCAAGACAGGCAACTCAAAAAAACTTCCGCGCGGGCGCTTCGCGCCGCGGGCGGACTTCAGGCTTCGTCGCGCTCCATTGCAGGCGCACGTCGCGGACACGCGTATCCAAGCAGCGTGGCACGCAGCAGCGAGCGCGCCACTGCGAGCAACACCAAGCTGATCCTGTAGCACTCCCCTGACAGCGGCGTTTTTACAACACTCACCGCTTTCGATCATCTTACCTATTGCACCATTGCGGTTTGGTGACATGCAATGCTTTGGGGCGACTTTTTCACGAACTGTCATCCA
>JANXQL010000072.1 GCA_025356815.1 Pseudomonadota bacterium
CAGGGCTAAAAAGGACGGAGCTGGCCTCGGGTTTTCCCTGCCGATCGGGTAGCCCGGAGTGAGATCAATAGACCGGACAAGCATGTAGATCTTGTAGCGTAGGACTTGCGGACGGGGGTTCAATTCCCCCCGCCTCCACCAATTCAGGGCCGCCAGGCATTCGCCTCGCGGCCTTTTTCTTTCGTTCACGCGCTCGTTTTGTTCACCCGCTCGCTCTCGCGTCAGGCGTCGCCGCCTTTCTATGATGTCGAGCGCGATCGCGTCACCCGCGAGCGCTCACTCAGGTCCGATGCGGATTCAGCCGGAGCATCAGTGTCATCGGTTGGAGCGGCGAAATCTGGAATCCGCAATGCTCGTAGAACCGGCGCGCGTCGTCGTGCAGCGCATGAATCAGCAGCGCCCGGACGCCGGCATTTTGAGCGACTGCCTCAGACCTTGTCACCGCATCCAGCAGCAACGCGCTTCCCAACTTCAGCCTACGTGCAGTCTGATCCACCGCCAGCCGCGCCAGCACGATCACGGGGACAGGGTCGGGCATGTTGCGGCGAATTGCGCTCGTCGCGGCCTGGTGGGATACGGCGCCGGCTGCGAGCGCGTAGTAGCCGAGCACGCGCCTCTGCGGATCGCACACCACGAAAGTTCGACTCGCGCCGCTCACCTGATTAGGCAGCGCGCGCCGCTTCAGCCACTCGTCGAGAGTCGGCTCGCCGCAACCAAAATCGGCGAGCAGGTGGAAATCGCTCAGTGGCTGCGGCGCACTGAACTGCAGACTCATGTGCCGCTGGTATCCCAGGGCGCCTTGACAGCCTTCAAGCGCTCCAGCGCGGGGTTCACGACCGGCGGCGCATCGAGCAAGGCGTTGAACTGCTTGAAACGATCAGCATCCAGGCCGAAGAAGACCTGATCGAGCAGCACCGCCTGTGCTCGGTCGCACGCGGCCTCCAACATGAAGTCCGAGCGGTTCTTGCCAAGCAGGCTCGACGCCTGGTCGATCAAGTCCCGCTGTTCAGGCAGCGCCCTCAGGTGGATCGCAGCGTCTCGCATGGGTCATCCCAAATGTATACACAACGGCTATCCAAAATTTAGCGAGACGTGTATCCATTGTCAACACGCTCGCGTAACGACACCTTCGGAGCTAAGGTCCCGCGAGGTCTAGCGCCAGGTAACAACTGGGCAACGCGGTCTCACAACCATATGATTTCTATATGTATACCGAGGATTCAGTTCCCCCGCCTCCACCAATTCAAAACTCGCGCAGAAGGCGTGAGTTGCGCTGACGGTAGCTCTGGGGCCGTCTACGCCGACAGAGCGCGCAGACGCACGCCCAGCGCTCGCGCAACCTTGAGAATGGTCGCGAAGCTAGGATTGCCATTTTCGCCCAGCGCCTTGTAAAGGCTCTCCCGGCTGAGTCCCGCATCGCGAGCCACTTGCGACATGCCGCGGGCACGCGCGATGTCCCCAAGCGCACGCGCGATACCGGCGGCGTCATCCGGGGCTTCTGCAAACCACGCATCGAGGTAAGCAGCCATCTCCTCCGGCGTACGGAGTTGCTCCGCGACGTCGTACGGTACGGTTTTAGTCTTTGCAGCACGTCGGGTTTTCGTCGCGGCCATGACTACTCGCTCCTACAATTTCTTCGCAAGCGCAATCGCGGCCCGGATGTCTTTCGCCTGAGACGACTTATCGCCACCTGCCAGGAGCACGATCAAAACGCCGGCCCGCTCGGTGTAATACACCCTGTAGCCGGGACCGACGTCGACCTTCAACTCCCGAACCCCGTCAGTCAGGACACGATGCTGACCCGGATTGCCGTGAACCAAGCGATCGACTCGCACCTGAATCCTGGCGCGACCGACCCGGTCTCGCAGAGCATCGATCCATTCGCGATAGAGCTCGGTGATCTCGACGCGCATTCGCCTAGTGTATCCTATAGGATACAACTGTCAACCCGTGCGACAGGCACCCGCAGCGACGCAACGCGCGGACACCAGCGGCGCAGAGCCTGTGCTGTCGTGGCGACGAAACCGAGATCACCGGCGACCGAGCCGCGGCAACATGTCGGCAACCATCGCCTTCAACCTGCCGAGTTTATTGAGGTTATCCAGGGTTCAATCCCCCCCCGCCTCCACCAATTCAAGGCCGCCAGGCATTCGCCTCGCGGCCTTTATTCTCTTGATTCACGCTCGCTCTCGCATCAATCGTCGCGGTTTCCCGACGACAGACAGCACCACAGCGTCAACGCCGAGTGCCCACTCCGTTCCGAAGCGCATTGCGCCGGAACATCAGCGTCATCGGCCTAAACGGCGAGATCTGGAATCCACAGCGCTCGTAGAGCGGCGCGCGCCGCCGGGCACTGCCCGCGCGTCAGGAACGGCGATCGGAGCGCGGCAGCCGCAGGGATGCCCTCCGAGAACGTGACAAGCACGCTCGCCCTCTGCAGCGGCGAATCCGCCATGGCGCACGGCCAGGCCGGCGCGCAAGGCGACAGGGCTTATGCGCTTACACCCATTTCAGATGTTGCATGCGGTACAGGGCGCCGGGAGGGACACCGCCCATGCCCTTCTTCATGACCATGGCCTTGACGTGCTTCTTGATCGCCTCGGCGCCTTCGCCCATCCCTTTGGCCATCGCGATCTTGTACTTGGGCTTGTCGGTGTTGATCGAATCAACCCCGGCACGCTCGAGGTCAGCGTTGACACTCTCGACCGTGTTCTGCGCAAAGGCCTGCATCTTCGCTGGGTCGGTAAGCGTCGAGATCCAGTTCAAGAAATCGCTCTTCATGTTCACGACGTCCTTGGCCGTGACATGGGGATTCTGCGCCAGAAACTCCCAGCGGGAACTCCCCAGCGTCAAGTTCATGTCTTCCTTGAATCCATCCCAGAAGTCCAACCCGATCGGGGTGAAGCTGCTCCTGAGCAGGCCTTTCTTGCGCGCGAAAAAAATGTTGCCCAGATCGGAGACGTTGCCGACCTTGTCGAAGCGGTCGGAATTTCCGATGAAGATGTCGACCGCCGCGATCTTGCCAAGCTTGTTCAGCGACTCTTCCGTCTTGAAGATCTTGCGCAGGTCTTCGCCCTCTTCCTTGCTGAAGGCGCCGCCGTAGGTCTGCACGTCCAGCAGCGGCATCTTGTACCAAAAGTTGCTGGGGGCGGCGACGTTGGTCTTGAAACTCATGCGCTCGGAAGCCGGCTCGACGACCAGCATGCACAGCAGAAGGGCGGCGACCTCCTGGTTGGTGAGTGGTTCGATCTTCGTGTTGCTGCTGACCTTGCTCATGACCTTGGCGTCGAAATTGGCGATGCCTGGCGCGGCCGGACCCGCCCCCGCCGCGATTGTCGGCCTTGACGACGAATTCATTGTCGTCGCGCAGCGTCACCCGGTACACGGGATGGCCCGTCGACAGATTGAAGATCTTCTTCTCATTAGCCCGAGTTGATCGCCGGAAACTTCGCCATGCTCGCCTCTATGTTGGTTCGATCGGGCATTTTTTTAGCGACTTGCCGGCCTCGCCAACCGATTGCGCCGGTACGGCCGTATCGTGGGCCGGCTCGCAGGACCCAGGCGTAGCACTGCGGCGGCGAAGCACGACATGACTCGCAGGCGTCGGTCGCGCTCCGCCCCGCGGTTGCACCACGCCGATCAGGGTCGCCTGCGTCGCGGCGCAGGTAGGCCTCCTGCCCAACGCTTGCGTTTGGGGCGGCGGTCGGCCGATCGCAAGCGCACGCAACGCCGGCCTGCGCTCGTCGGCCGAACGCGGGCTTGCGACCATTCCCGCGCAAGGCCGCCAGGCGCGTACCGCGCCTGGCGCAAGGACTACTTCGCGCCAGGACTCGCCGTGCCGAGCGAGGTCATGAGTGCGCCGAGCTTTTCCTGCGCGGCTTTGCCCTTGGCGACGGCGTCCTGCAGATTGCCTGCCTGATGCGCGCTCTGCGCCTCGCTCCAGTCCTGCTTGGCCGCATCGACCACAGCGCCGGCGCCGGCGAGCGTGTCCTTGCTGACGCCCTTTGGCAGCCGGTGCGTCTTGTTGAGGTCTGCGACCCTGGACGCAGCGGCCGACAACGCCGTCGGCGCGTCGCGCAACAGGCCGACCCACTGCTCCTTGAGGGCGATGCCAGCCTCGCGCTTCCTGGCGGAGACAGTCTCGGCGAGCATGTGCAGACTCGGGGCCAACTTGCGCACTGTGTTGAGCACGGCTTGGTAGTCCTGCCGGTCGAACGCGGCCTTCATCGCCGTGACCTGCTCATTCAGGGCTGCGTATTCGGTGGGCGCGTACTGGGTCGCTTCCGGCGCGACCTTCTGCAACGCGGCGTTTGCATCGGCGAGCGCCGCCGCCGCGGGTTCTTTCATCGGCGAGCAGGCCACCATCACGAAGCCGGCGAGCACGGCAGCGAACAGGCTCGACCGCTGGAACATCGTCGTCATGGATTTCCCCTTCTCTAGAATTGCGAGGGCTTGTCACGACAAAGCCGCAATCGCGCTCTTTTAGGCGCTCGACCTGGACTGCCCGGGGCTGTGGCGCCGGTGGACTCCGACGTCAAGCTCTCGACGTATCTCACCGCGGCTCAGGCATGCAATCGTCGCTACTGTACCTCGCCGGCCGCGCGGCGACACCTGCCGACCGCAGCCGCGCTGGACGCTCGGCCGGCGGCGGAGGCGCGGTCGCCGCCCCGCAGGCCGTCCGCGGCCCGGCCGTCACGCCCAGCCGGCGGCCGCACCGTGAGGGTGAACGCGGCGGCGCCGACCGACGCGATGCGGTCGGCGCGGTGCATGCGACGGATGCGAACATATCCCGCCGCTGCTGAGCGCACGCCATGTCGTTGACTAAATTGAATATTGGCGTCGTTCGGCGGGTCGTTCGCCATGCCTGCCGGAACTGCCGCGCGCGCCGGCGCGGCACCGGACGGCGACGCGAGGGCACGCGCGGCGCACGGCCGGCGCTACATCCGGTACAGGGCACAGATCTTGTGACCGTCCGGGTCCCGCAGGTAAGCCAGGTACAACTTGCGGCCACGACTTTCGCGAACCCCCGGCGGGTCTTCGCACGCGACGCCGCCCGCCGCGAGGCCGGCCGCGTGCCAGGCATCGGCCTGCGCGGGCGAACTTGCGGCGAAGCCGATCGTGCCGCCGTTCGCGCAGGTCGCCGGCTCGCCGTTGATCGGCTGGGTGACCGAGAAGATCCCGGTCGGCGTTACGTAGAAGATCCGATGCCCGTCGACGCTCGCCGGCGGCACGCCGAGCGTGCCCAGCAGGGAATCGTAGAAGGCCTTGGCGCGCCCGAGGTCGTTCGTGCCGATCATGATGTGCGAGAACATGGCTGCTCCTGTGCAGGGTGGCGCGTCGACCCGCCACGGGCCGTCGGCGTGAAGTCTACCCGCGCAACCTCGGCAGCGACCAATTCTCCGGCCGCGGCGACGTGAACCGGAATGGGACGGCTGCAGGACCCCTGCGCCCGGCGCTGCGCCGCGGGCCGGATTGCGGCAATATCGGCAGCGCCAACCCAGTCCAGACGGATCGCCGGCAACAGCAGGATCGCCACGGAGTGCACGCCATGAACACGTTGATCTTTCCCCGCGACCGCAGCCTCGGCGTCGTCTCGATGACGCTCGGCACCATCGCCTGGCTCGTGCTGCTCGCATTGCTGGTGAAGCTCGGTGGCGCCGCCGCGATCGGCGGCGTCATCGCCCTGCTGCTGCTGTTCGCGCTGATCTCCTTCCTCGGCTACGTCTTCGCCCGCTCGGCTGCGATCGCCCACCTGCGCGGCAACGCGATCGAAGTGTCCGAACACCAGCTGCCCGAGCTGCATGCTCAATTGACCGCCTGCTGCGAGGCGCTGGGCGTGCGCGTCCTGCCGACCATGTTCATCCAGAACGGCAATGGCGCGCTCAACGCCTTCGCAACCTGGTTCCTCGGCCACAAGTACGTGATCCTGCTGTCGGGGATCGTCGATGCGATGGCCAACAACCCCAATGGCGTGCGCTTCTACATCGGCCACGAGCTGGGCCACATCGTCCGCCACGACAACCCGATCCAAGCGCTGCTGCGCTTTCCCGCACTCCGGCTGCCGCTGCTCGGCGCGGCGTATTCGCGCGCGCGGGAGAGCACTTGCGACCTGCACGGGCTCGCCTGCAGCGAATCGCGCGAATCCGCGGCGCGCTCGCTCAGCGCGCTGTCCGCCGGGGCGCTCAGCTGGGCCAGCCTGTCGCTCGATGGCTACCGACAGCAGCTGGAGTCCGGCACTGGCTTCTGGATGTCGTTTCACGAACTGCTCGCGAGCTACCCATGGACCGTCAAGCGCACGATCCGGGTCCTCGACGACTCGGCAACGATGCCGCGCCGCAATCCGTTCGCCTACGTGCTCGCGCTGTTCGTCCCCTACGCCGGCCGGATGGGCGCAGGCGTCGGCGTTCTTCTCTACGTCTACTTCATCGGCGTCGCGGCTGCGATCGCGATCCCCGCCTACCAGGACTTCACGACCAGGGCGACGCTCGCAGGCGCCGTACTGGCGTCCCAGCCGGCCCGCGATGCGCTCGCCGACAGCTACCAGCGGACCCATCAGGTCCCGCCGACGCTGGCGGCGGTCGGCGTCGACCCGGGCCTGCCGAACGGCGTCGAACTGAGCCTGAACACCAAGGGTATGGTGCTCGTGGTGAAGTCCAGGCGCGGCCTGCTCGTCATTCACGCCGTCGGCGGACGCGAACGGCACGGTGAGCTGGACCTGCCACGGCGGCGAGGGACTCAAGCCGTCCCAGCTGCCGCCTGGCTGTCGCTAGTCACCGGACCTGCGCCTGCCGGCGCTGCGGTGTCGGCGCCGGCCAAATCGCGGCGAATGAGCCGCAGCGCCCGGGAATTCGCCTAAAATCGCGCGGCCGCCCCCATTGCCAACTGACCCGGGCAGCCGACTGCGATTCAAAGGTGCCTTGAAATGATCCGATTGCTCCCGCTCGCCCCGCTGCGGCATCGCCACCTGCGGCCCTTTCCCCGCCCGCTCACAGGCCCCTTGGTGACCTGGTTGCTGCTGGTGCTGGCGGCGAACGCGACCGCCCAGCCCATCGCCGGGAACTCGGCGCCCGGCGCGCCGGGAGCGGGCGCAGCGACCCCGCCGACGGCGCTGCAGCATCTGGCCACCATCCAGTGCAAGTCGTTCGAGCAGCTGCAGGCCAGCTACAGCCGTCAGTTCGCAGCCCGGATGCGCGACTGGAGCGCGGCGCAGATG
>JANXQL010000142.1 GCA_025356815.1 Pseudomonadota bacterium
CTCCCCGAGCATTCCGGGAGGACTCGGGGAGCGCTCCGGTAGTCCTCGCGAATCCTCGCGAGGACTCGCGAGGATTACGGTACACAGTGGGCGGAAGCCGTTGATCTCGCACGGGAGGCACTCACTGCTCGCGAGATGGCGCACGCGACCGAGTCGCCGGCGCATTCGGCGTCGATCTACCGTAGCAGCGTTCGGACTACTTCGGCGAGCGCGCCGATCGAAGGAGACTCACGTGTCCGACTCTCGAATGAATGATTACCGGGACCTGTGCCGGGAACGGCAGAAGTATTCCTGGGTTTCGTCTGTCGGTGCTCTGGCATTTAGCGGCTGCGCCATTGAGGCGCTTAGCAGCGGCCCGAGTGCAGGATGGCGCTGGCTGGTCGGCGCGCTGGTTTTCCTCTTTTTCTTCCTGTGGGGACTCGTTGAGCACGCCCATTACGATCTTCTGGTCAGGTTCCACCTGTTGCCGGGAGACATACGAAATCAGGCTGATTAAGGCAGGGCGCTTCGGACGTCCGAGGTGCTCGAGCGCAACCGCTCGATCGGCGACCAGGGGGACCTATTCGTGGAGGCCCGCGGCGCAGACGGAGACGAGCCGCAGGGCGTCTAGCCGACTGGAACAAGGGGCAGCAGCGGCTCCACAAGCGCACTGCGCAGTTTGCCGTACGAATGCCGTACGCTCCCAAGCGGTCTCGTTCAACTCATTGATTTTATGGCGCCCCGAACAGGAGTCGAACCTGTGACCTCGCCCTTAGGAGGGGCGCGCTCTATCCAACTGAGCTACCGGGGCATGCGAGCCAGTGCGCATCCTAGCTGTCCGACTGCGGCGACAGAAGTGCGATCATCGAATTGCCGTCAATCGACCCCGCCGCACTTGTCATCAATGGCGCACGCGCGGCACAGTAAGCGCATGAAAACCCATACCCCCCGCTCCCTCGTCCGGCTTGCCGGCACCACCGGCCTGCTGGCGCTCATGTGCTGCGTCACCGCCGCGGCCGACACCCCACCCTCAGCTGGGCGCGCCGCGCTCCTCGGTGGCGCGCTGCCCGGCGGAGCTGTCATCAGCGCCCGCTCGGTCGTACTCACCCCGATCGCCGGGGGATCGAGCACCGCGGTCCCGCTAGGCACGGACGGCGCCTTCCGCGCCGAGGGACTCGCCCCCGGACACTACAGACTGCGGCTGATCTCGACAGTCGTCCCCAGGCAGACGCAGGGCGCGACTTTCGGCGAGAAGGTCCAGGCGGGCCTTGCCCAGCCCCGTGGCGCGCTCGCCTCGGGCGCCGCACTGACCGGCTCGGCGCCCCCGACGGCATCGAACATGCCGGCGCGCATCTCGATGAACGTCACGGTTGCGCGCCAAGCCACCCGGCCGGTGGAAATTGACGGCGACGGGGTCGAGGTGGAGGTCGCGGCGGACGGCGTGATCGCAGGCATCGCCGGTGGCGTCGTGGCGGGTCGCCAGTAGCGACGCGCGCGCAGCGCGGTGATGCGCCTGGCACTGATGGCGTGGGTGGTCGGCGGCCCTCGATCGCCGGCAGGGCACCGCGACCGACGATCGTCGGCGCCGGCCTGGTAGAAGTGGTGGAGCGGAGGGGGATCGAACCCCTGACCTTCGCATTGCGAACGCGACGCTCTCCCAGCTGAGCTACCGCCCCACACGAGGGCGCGAATAATAGCATCCGCCGCAGCGCTTGCAACCGCGATTGCCGGATTATGGTCGTATGATCTCGTAGCCTGATGCAGGAGTGCCGCCACGATGCCGGTTTCTATCCGCCCTGCCCGCCCCACCGACCTTGAATTCCTCGTCGACGGTAACGCCCGGATGCTGGCCGAGATCGACGCCCGCGAACCGGACCGTGAGCTGATCGCCGAAGGGGTCGCGGCGACCCTCGCCGACGGGAACAAGGGCTGCTACTTCATCGCCGACGACGGCGAAGAGCCGATCGGCCAGATGCTACTGACGCGCGAGTGGAGCGACTGGCGGGCCGGCTGGTTTTGGTGGATCCAGTCACCGTATGTCGTGCCCGAAGCGCGCGGCAGAGGCGTCTTCACGAGCCTCTACGGCCACGTCGTCAGCGAGGCGCGGCGGGATCCGGAGGTGTGCGGCGTGCGCCTGTACGTCGACCAGCGCAACGATAATGCGATCGCAGTCTATGAGCGCACTGGCCTGCTCGACGCCGGGTACCGCGTCTACGAGGCCGACTTCACGCACCCGACCGTGACGACGCCCGTCTAGGGCAGGCGCATCGCAAGCACGCTCGGTCGGCTCCAGCGTGGAATCGCCACCAGGTACGCCCGGCCGTACTCGCCCTCTGCGATCGGTGGCACGCTCGCCCCCTGACTGAGGTCCGCGACGATCACCGGCACGCTGTCGCTGTGGGCGATCACCAGCACCCGACGACCGCGGTACTCCTTGCGGATGCGCGCCTCGAGTCCCGCCAGATCCTCGGCTGCCACCGGGATCACCGGGATGCCAAGGCGCGTGGCCAGCGGCAGCGCGGTCGCCGCGGTCCGCTGCCACTGGGTGACGAACACCGCATCGACCGCCAGCTCGCGCGGCGAATCCCCGAGCAGCGCCGCGAGCCGCTGGGCGCGCTCGAGCCCGGCCGCGCTCAACGGAGGATCAGCGCCCGCCTCCACGACCTTCTCGGCGTGGCGCGTGACCAGCACGAGCGTCGTGGACGCCTCGCGTACGGCCCACGCCGCCGCGACGAGCATGAGCAGCCCGATAAGACCGAAGATCCAGACCGGCGCGAGGAACGGGCGCCGCCGCAGACTGGCGTATTCTTTGTGCATGCGCCGCATCATAGCCCAACCCCCGTTTCGTTCCCTGCCGGCGGCGCGCACGCTTGCGGTCGTGATCCTGGCAGCCGGGGCGAGCCGTCGACTGGGCCGCCACAAGCAACTGGTTCGGATCAGCGGTGAGGCGCTGGTGCAGCGTGTCGTACGGCGAGTGGCAAGCATCGGTCCGGCCTGGATCGGGGTCGTGGTCGGGTCCGGCGCCGCCAGCGTGCGCGCGGCGCTGGCCGATCGCCGGGTGAGGGTCGTACACGCCCGTCACTGGCGCGACGGCATGGCCGCGTCGCTGGTGGCAGGCGTACGCGCCGCGCCACGCGCCGCACGGCACCTCGCGATCCTGTCAGTCGACCAGTGGCGGCTCGAGACGGCAGATTTCGGCCGGCTATGCCGGGCGGCCGGGCGGCTACCGGCCGCGGCGGTCTACGCCGGCCGACGCGGCGTGCCGGCCATCTTCCCCGCCCGCCTGCGGCCGGCGCTGCTGGCGCTGCGCGGCGACCGCGGTGCGCGCGCGTTGCTTCATGGCGAGCGCGTCCGCGAGGTCCCGATGCGCGGTGCCTGCGACGACCTGGACACGCCGGCCGACCTGCAGAGGCTGCGGGCCCAGCGCGTGCGCCGATGAAGCTGCGCATCGCGACCCTGCTCGCGTGCCTGGTTGCGATGCCGTCCGCGTGGGCCGCGGGCGAGGCGACCGCGAGCGACCGCTGGTACGTGATCAGCCTTGCCGGCCAGGCCGCCGGCTACGGCCACGAGTCCACCCTGCCCCGCGGCAGCGGCTCGCGCACCGACATCGACACGCACCTCGCCGTGCAGCGGATGAACACGCGCGTCGACTTCAGCGTCCTGCAAAGCGAGGACGAGGATGCCGACGGTCGCCTGCTGCACCTGCAGGCACACATCCATTCGTCGCGTGACGAGAACACCCTCGAGGTCCAGATCGACGCTGGACACCTTCGCATCACGACCGGCGCCGGCGGTCGCCTCTACACGCGCGAGCTGGACGAGTCGCGCGTCCTGCTCGGCGCCGAGGGTGCCCGCCTGCGCACACGCAGTTGGCTTGCCAATCCCGACGAGGCGCTCGTGTACACGACCTTCGTCGCCGAACAAGGCACCGTGGCGACCGTGACCCGTCGTCTGCTGCGACACGAGGCGCACGCCGGACACGCATCACTCGCGCTCGTCGAGCAGCGGACCGAGGGTCTGCCGCAACCCAGCCGGCTGTGGCTGGATGCGGATGGCCGCGCCGTCGAGGAGCTCGAGGAGTCGCCGCTGGGCGCGCTGAGCGCGCGCCTCGCCACCGCCGAGGCCGCGCAGGCGGCAGTCGGTGCCACGCTCGCCGAGGACGTCTACGCGCGCTCGCTGCTGCCAGCGCAGGTGCGCCTGCCGTCCGCGCGGCGCCTCGAGCGGCTGCGCGTGCGGCTTGCGCTCTTGCGTCCCGACAGCGGCTGGGCCGACCTCGAAGGACCCGGTCAGCACGTGCTCGAGGCCACCCCGACGCAGCGGCTCCTCGAGGTCAGCCGCGCCGACCCCGAGCCCGATGCGCCGATCGACGCTCGTCCAGACGACCCGCAACTGCAGCCGAACGTGCTGCTGCAGTCGGACCACCCGGCCGTGGTCGCGCTCGCCGCCGAACTGCGCCGGCCCGGGTTGCCGGCCTTTGCGCAGGCGCGCGTCGTGCAGCAGTGGGTCGCGACGCACCTGCAGTTCGACGCCGGCCTCGCGGTCGCGCCCGCCAGCGAAGTGGTCCGCGACCGCCGCGGCAGCTGCGTGGCGTACGCCGTCCTCACCGCGGCGCTCGCGCGCGCGCTGGGCATCCCGGCGCGGGTCATCCTCGGCTACGTCTACGTCGACAACATCTTCGGCGGCCACGCCTGGACGGAGGTCCGCGTCGGCGGCCGCTGGCTGCCGATCGATGCGGCGCTGTACGGCGCGGGCACCGCGGATGCGGCACGCATCGCGCTGGTGCGCCACGGCGGCGAGCTCGGCATCGGCAGCGGCACCAAGGAGCTGTCGCAGCTGTCCGGCAATCTGTCGATCCGCATCGAGGGCTATACCCTCGACGGGCATTCGGTCACGGTGCCCTCTGGCGCCGCGCCGTGGACCGTCTCGGGGCACCAGTACCGCAACCCCTGGCTCGGCCTGACGCTGCGATCACCGCCTGGCTTCGAGTTCGCAGCCCTCGACGCGCGCTATCCGGACCCGACAGTCGTCGGACTGCGCAGCGCGGATGGGGCGACGATCCGCCTGCTCGCGCTGCCGCTGCCGGCCGGGTCGTCCCCGGACACCGCGCTGCTCGCCTCGCTCGGGGCCCCGTCGGCGCAGCCGGCGCGCCCCATCGCAGGCCACCCGGCCGTCGAGGCCCGTCCGCTGGGCAGCCGTCTGTTGGGCGTCAGCGACGGCGACACGCTGTGGGTGCTGTGGGCCACCGGCAGCGCCGCGGGGACGCCGCTCGATCAGGTGGCGAGCAGCCTGCGGCTGGCTCGCTAGATCCGCGCAAGGGCACTTGACGGGCTTGGCTGATGCTAGTACCTTTATCAAACAAGGTAGCTTCCAGATGCAAGTGGACCAAAAATTCAGCCCGATCCGCAAGGGACTGCTCGAGTTCCTGGTGCTGCGGATCATCAGCACCCGCACCGTCTACGTCGCCGACCTACTCAAGCGCCTGGCCGCCACCGAGTTCGCGACGCAGGAAGGCACGCTGTACCCGTTGCTGAGCCGGCTGCGTCGCGAGGGACTGGTCGACTACGAGTGGCAGGAATCCGACGCCGGACCGCCGCGCAAGTATTACCGCCTCACCCTCCCCGGCCGCGAGCAGCTGGGGGAACTCGAGGCCTACTGGCAGAAGATCAACGCCACCATCACCGAGCTTGGGAGCTGAAGACATGCGTCGCGTCATCACCGTGAGCCTCAACGGCAACGCATTTCAGCTCGAGGACGATGCGTACGCCGCGCTCGGCAACTACCTCGAGGCGGCGGAGCGTGCGCTCACCGGCAATCCGGATCGTGCCGAGATCATCGCCGATCTCGAGCAGGCGATCGCCGACAAGAGCGGCCGCTTTCTCAACAATCACAAGTCGGTGCTCGCGCGCACTGAGCTTGAACAGATCCTCGCCGAAATGGGGCCGGTCGACGGCGCGAGCGCAGCGGAGCCTGCGGGCAGCGCGAAGGCCGGCGCCGACGCGGCTGCCGGTGGAACCTTTGCAAGCGCGGGCCCGCCGCCGCGGCGCCTGTACCAGATCAGCGAAGGCGCGAAGATCAGCGGCGTCTGCATGGGACTCGCGGCGTACTTCGGCATCGACGTCACGATCGTGCGGCTCGTGTTCGTCGCGGCCGCGTTTATCACCGGTGGTGGCGCGATTCTCGCCTACCTCGTGCTGATGTTCGTGGTGCCGTACGCACAGACCTCGGAGGAACACGCCGCCGCGCATGGCCTGCCATTCAACGCTCGTTCGCTGGTCGAGCGCGCCAAGGAACAGGCGGCACAGTTCACCAGCAGCCCCGACTGGCGCCGCTCGCGCGCCGCGTGGCGC
>JANXQL010000178.1 GCA_025356815.1 Pseudomonadota bacterium
CCGCTGTGCTGCGCCGCCGCGCTGGCGACGATCGAACTGGTCACCGGCGGCTTCATGGAGAACGCCGCAAAGGTCGGCGATCACTTCCAGGCGCGACTGCGCGAGCTTGCGACTCGCCACGAGGTCATCGGCCAGGTGCGCGGCAAGGGCCTGATGATCGGCATGGAGCTGATCACCGACCGCGCCTCGCGGACGCCCGCACGCGAGCTGTGCGACAAGCTCGTCACGCGCGCCTACCACAACGGCCTGATCCTGCTGTCCTGCGGCCAGAGCACGCTGCGATTCATGCCGCCGCTTGTGGTCACGGCGGCGGAGGTTGACGAGGCGGTTGGCATCCTCGAGGCGACGCTGATCGAGGTTCTCGCAGAAGGCTGAGACAGCGCGCTTCGCGCCAGCGGCATGGAACGGTGGTGACGGACGGACGGACGACAGGAGGAGGCGACGATGCGCAGGCTATCTGGACTGATACTGACGGCGGTGCTTTCGATGGCGGCGATGGAGCCAGCCACGGCGGCAGCCGGGCGCCAGCCCGTGCTGGGACAGATCGACCTGCCGCACCCCTACTACTTCCGCGAGATGTACCTGCCGCAACTGACCGGTGGGCCGTCGGCCGTCAGCTACTCGCCGGATTCCCGTGAGGTGGTCTACTCGATGGCCGGCGCCCTCTGGCGCCAGCGGCTCGACAGCGGGGTCGCGGTGCAGCTCACCGACGGGCCCGGCTACGACTACCAGCCGGACTGGTCGCCGGACGGGCGCTCGATCCTGTACGTGACCTATCGCAGCGATGCGCTCGAACTCGCCATTCTCGACCTCGCCAGCGGCCGCACGACGGCGCTGACCCGCAATGCGGCCGTGAACGTCGAGCCACGCTGGTCGCCCGACGGCAAGCGAATCGTCTGGGTGTCCAGCGCCTACAACGGCCATTTCCACCTGTTCGTCGCCGACCTGTCCGACGCCGGGCTGGCAGGCGTCACGCGCCTGACCGGCGAGACGAAGAGCCCGCTGCATCGCTACTACTACAGCGCCTTCGACCATGAGATCAACCCGGTGTGGAGCCGCGACGGGCGATCGGTGCTGTACGTCTCCAACCGCGACCACATCCATGGCACCGGCGGCTTCTGGCAGATGGAGGCGCGGCCGGGCGCGACGCCCCGCGAGATCCATTACGAGGAGACCAACTGGCGGGCACGGCCCGACTACTCTCCGGACGGCAAGCGGCTGCTGTACAGCTCCTACCTCGGCCGCAACGGGCACCAGCTGTGGCTGATGCCGGCGGCCGGCGGCGACGCGCTGCCGGTGTCGTACGGCGACTGGGACGAGGTTGGCGCGCGCTGGTCGCCCGATGGCCGGCAGTTCGCGTTCATCTCCAACCGTTCCGGCGGGCTCGAGCTGTGGCTGCAGGACGCCGCCAGCGGTGGCCAGCGCCGGCTCGAGATCACCGAGCGACGTCCGCTCGCGCCGGTCGGACATCTGCGGCTCGCGATCCGCGATGACGCCGGCCGGCCGCTCCCGGCGCGCGTGTCGGTCACCGACGCGCGGGGTCGGTTCCACGCGCCGGACGGCGCCTGGATCCACGGCGACGACGGCTACGACCGTGCGGAGCGCCCGTTCGAAGCGCACTACTTCCACAGTCGCGGCGACGAGGAGATCACGGTGCCGGCGGGCGAGGCGACGGTCGAGCTGCTGCATGGCTTCGGCCAGCCACTGGTCGTGCGCAAGGTGTCGGTGGCGGCGGGTCAGACGGTGCGCGTGGACACCGCCTTCGGCGCCGGCTTCCCGCTGGCGACCGCCGGTGGTCGGCACTGGGTCAGTGGCGACGCTCACGTGCACATGAACTACGGCGGGCTGTACCGCAACACGCCGGCGCACCTGCTCGAGCAGGCGGAGTCGGAGGATCTCGGGATCGTGAACGCCTTGATCGTGAACAAGGAGCAGCGGGTCCCGGACATCGTGCAGAGCGCTCGCGGTCGTGATCCGCTCTCGGGTCCCGCGCACGTCGTGCTGCATGGTCAGGAGTTCCACACCAGCTACTGGGGGCACCTCGGACTGATCGGGCTTGCGCGCGGCACGCTGCTGCCGGGCTACGCAGGCTATGCGAACACGGCCGCGGCGAGCCTTGCGCCGATGAACGCCGATGTCGCCGATCGGGCCCACGCCGGCGGCGCGCTGGTGGGCTACGTTCATCCGTTTGACGATCCGCCGCATCCGTTCGACGCCAGCGAGACGCTGTCGAACGAACTACCGGTCGATGTCGCGCTCGGCAAGGTGGACTACATCGAGGTGCTGGGCTTCAGCGACCATCGCACGACCGCGGACGTCTGGTACCGGCTTCTGAACCTGGGCTTCCGCCTGCCGACGGCGGCCGGCACGGATGCGATGGCGAACTACGCGTCGCTGCGTGGCCCGGTCGGCATGAACCGCGTCTACGTCGCCGTCAGCGGTGAGTCGGTCGACGCGGGCGAGTGGCTCGCGGGGCTCAAGGCCGGCCGCACGTTCGCGACCAACGGGCCGCTCCTGGACTTCTCGCTCGGTGGCCAGCCGATCGGCGCGCAGTTGAGCCTCGCGCGTCCGCGCGCGCAGGCATTCACCGCACACCTGCGTTCGATCGTTCCGGTAGACCACCTGGAGATCGTCTGCAACGGCCGCGTCGTGCGCGTGCTGCCGCTGACCGGCAGTCGCACCGAGGCGGACCTGAGCGGGCAGCTGCCGCTGGCCGGCAGCGGCTGGTGCCTGCTGCGCGCGAGCAGCGATCGCGCGGCATATCCGGTGCTCGACAATTATCCATACGCGACCACGAGCCCTGTCTACATCACCGTGGCGGGGCGGCCGCAGCAGGCGCCGCAGGACGCGGCGTATTTCGTCGCGTGGATTGAGCGCGTGATCGAGGCCACCAGCCGCCACCCGGACTGGAATTCGGTCGCCGAAAAGGACGCCGTGATCGCGCGGCTGCGCGAGGCGCAGGCGCTGTACGCCAGCCGCCGCTAGCGCGGAAGATCCTTCAGCCGAGCCGGGAGGCGGCAAGTTCCAGCGGCAACTCGGTCGTGTTCTTGGTTTCCTCGAGCACGATCCGAGACTCGATCGCCTGCACGCCCGGTACCTGCGACAGGCGCTTCTGGATGAACTCGTTGTAGTCGTCGATGGTGCGGGTCGCGACCAGCAGGATGAAGTCGATGTCGCCGATTACCATGAAGCACTGCACGACTTCCGGATAGCTGACGACCTTCTGCTTGAATTTCGGCAGCGACTGCCAGCCGTGACTGGCGAGTTTCACGTGCGTGAACACCAGCACGTCCAGCCCCACTTTGTCGCGCGACAGCAGGGCGACGCGCTTTCTGATCGTGCCGTTGGACTCAAGCAGGCTGATCCTGCGCCAGCACGGCGACTGCGACAGGCCGACCCGCTGGGCGATTTCGGCCGTCGATAGAGAGGCGTCCTTTTGCAGCTCGTTGAGGATGCGCAAGTCGGTCCTATCGACAGTCGTGGATTGAAACTTCATAAAGATCGTATGAATTGGATTAATTATCCAACGATGATACGCCAGGTGAGGGTCTTTGGGTGAATTCTCCGGGGCAGTGGCGGTACGCTGGCCGTCCGGTCCCAGAGGTCTTGCCATGCCACGTCCGTCCCGACTGCACGTGCCGCGTACTCCCGCCCGTCCGGGGGAGGCGCCCGACTTCAGCTACGTCCGCCTGTCGCCGGCCGGGGGCGTGCCGCGCCCCGACGTCGTCACCGCCGCTGCCGACATCGAGAGCCTCTCGGTTGACCTGATCCGCGTGCTCGACGAGGAACACCGCGCGGTCGGCCCGTGGAACCCGCACCTGGACATTGACATCCTGCAGGTCGCGTTGCGCCACATGATGCTGACCCGCGTGTTCGACGATCGCATGCTGCGTACCCAGCGGCAGGGCAAGATCTCGTTCTACATGAAGTCCACCGGCGAGGAGGCGGTCGCGATCGCCGCGGCGATGGCATTGCGTCCGTCGGACATGCTGTTCCCGTCCTATCGACAGCAGGGGCTGCAGTTCGTGCGCGGCGCGAAGTTGGTCGAGCTGATGTGCCAATTGCTGTCCAACACGCGCGACATGTGCAAGGGCCGGCAGTTACCGGTGATGTACCACTCGGTGCCAGGCCGCCTGTTCTCGATCTCCGGCAATCTCGCCACGCAGTTCCCGCAGGCGGTGGGCTGGGCGATGGCGGCTGCGATCAAGGGCGAGGACGATGTCGCGGCGTCGTGGATCGGCGAGGGCTCCAGCGCCGAAGCCGATTTCCACCACGCGCTGCTATTCGCGTCCGTGTACCGCGCGCCGGTGATCCTCAACGTCGTCAACAACCAGTGGGCGATCTCGACCTTCCAGGGTTACGCCGGCGGCGAGCAGAGCTCGTTCGCGGCTCGCGGTCCCGGCTACGGCATCCCCGGGCTGCGTGTCGATGGCAACGATTTTCTAGCAGTCTATGCCGCCACCGAATGGGCCGCCGAGCGTGCACGCAAGGGCGCAGGCGCCACCCTCATAGAACTAGTCACCTATCGAGCGGCCGCGCATTCAACCAGCGACGAACCGTCGCGCTACCGACCGAAGGAGGACGCCGAGCGCTGGCCGCTGGGCGACCCGGTCGAGCGCCTGAAGGGCCACCTGATTCTGCTCGGAGAGTGGTCGGAACAGCGCCACGCGACGCTGATCGGCGAGCTCGAGCAGCAGGTCGCCGCCGCCTGGGCCGAGGCATCCACCTACGGTACGCTGACCGACGGCCCGCGCCTGGACCGCGACCTGATGTTCGAGGACGTCTTCAAGGAGATGCCGGCGCACCTGGTCGAGCAGCGCGAGCTGCTGCGTCGCGAGAGGAGCTGAGACTCGCATGGCACAGATGAACATGATTCAGGCGCTGAACGCGGCGATGGACATCGCGCTCGGCAAGGATCCGTCGGTGGTCGTGCTGGGCGAGGACGTCGGCTACTTCGGCGGCGTGTTTCGCGTCACCGACGGCCTGCAGCGCAAATACGGCCAGCACCGGGTGCTGGACACGCCGATCGCCGAGGGCGGCATCGTCGCCGCCGCCATCGGCATGGGCGTCAACGGTCTGCGGCCGGTGGCCGAGATCCAGTTCGCCGACTACATCTATCCTGCCTATGACCAGATCGTCAGCGAGTTGGCGCGACTGCGCTATCGCAGCGCCGGCGCGTTTTCCGCGCCGGTCACCATCAGGACCCCCTGTGGCGGCGGCATTCGCGGCGGCCAGACCCATTCGCAGAGCCCGGAGGCGATCTTCGCCCACGTCTGCGGCATCAAGCTGGTCATGCCATCCAATCCCTATGACGCCAAGGGCCTGTTGATCGCCGCGATCGAGGACGACGACCCGGTACTCTTTCTCGAACCCAAGCGGCTCTACAACGGTCCGTTCGACGGTGACCCGGGCAAGCCCGCGGTGCCCTGGAGCACGCACCCGAAGGGCGAGGTGCCTGACGGGCACTACACGGTGCCGATCGGCAAGGCCGAAGTCGTCCGTGCAGGCGACGACATCACCGTGATCAGCTACGGCACGATGGTGCATGTCGCGCAGGCCGCGGCCGCGAGCCTAGGCCTTGACGCCGAGGTCATCGACGTGCGCACCTTCGTGCCGCTCGACGTCGAGACGTTGGTTGCCTCGGTGCAGAAGACCGGGCGCTGCCTGATCGCGCACGAGGCCACCCGCTTCGGCGGATTTGGCGCAGAGCTGATCGCCACGATCCAGGAGCGCTGCTTCTGGCAGCTGGAGGCACCGATCGAGCGTGTCTGCGGCTGGGACACGCCATATCCGCATGCCTTCGAGTGGGAATACTTCCCCGGCCAGGCGCGTGTCGCCGCGGCCCTGACCCGCGTCATGGAGGCCGGATGAGCCGCTACGTCTTCAAGGTGCCCGACCTCGGTGAAGGCACCGTCTCCAGCGAGATCGTCGCCTGGCGCGTGCAGGTCGGCGACCTCGTCCGCGAGGACGGCCCCCTGGTCGAGATGTCGACCGAGAAGGCCGTCGTGGAGGTGCCGTCGCCGGTGACCGGCCGGATCGTGGCGCTGAACGGCGGCCCCGGCGACGTCGTGGCGGTCGGCTCCGAGCTCGTCGTGTTCGAGACCGAGGCGGCGCCTGCGGTCGCAGCGCCTGCGGTCGCGGCGCCTGCGCCGGGGGTGCCGCCGGCGGTTGCCAGCGCAGCCGCGCCGGTCGCGACGGTCAGCGGGGCTGCTCGCGCCGGCCCGGTGCCCGCGGCCGGCGAGACCGCAGCGCGCGTCATGGCCTCGCCCGCGACGCGCCGGCGGGCCCGCGAAGCGGGCATCAACCTGGGCGCCGTCGCCGGATCGGGTCCTGGCGGGCGCATCGGGCGGGCCGACCTCGACGCGGTCCTGGCCGGCGGCGCGAGCGCGCCGGTCGCCGCGACGGCAGCGCCTGCGCCGCGCACGGGCGTCGAGGAGATCAAGGTCATCGGCGTGCGGCGGGTGATCGCCGAGAGGATGGCGGCGGCCAAGCGCAACATTCCGCACTTCGCCTACGTGGAGGAGGTCGACGTCACCGAGCTTGAGTCGCTGCGTGCCTACCTCAACAGCCGGCTGCCGAAGGACGCGGCCGGCTATACGTACCTGCCGCTGATCGTCGCGGCGCTGGTGCGGGTGCTGGAGCGCTTCCCGCAGTGCAACGCGCACTACGATGCGGAGCGCAACGTGGTGCTGCGCCACCGGGCGGTCCACGTGGGCATCGCGACCCAGACGCCGGACGGTCTGAAGGTGCCAGTGGTGCGCCATGCCGAGGGTCTCGGTCTTGCCGCGCTCGCGGCCGACATCCGCCGGGTGTCCGATGCCGCGCGCAGCGGCCGGGCGAGCCGAGCGGATCTTGGTGGCTCCACGATCACGGTCACGAGTCTTGGTAAACTGGGGGGCATCGCCTCGACCCCGGTGATCAACGCCCCGGAAGTGGCGATCATCGGCGTGAACAAGGCGGTCGACCGGCCCGTCGTCATCGACGGCCAGGTGGTCGTGCGGCGGATGATGAACCTGTCATCGTCCTTCGATCACCGCTTCGTCGATGGCTTTGATGCGGCCGCGATGATCCAGGCACTCAAGGAGCGACTGGAGCATCCGGCGACGATCTTCATGAGCGAATGACGACGCAGAGGACACGGACATGACGAGCACGACTCCGCAGAACGCCCCCTTCGGCAGCATCCTGACCGACGTGATGGCCGTGGCGACATTCAAGGACGGCCGCTGGAGCGCCCCTGCGCTGCGCGCGGTCGGCCCGATCGAGATCCACCCCGCCGCGCACGTGCTGCACTACGCGAGCGAGTGCTTCGAGGGGTTCAAGGCCTACAAGTGGACCGACGGCAGCGTGCACGTCTTTCGCATGGACCGCCACATCGAGCGCTTCCGCAACAGCGCCCGCAGCCTGGAACTGCCGGAGCCGGGCGCGGCTCTGGTCGCCGAGATGGTGACGTCGGTGATCGACCGCTGCCGCGCTGCCGTGCCGGACGCGCCGGGTGCGCTGTACCTGAGGCCGATGCTCATCGGCACGATGCCGAACATCGGTGCGGCAGCCACGCCCTCCAACGAGGCGATGCTGATCGTGCTTGCGAGCCCCGTGTGGGATTACTTTGCCGGCGGCGCGAAGCCGCTGCGCATCTACGTCGAGGAGAACGCGACCCGCTGCGCGTCGCACCTTGGCGTGGTCAAGACCGGCGGCAACTACGCCGCGGCGCTTGGACCTACCCTTGCCGCGCGGCGCGAATACAAGGTCGACCAGGTGCTGTTCTGCCCCGGTGGCGAGGTGCAGGAGACCGGCGCTGCGAACTTCCTGCTGGTACGCGACGGTCACATCCTGACGCGCAGCCTCGACTCGACGTTCCTGAACGGGGTGACCCGCCATTCGGTGCTGACGATGGCCGCAGACCTCGGCTACAAGATCGAGGAACGCGTGTTCACGGTCGACGAGATGGTCGAATGGGCGAAGACCGGCGAGGCGGTGCTGTCGGGCACGGCCGCGGTGCTGTCCGGAGTCGGTACCCTGATCCGCCACGGGGGCATCGAAATTCCCGTCGGCGGTGGCGGGATTGGGCCGAACACGCAGAAGCTGCGCAGCGCACTCGTGGCGATCCAGCAGGGCAGCACTGCGGATCGCTACGGCTGGCTGCGCAAGGTCTGAAAACCGGGGCGGCTGCTGGCCGATCCCTGTATCCTCCACATCGCCCGGCCCTCGCCGGGCGTCTTTTTTTGAGGCTCCGATGTCCTTCTCCGACCTGAAACTGCACCCGAGCCTGATGTCCGCGATCAAGGAGCTCGGCTTCACGAAGCCGACCCAGATCCAGTCGGACGCGGTCCCGCCTGGCCTCGAAGGCCGCGACCTGCTGGCGTGCGCGGCCACCGGCAGCGGCAAGACTGCGGCCTTCCTGCTGCCGATCCTGCAGCGGCTGCTCGACAAGCCGCGCGGCAAGACGCGCGCGCTCATCATCGCCCCGACGCGCGAGCTCGCGGCGCAGATCCTGCAGGACATGCAGGACCTCGCGGTGCACACCCCCGTCACGGGCGCTGCGATCTTCGGCGGCGTCGGCATGGGTCCGCAGGAGCACGCGCTGCGCAGCGGCGTCGACATCATCATCGCGACGCCGGGCCGCCTGCTCGACCACCTGAAGTCGTCGTACGCCAACTTCGACGCGCTCGAGGTGCTGGTGCTCGACGAAGCCGACCGGATGCTCGACATGGGCTTCCTGCCGGACATCCGCCGCCTGCTGCGCCAGCTGCCGACCAAGCGCCAGACGCTGTTCTTCAGCGCGACGATGCCGCCACCGATCGCGCAGCTCACGCGCGAGATGCTCAAGAATCCCGTGACCATCGCGCTCGAGCGCCAGTCGCGGCCTGCCACCGGCATCACCCAGGCGCTGTATCCGGTGTCGCAGGAGCTGAAGTCGGCGCTGCTCGCGACGCTGCTCGAGCGCGGCGACATGAAGGAAGCGCTGGTGTTCACGCGCACCAAGCACCGCGCCAACCGGCTGGCCGAGTTCCTGGCCAAGCGCGGCCTGTCGGCGGACCGCATCCACGGCAACCGCTCGCAGCCACAGCGCACCGCGGCGCTCGCTGCCTTCAAGACCGGCAAGCTGCGCGTGCTGGTCGCGACCGACATCGCGGCCCGCGGCATCGATGTCGAGGAGCTCGGCCACGTCGTCAACTTCGACGTGCCACTGGTGCCGGCCGACTACATCCACCGCATCGGCCGTACCGGCCGCGCCGAGGCGGTCGGCGACGCGTTTACCTTCGTCTCGCGCGAGGAAGAGGGCGACATCACCGCGATCGAGAAGGTGCTCGGCAAACGCCTGCCGCGCGTCACGGTGCCCGACTTCGACTACAACGCCCGCCCGGAGGCGAGGCTTGAGATCCCGCTTGCCGAGCGCATTGCGGCGATCCGCGCCAAGAAGTCCGAGGACCGCGCCCGCGGCAATGCCAAGGGCGCGCGTGGCGGCGGCTCCGGCGGAGCCGCGGCTGGTGGCAGCCGGGGTGGCAGTGCCGGCGGCAGCCGTCGTGGCGGGGGTGGCGGCGCAGGCGGACGCGGCGGCCAGGGGCAGGGCGGCCGCGGCCGGCCCGGCGGACGCTAAGCGCGCCTCCCTAGGGGCCGTGCAGTAGCGCGGCCGTCCAGGCGGCGGCCAGCAGGGCGGCTGCGGCCAGTCCGGTCAGCCGCTGGATGCGGCGCGAGGCGACGGCCGCGCGGCGCACCGGCAGGCCCAGCAGTGCCCCCAGGCCAAAGCCCAGCGCGTGCGCAGCGATGTCGGTGCGCGCATCCCCCGTTCCAAGCAGCGCCAGCAGCACCAGTGCCGCGACGAACGTCGCGCCACGCAGATACCAGCGGGCGCGATTGGTGCGGGTCGGCCAGTGCACGGTCCCGAGGATCCCGAGCGCCGCGAACACGGCGCCCGACGCGCCCAGCGACTCACGGCCGGACGCCATGAACGCGCCTTCCAGCAAGTTGCCGGCGACCGCCGCCACCAGCGTCAGCGCAACCGCGACCCCGCCACCGTAGACCCGCGCCAGCAGCCCGAGGCACAGGGCACCGAAGCCCAGGTTCGAGCCCAGATGGGCGAGGTCGGCGTGCAACGTCAACGCCGTTACCGCCCGCCACCATTGGCCTGCGCGCAGCGCCGTCCCCTGCAGCGTGCCGCTGTCGAACCAGTCGGCGCCGAACAGTGAGCGGCTGGCGGCGATGGCGACGGCGAGTTCGGCGAGCAGGTAGGCCGCGACCGCCGACAGGCCGTTGCCGGCGAGCCGGCGCGGCGGTTCGACAGGCCTGGGGACGTTCTCCTCGACATAGCGCGTGAGCGCCTCGCGCGCCCGTGCCGCGTCCGCGGCATCGACGCGGAACACATAGCCCAGTTCGCCGCGCAGCAGCGAGTAGTGGATGCCGACCGCTTCCAGCAGCAGGGCGTAGGCATCGCAGACGCGCGGCGTCAGCGCGGTCGCGATGATGACCGCTGCCGCGGCGTCGGTCGCGGGATCCTCATGCGGGGCGGGGGACGGCATCGGCGGGTTTCCGGTGGCTCGTCAGGTGAGATGGGGGACGGGCCTGCGAATGCAACCCCGCGACCGCCGTGCGGGTCAGTCGGTCGCAAGGCCCCGCCGCGTGGGTTCGCCCTCGCGCAGCAGCGCCGGGCCGAGGTCCGCGAGCGAGCGGCAGCCGAGCTGCCCGAGCACGCGGTCCAGCTCGCTGTGCAGGATGGCAAGCGCATGGGTGGCGCCAGCCTCGCCGCCGGCGGCAAGCCCGTACAACGTCGCCCGGCCGATCATCACCCCATGCGCGCCGAGCGCGATGGCCTTGGCGACGTCCGACCCACGGCGGAAGCCGCTGTCGATCAGGATCGTGATGCGGTCGCGCCAGGCGCGTGCGATCTCCGCCAGCACCTCGATCGGCGCCAGCGTCGTGTCGAGCTGGCGGCCGCCGTGGTTGCTCAGCACGACGCCGTCGCAGCCCAGTCGAACCGCACGCTCGACGTCGGCGGGATCGAGGATGCCCTTGATGAGCAGCCGCCGCGGCCAGCGGTCGCGCAGTCGGGCGACGTCATCCCAGTCGATCGACGCCGGAAACAGGGTCGGGATTCGCGAGACGCCGGCCTTGGCACTGCGCGCCTCCGGCGGCAGGAAATCCATCACGTTGACGAAACGCGGCAGGCCGTGCGGAACCGCGACGTCCAGCGCCCAGCGCGGATGGGCGGCGGCATCCAGCAGCCGGCGCAGGCTCAGGCTGCCCGGTGCGCGGAAGCTGCGCCGGTCCCACTCGCGCGAGCCGAAGACGTTCGCATCGGTGGTGAACACGAGTGCCTCGCAGCCGGCGGCGTCGGCGCGTGCGACGATATCGTCGACCAGGGCCGGGACGTTGAGCACGTAGAGCTGCATCCAGACCCGGCCGCCGGATCCGGCGACCACCTCGTCCGGGCGGGCGTTGCTGACCGTGCTCAGGCAGAACGCAATGCCCGCGGCGGCGGCGGCCCGCGCGAGCTGCAGGTCGCCGTCGTGGCGCAGCACGCCGTTGAGGCCGGTCGGTGCGATGACCAGCGGCGAGGGCTGCTCGACGCCGAACAAGGTGGTGCGCAGGTGGCGGCCGGTGGTGTCGACCAGGGTGCGCGGCAGGAATCGCCAGCGGTCGAACGCCTGGCGGTTGCGGGCGAGGGCCAGCTCGTCCTCGGCGCCGCCCTCCAGGTACTCGAACGCGAACGCCGGGAGGTGACGGCGCGCGATACGCCGCAACTCCTCGATGTTCAGCGCGCGACGGAAGTCGCGGCCCGGATAGTAGCGGCGACGCGTAACGGCAGCCTCAGTTGACGAAGAAGCCCATCTTCACGCCGGCCAGCGTGATCACATCGTTGTCGCCCAGGCGGCGCGCCTGGGCGCCGATCTGTGTGCCGTTGATCTGCGCGAAGTCGCCGTTGGCGCTCTCGACCTGCACGAGGTAGTAGCCGTCCGCACGGCGGGTAATCGCGGCGATCTGCACGCCGGGGCGGCCGACCATCGTCACGGTCTTGATCAGTTCGAGCTCGCGGCCGGCGAAGGCGCCGGAGAGCACCTGCAGCTTGGCCTTCGGCGGCACCGCGGCGATCGCGGAATCGGTCGGGACCTGGCCGTTCACCCCCGGACGGGGCGCCTCGGCGCGCGTGGCGTGAATGCGCTCGACGGCCGCCGCGGTCGGCTGGATCACCATCGTCTTTTCGAACTCGTCGGCCTCGCTGTCGTCGGCCTGGCTGTCGATGAACCGCAACTGGTGGTGCCCGCAGGTGATCACGTCACCGTGCTGCAGCGCGTGCTTCTTGATCAGTTTGCCGTTGACGTAGGTGCCGTTGGTGCTGTTGAGATCCTCAAGGAACGAGTCATTGAGGATATTGATGATCAA
This sequence comes from Pseudomonadota bacterium, assembly GCA_025356815.1. Taxonomy (GTDB): domain Bacteria; phylum Pseudomonadota; class Gammaproteobacteria; order Steroidobacterales; family Steroidobacteraceae; genus CAIKZZ01. The sequence goes on from JANXQL010000178.1 coordinate 12,382, forward strand.
GGCGTGGTGGCCGCTGACGGCGGCGTTGTCGATGCGCACGTCATTGTCCGGGAGGCGGCCTACGGTGTACCGCTCCTTGTTCATGTTGTATTCGGCGAGCACCTGGCTGTCCAGGCTGAGCATGAGTCTAGCCATTGGCCGTCCTTCCTTCCTTGATCAGCCGAACCAGCCCAGTATTCTGTCAAGTATGCCCCGGTGGGCCGGGAACGAGTCAATCACGTGCGCCAGCACCACGGAGATGTTGTCGCGACCACCGTGCTCGTTCGACAACTGCACCAGCTGCTTAGCAATGATGTCAAGATTATCACCGAACGTACTGATTGTTAACTGGATATCCTCGTCCTCTACCATGTCGGAAAGGCCGTCGGAGCAGAGCACGTAGTGGTCGCCCTTCTCGGCGCGGTGCTCGCGGACATCCACTTCGACGGTAGCCTCCACGCCGAGCGCCCGGGTGACGTAATTCTTGTTGGTCGAGCGGGCGGCCTCTTCCTGGGAGTAGAAGCCGCGGTCGACCAGCTCCTGCAGCAGGGAGTGGTCCATCGTCAGCTGCTCGAAGCGGTCACCGCGCAGCCGGTACAGGCGCGAGTCGCCGACGTGCGCCGTGATGATCCGGTCGTTGTAGAACAGAGCCGCCACGACGGTCGTCCCCATGCCCTCGCACTGCGGCTGGGTCTTGGAGGTCTGGTGGATGATCTTGTTGGCCCGCAGGATCGCGTCGCGCAGGATGATGCTCGGGCGCATCAGCCCGGTCGTCCGGTCGATGCCCGACAGGTCCTGCACCTGGTAGGCCTCGCGGACCAGATTCATGATCGTCTTGACGGCGATGCCGCTGGCGACCTCGCCGGCGTTGTAGCCCCCCATGCCGTCGGCGAGCACATACAGGCCAATGTCGGGCTCGGTGCCGATCGCGTCCTCGTTGTGCTCGCGAACCTTGCCGGTATCGCTTTGCGCGACGCTTTTGACCTTGTTGCGCACTCTGTCCCTCAGTTCGTGCAGGCGCGGGCGCAGGCGCGCAGGAAGCGGGCCATCTCGCCGCCGGTCGCGAAGCGGTCAGCCGGGTTCTTCTGCAGCGCCCGGTCGACAATGGCGGACGTGCAGGGCGGCAGGTCTGGTCGAATGGTCTTCAGCGGTGGGTGCTGCGAATGCGTGATCTTGTCCATCAGCCCCGCCATCGAATCGGCGCGGAACGGCAGCTGGCCAGCCAGCAGCTGGAACAAGGTAACACCGAGTGCGAACAAGTCCGAGCGCCCGGTCACATTCCGTCCCTCAAGCCGCTCCGGCGCCATGAACGACGGCGTGCCCAGCACAATGCCACTGCGCGTCGCGCTCGAGTTGGTCAGCCGGGCGATGCCGAAGTCGGTGATCTTCGTGTCCAGCGTCTCCGGATTGATCAGCACGTTCGCCGGCTTGATGTCGCGGTGGATGACCTCCTGCGAGTGCGCGTAGTCGAGTGCGTCGGCGATGCGGGCGCAGATCTCGAGCGCCTGGCTCGGCGTCAGCAGCCTTTCCGACACGGTGAAGTCCGACAGCATCCGGCCCTGCACGTACTCCATCGCGATCCAGGCGATGCCGCCGTCCTCGCCCGCGTCGTAGACGGTGACGATGCTCGGGTGCTTGAGCCGGCCGGCCATCTCGGCCTCGCGGAAGAAGCGGCCGCGCGCCTCGGCAAGATCCGCCTCGCTGAACTCCTCGACGATCGGGATCGCCTTGACCGCGACGACGCGGTTGATGGTCGGGTCGCGGCCGTAGTAGACGGTGCCCATGGCGCCGTGGCCGATCTCGCGCTCGAGCTCGTAGCGGCCGAGCTTGGGCTTGGCGGGCCGATTCGACCGGCCCAGCAGCAGGTCGGCGACGTCGGTTCGTGAGGGCTCCTCGCGCCTGGCCTCGAGCGCGGCGCTGATCTGCCGGATCGACGTCGGCACCGGCGCCGCGGCTTCGGCGCGCGCCGGGGCGGGGCGCGGCGCGGGGCCCGGGCGCGGTGGCGGTGGCGGTGGCATGTCCGCCGAGAACGGGTCGGCGGCTGGCGCCGCTGCCCGCTTCGCCGGCTCGGGGCGCGGCGCGGGTGGCCGCGAACTCGGCCGCGGAGCTGCCACTGGCACGACCGGTTCGGTGCGTACGCGGCGCGGCTCGGTACGTTCCGGCAGCAGGAAGACCGCGAGGGTCGCCAGCGGCGTCGCAAGCGCGGCCGAGATCAACGGCACCCAGACATGCACGACGCTCAGCAGCAGGACCTCGAGCGCCAGCAGGCCAAGGCCAATGAGCACCGTGGCCGTGAACCGGACCGGCGTACGCAGCCGTGGCGCCATGATCGCGGCCCAGAAGATCACGAGCAGCAGCGCAAGCGCGGTGTAGCTGCGCGCGACGCGGGGGATCGTCGTGAAGTCGCCGGCCTCCAGGCTCGCAACCCGCTGGGCCGTCGCCTCGCCCAGCGACAGTCCCGCGCCGCTCGGCACGGCGAGGGTGGTCTGCGCGCCGCCGATCACCACGATCTGGCCGGCGAGCGCACGCGCACCGTGGCCGGCGGCGAGCTCCTTCAGCGCGACGCGCGGCGTGCCGCCGTCGCTGCCGGCGCGGCGTCCGAAATTGGGCAGCCAGCCGCCGTTCGAACCGGCGTGCAGGGGGGCCGCCGCGGCGGCGAGTGCCGCAGGGTCGGCCGTGGGCAGCGGTGAGTGCGCAGGCGTGTGGGCAGCCAGCCAGGCGGCGAAGGCGAGCGAGGGCAATGTCGCGCCATTGCTGTCCTGCAGGTAGAGGCTGTCGCGGCGCGTGACGCCATCGGCACCGGGTGCCGCCGCCGGCTCGTAGCCGGTCGCGCGGGCGGCGAGTGCGAACCGATCCAGTGGCGCGGCGCCGGCGGAGCCGAGCAGGACGACGTTGCCGGCGGCGCGGATCGCGCGCTCCAGCTCGCCGTCATGGTCGAGTTCGGTCACCCAGGCCTGCAGGCGGGCGCGCATCGCGATATCCGGGGAGGCCTCGGCGTCCGCGAGGAAGGAGCGGACCCGCGCGAGGTCCGCGCTGTCGGAGGGCTTGTTGAGGGGGATGGCCATGACGATCACGCGCGCCCCGGCCGCGGCGGCCGCCCCGATCGCGTGGGCCGTCTGGCTGCGCAGGGCGCCGGCGTCAGCGCCGTTGCCGTCGCCGGCGATCCAGGTGACGGGCTCGGTGGCCGGGGCGTTCACGGCGCGCTGGACGAGGGCGAGCGACAGCCCCTCGAGGCCAGCGTAGGCGCCCGGCGCGAAGGCCAGGGCTAGCAGCAGCCCCAGGACGACGATCGCGACGGCGGCGCTGAGCGGGCGAAAGAGGGGGTGCGCGTGCATGTTAGGTCAAATCGGACACCGGACTGAGTCTAGCCGAGCGGGGCCGCCGAGTCGCGACGCGGCGCACGGTTCCGGCTCGTTGCCCCTTGGCCCTCTGCTAGCATCGTGCGGTGAACGCCCGTTCCCGCACCGTCTACGTCTGCAGCGCCTGTGGCGACAGCAGCCCCAAGTGGCAGGGCCAGTGCCCGGCCTGCGCGGCCTGGAACACCCTGTCGGCGATGAGTGCCCCGCGCCAGAGCGGCGGCCGCGCGCCGGCCCGGGCGCCCGGGCTCGCCCCGCCGGGGGTCGTGCAGACGCTCGGCTCAGCCGCGACCGCCGAGGCGGCCCGCCTGCCGACCGGCTCGGGTGAGTTCGATCGGGTGCTGGGTGGCGGCCTGGTGGCAGGCTCGGTCACCCTGATCGGCGGCGACCCGGGCATCGGCAAGTCCACGCTGCTGCTGCAGGCGGCGGCGGCGCTGTCGCCGAACGTCCCGGTCCTCTACGCGACCGGCGAGGAGAGCCTCAAGCAGGTCGGGCTGCGGGCCCGCAGGCTCGGGCTGTCCTCGACCACGCTGGGCCTGGTCGCGGAGACCGATGTCGAGCAGATCCTCGCGGCCGCCGCCGGCCAGGGCGCACGCGTGCTGGTGGTCGACTCCATCCAGACGATGGGGACCGCCTCGGTCGAGTCAAGCCCGGGCTCCGTCTCGCAGCTGCGCGAGTGCGCGGCGCGCTTCGTGCAGCACGCCAAGCAGACGGGCACCGCCGTGGTGCTGATCGGCCACGTCACGAAGGAAGGCGTGATCGCAGGTCCGCGCGTGCTCGAGCATCTGGTCGATACGGTGCTGTACTTCGAAAGTGACGCCGGCAGTCGCTACCGCATCGTCCGGGCCGTCAAGAACCGCTTCGGCGCGGCCAACGAGATCGGCGTGTTCTCGATGGAGGAGCAGGGGTTGCGCGAGGTCAAGAACCCGTCCGCCATCTTCCTCTCGCGCCATCCGACGCCCGTCGCCGGCAGCCTTGTGACCGTGACCCGCGAAGGCACTCGCCCGCTGCTGATCGAGGTGCAGGCGCTGGTCGATGAGTCCCGTGCCCAGCAGCCGCGGCGCATCACAGTCGGGCTCGAGGCCAACCGCCTGTCGCTGCTGCTGGCGGTGCTGCATCGGCACGCGGGCGTTGCGCTGTATGCGCACGACGTGTTCGTCAATGTCGTCGGCGGCGTGCACCTGAGCGAGACCGCCGCCGATCTGCCGGCGGTGCTCGCCGCCGTATCGAGCCTCGACGACCGGCCGCTTGCATCCGAGATCGTGGCGTTTGGCGAGCTTGGGCTCGCAGGCGAAGTGCGTCCCGTGCCGTTCGGCGAGGAACGGCTGCGCGAGGCGGCCAAGCATGGCTTCAAGCGGGCGATCGTGCCGCGCGCCAACGTCCCGCGCCGCGCGATCGACGGGCTCGAGGTCGTGGCGGTGGAGCGTCTGAGCGAAGCGCTCGCGGCGATCCGCTAGCGGCTATGGGCGAGCGGCTATGGGCGAGCGGCCGCCGGCCAGATGCGCACCGTGCGCACGGCGTTGTCCGCGATCTGCAGGATCTCGATCGGGTGCCCGGCGAGCTTGAGCGAGGTGCCCGGCTCCGGGATCGTCTCCAGGTACTCGACGATCAGGCCGTTGAGCGTCTTGGGGCCGCCGGTCGGCAGCGTCCAGCCGAGCGAGCGGTTCAGCGCCCGCAGCGGCGTGCTGCCGGCGACGACGTAGCTGCCGTCGTCCTCGGCGTGCACGTCGCGGCGCACGCCCTGCGGCAGCGAGGTGAACTCGCCAACGATCTCCTCGAGTATGTCTTCGATCGTGACCAGCCCCTGCACGTCGCCATATTCATCGACGACGTAGGCGTGGCGCCGGTGGTTTTCCTGAAACGCGACCAGCTGCTGGGTCAGCGTCGTACCCTCGGGAATGTAGTACGGCTCGCGCTGGCGCGCGAGATTCATCAGGCCGTCGCGATCGAGCTCGCCGCGTGCAAGCTCGCGCGCGACCCGCTTCATGTGCAGCACGCCGATCATCTTGTCGAGGTCGCCCTCGTAGACCGGCAGGCGCGTGTGCTGTGCTTCGCTCAGCGTCGCCATGATCTGTTCCCAGTCGTCCTCGATGTCGATGCCGGCGACCTCGCTGCGCGGGATCATGATCTCGTCGACACGAATCCGCTCGAGGTCGAGGATGCCCATCAGCATCTGCTGATGCTTGAGCGGGATCAGGGCGCCTGCCTCGGCGACGACGGTGCGCAGTTCGTCGGAGGACAGCGAATGGGACGCCACCTTCTCGGCCGAGACGCCGACGACGCGCAGCAGTGCGCTGATGATGCCGTTGATCACCCACACGACCGGATAGGTGACCCACAGCAGCGGGCGGTAGACGTACGCCGCCGGCAGCGCGAGTCGCTCGGCGTGCAGCGCGCCGTAGGTCTTGGGTCCCACCTCGCCGAACAGCAGCAGCAGCAAGGTGAGCACACCTTCAGCGGCGGCGAGCCAGTGTTCGCCTGCGACGCGCAGCGTCACGAGGGTCACGATGCTGGCCGCGGCGACGTTCGCAAGCGTGCTGCCAAGCAGCATCACGCCGATCAGGCGGTCAGGCCGGGCGAGCAGCTTCTCGGCGAGCCGAGCGCCCGGATGCCCCTGGCTCGCACGGTGGCGCAGCCGGTAGCGGTTGACGCTCATCAGCGCCGTTTCGGTGCTCGAGAAGAATGCCGACAGCAGCAGGCATCCGATCAGGCCAGCCAGGGGAAGGCCGAGCGCTAGGTCGCTCATTCAGCCCCAGTGCCGTCCCAGCACTTGTTCGAGTACGAATTTCGAGCCGAAATAGGCCAGCGCCAGGATCACGAAGCCGGCGGTCGTGAACTGCCGCGCCTTGCGTCCGCGCCAGCCGAAGCGGTAGCGGCCCCACAGCAGCACGGCGAACACTAGCCAGGCGGTGATCGCCAGCACCATCTTGTGGATCAGGTGCTGCGCAATTACGTCGGTGACGAAGAACAGACCGGTCACGAGCACGAACGTCAGCACGATGAAGCCGCCGGCGACGGCCCGGAACAGCGTCGTCTCCATCGTCTCCACCGGCGGCAACAGCGCGAGGATGCCCATCGGCGTGCGGGCGCGCAGGCGCGTGTCCTGCCACGACAGCAGCAGTACGACGGCGGCGGCGATCGACAGCCAGCCGGCGGCGAGCGCGGCGAGGGTGATGTGGGCGGTGATCTCCCACTGCGGTGCGTGGATCTCGGCAAAGCCGCTGATGACGCCGGTCCCCACCGCGAGGACGCCTGCGAGCACGAGCAGGGCGGAGGGCAGGGCCCCGAGCCGCATGGTCGCCATGCCCAGCAGCGTGGTCGCTCCGACCACGAAGCCGACCAGCGAGGCGGTGTCGGTGATCGCCAGCGACAGGCCGTGGTCCGTGTCGATTGCGCGGAACAGGATGACGGCGTGCACGGCGACGCCGAGCGCGGTCAGCGCGAGCACCAGCAGCGGGCGGATGTCCGGCGCGGCACGGGTCGAACGCGCGAGCAGGATCGCGGCGGCGAGGTAGAGGGTGAGGGGGAGGATGGACAGCACGGTAGGAGGCTCGCCTGGACCGGAAAGATGATTGCACACGCGCCGCAACACGGGAAGCGCGGACCGACCGCCGCGCCACTATAATGGTGGCCAATCTCGAGGAGTAGCGATGTTCGACAGACTGACCGAGCGCCTGACCGGGGCGGTCGCGGCGCTGACCGGCCGTGGCCGCCTGAGCGAGGAAAATATCGGCGACGCGCTGCGTCAGGTGCGCATGGCGCTGATCGAGGCGGACGTCGCGGTGCCCGTCGTGAAGGGCTTCATCGACGCGGTGAAGCTGCGCGCGCTCGGCGCCGAGGTGCAGCAGAGCCTGACGCCGGGTCAGGTGTTCATCAAGATCCTCTACGACGAGCTCGTCAGGACGATGGGCGAGCCGGCAGCTGGCCTGAACCTGCGTGCCCAGCCGCCGGTGGTCGTGCTGCTGGCGGGCCTGCAGGGCGCGGGCAAGACCACGACCGCCGCGAAGCTTGCCAAGCTGCTGGCCGAGCAGCAGAAGAAACGCGTGCTGCTGACGTCGGTGGACGTCTACCGGCCGGCGGCGATCACCCAGCTCGAGCGGCTCGCCGCGCAGGTCGGGGTCGGCTTCCACCCGGTCAGCGCGGGCGACGCGCCGGTCGCGATCGCCACCGCGGCGCTCGAGGCTGCGGTGCGGGGCTCGTACGACGTGCTGATCGTCGACACGGCCGGCCGGCTGCATGTCGATGCCCAGATGATGGCCGAGGTGCAGGCGGTCGACCGGGCGGTCTCGGCGCACCAGCGGCTGTTCGTCGTCGACAGCATGGCCGGGCAGGACGCCGTCAACGCCGCCCGGGCCTTCAATGCCGCCCTCGACCTCACCGGCGTGATCCTGACCAAGGCGGACGGCGACGCCCGCGGCGGCGCCGCGCTGTCGGTCCGCCAGGTCACCGGCAAGCCGATCCTCTACCTCGGCGTCGGCGAGAAGGTCGAGGCGCTCGAGCTGTTCCATCCCGAGCGGGTCGCCTCCCGCATCCTCGGCATGGGCGATGTGCTGTCGCTGGTCGAGCAGGTTCAGCGCGACGTCGACAAGGAGCAGGCCGAGAAGCTCGCGAAGAAGCTAAAGAAGGGGCAAGGTTTTGATTTTAATGATCTTCGTGAGCAGATGCAGCAGCTGGAGAAGATGGGCGGCATCCACGCGCTGATGGACAAGCTGCCGGGCGGCATGGCGGCGGCGGCGGCGAAGGCACCCGCCCAGTTCGCCGGCAAGGAAGTCCGCCGGCAGATCGCGATCATCAACTCCATGACCGCCGCCGAGCGCCGCAAACCCGACCTGCTCGATGGTTCCCGCAAGCGCCGCATCGCCACTGGCGCAGGGCTGCAGGTCCAGGACGTGAACCGGCTCATCAAGCAGTTCCTGCAGATGCAGAAGGTCATGAAGCAGTTCTCGAAGGGCGGCGTTCGGGGCCTGATGCGCAGCCTGGGCGGGCGCCTTCCGGGCGCCTTTGGCCCCTAGCGGAATCCGAGTCTTTTCAGTAGAATGCGCGGCTCTTTGGCGAGGGCCCAAGGCCTGCGCCTCGCTTAACCGTTTTTTCTGGGGATTTCAGCTGATGGTTACCATTCGCCTGACGCGTCGCGGCGGCAAGAAGAATCCCTTCTACCACCTCGTCGTTACCGACAGCCGCAAGCGCCAAGGTGGCACCAGCCTAGAGCAGGTCGGGATTTTCAACCCGGTCGCCAAGGGCCAGGAAATCAAGCTGCGCATCGAGGTGGCCAAGATCGACGCCTGGCTCGCCAAGGGTGCCAAGGCCTCGCCGCGCGTCGCCGCGCTGGTGAAGCAGTATCGCGCGCAGCAGCAGGTGGAGACGCCGGTCGCAGCCTGACGCTGCGGCTCGCGGCGCCATGCCGTTGGTCGCGGAGCGGATGATCGTTCTCGGGCGCCTCGGCGCACCGTGGGGGGTCAAGGGGCTGATCAAGGTCGAGTCGTACACCGACCCTCCCGAGGGACTGCTGGACTACCCCGTCTGGAACGTCGCACGCAGCGACGGCAGCTGGGAGCAGATCCGGATCGGGACAGGGCGGGTGCACGGCGCGGGTAGAACGCTGGTGGTTTCGCTCGAGGGTGTCTCGAGTCCCGAAGACTGCCGACGCTACGGTACCCGGGAGGTGGCGATGCCACGCTCGGCGCTGCCCAGGCCCGCGGAAGGTGAGTATTACTGGGAGGACATGCTCGGCTGCCGGGCGGTCACTCTGGACGGAGTCGAGCTCGGAGTGGTCAGCCACTTCCTCGAATTCCCGGCCAACCCCGTCATGGTCCTGCGTGACGGCGCGCGCGAGCGGTGGGTACCGCTGGTGCCGCGGCACCTGAAGGGCGTCGACCTCGACGCACGACGGGTGACGGTGGACTGGGATCCGGAGATCTAGGGCGATGGACGCGGCGCAGCCGCGACTCGCGGTGGAGGTGGTGACGCTGTTTCCGGACGCGGTCCTGAACCAGCTCACCATCGGAGTGGTCGGGCGCGCGATCGAGCGCGGTCTGGTCCGGGTGGGGGCAGAGGATCCGCGCAAGTACGCGCAGGACGTGCACCGCACGGTCGATGACCGCCCGTACGGCGGTGGTCCTGGGATGGTGTTGAAGGTCGAGCCGATGGCGACGGCGATAGCCGCCGCCAGCGCGAGGCTCCCTTCTGGCAGCCCCCGGATCTATCTGTCGGCGCAAGGCCGGCCGTTCGATCAGGCCACCGCACGAAGGTTGGCGGCACTGCCGGGCTTCCTGCTGCTGGCAGGGCGCTACGAAGGGGTCGACGAACGGTTGATTGACGAGACGATGGACGAGGAACTGTCGATCGGGGACTACGTGCTGTCGGGCGGTGAGCTCGCGGCGCTGGTGGTCATCGACGCAACGGTCCGGCTGCTGCCGGGAGTCCTCGGGGACGCGGAGTCGGCGGAACAGGAATCGTTCGGCGCCCATGGGGCGCTGCTCGACTGGCCGCACTACACGCGGCCGGAGCAGTGGCGCGGTCGGCCGGTGCCGGACGTGCTGCGCGGCGGCGATCACGCGGCGATCCGGCGCTGGCGCCTGAAACAGGCGCTGGGGCGGACCGCCGAACGGCGCCCGGAGCTGATGGCCGGGCGGGAATTGACGAGCGAGGAGCGCGTGCTCCTCCAAGAGTATCGAGAGGAACACGAGTCATGAGCAACAAGTTCACCCAGGCCATCGAGCAGCGTCAGATGGCCCGCCAGCTCCCGGAATTTGGTCCCGGCGACACCGTCGTCGTCGAGGTCAAGGTCAAGGAAGGCGAGCGCGAGCGCGTGCAGGCCTACGAGGGCGTCGTGATCGCGCGTAGCAATCGCGGCCTGAACTCGTCATTCACTGTGCGCAAGATCTCGCACGGCGAAGGCGTCGAGCGCGTGTTCCAGAGCTACAGCCCTGCCCTCGGTGCGATCACGGTCAAGCGCCGTGGCAACGTCCGTCGCGCCAAGCTGTACTACCTGCGCGACCGTTCGGGCAAGTCGGCCCGCATCGAAGAGAAGGTCTGACAGCCGCCGCGCGACGCGCGGCCGGCCAGCGGGGCCAGCGCGGCGCACGCCGCCTGGCCCTTGTTTATTTGTAGGGCCCCGCTGACCCACAGCGCCGCGGCCGGACTCCCGATACACTGAAGGCCACGCCGCCGCGGATCAGCGGCATCCCCCAGGGAGTCGCCATGGGTCGGGTCGGTCAGTTGTTCAGGTTCCTCTGGCGTGCACTGGACGGCCTGCGCCGGTTCCTGCACCTGTTGCTGCTGCTGCTGCTGTTCGGGGCGCTGGCTCTGGCCGTCCGCCATCCGTTGCCACTGGTGCCCTCCAAGGCGGCGCTGGTCGTGCACCTGCAGGGGCGGCTCGTCGAGCAGATCAGCGGCAGCCCGTTCGACCGCTCGCTGGGCCTGATGACCGGCGATCATGAGCCCGAGACGCTGGTCCGCGACGTCGTCGACGCCCTGCGCGAGGCCTCCCACGACGACCGCATCCGGCTCGTCGTGCTCGATACCAGTGACCTCAGCGGCGGCGGCTACGCCAAGCTGCGCGCCATCGCGGGCGCGCTGCAGGACTTTCGCAAGTCGGGCAAGAAGGTCTATGCGTACGCCCGCTACACCACGCAGGAGCAGTACTACCTGATGGCTCATGCGGACCGGGCCTACATCGACCCCACCGGCGAGATCACCATCAGCGGATTCGCGGCCTATGGGCTGTACTTTCACGACGCGCTCGAGCGGCTCGGCGTGACGGTGGAGGTGTTCAAGGTCGGCACGCACAAGTCGTTCACCGAACCGTTCACGCGCCAAAGCATGTCCGCGGAGGATCGCGAGCAGACACTGGGCTGGATGACGCCGCTGTGGAAGGCGTACGCCGGCGGCGTCCAGAGCGCCCGCCACCTGCCCGAGGGCTCGGTCGATGGCTACGTCCACGACGCTGTGACGCTGCTCAAGGCGGCAGACGGCGACGCCGCGCTGCTCGCTGAGCAGCGTGGCCTGGTGGACGGTCGAAAGTCGTCGCTCGAGTTCGAGCGCGAGATTGCAGCGCTCGTGGGCGAGGACCACTCGACGCACTCGTTCAATGCGATCGACCACGCGGACTACCTCGTCGCCGTGGGCCCCGAGTCGGCGCTGACGCGCCATCCTGCCGGTGAAGTGGCGGTGCTGGTCGCGGCGGGCGACATCGTGACCGGTGACGGCGGGCCCGGGCAGATCGGCGCCGACAGCTTCGCCCAGTCACTGCGCAAGGCCCGTTACGAGGACGACGTGAAGGCTGTCGTGCTGCGCATCGATAGCGGTGGCGGCAGCATGCTGGCGTCGGAAGTGATCCGTCAGGAGGTTGCCGCGCTCAAGGCAGCCGGCAAGCCCGTGATCGCCTCGTTCTCTTCCGTCGCAGCCTCGGGGGGCTACTACATCGCGATGGAGGCAGACCAGATCTGGAGCGAGCCGACCTCGATCACCGGCTCGATCGGCGTGTTCGGCATGACCGCGACCTTCGAGCGCACGCTCGACAAGCTTGGCGTCGCGAGCGACGGCGTCGCGACCTCGCCACTCGCAGGGGCCATGCACCCGGAGCGCGCACTCGCGCCGGAGACCCGCGAGGTGCTGCAATTGGGCGTCGCGCACGCCTACCGCGACTTCGTCGGTCGGGTCGCCAAGGCCCGCAACAAGGCGCCTGCCGACATCGAGGCGATCGCCGAGGGGCGCGTCTGGATCGGCACCGAAGCGCAGAAAATCGGCCTCGTCGACCGGCTCGGCGGCGTCGAGTCGGCCGTCAAGGCCGCAGCGGTGCTTGCCAAGCTGCCGGCGGGTCGCTACGGCGTCAGCTGGCGCGAGAAGGAACTCTCCTGGCGCGAGCGGGTGCTGCGCGAACTGCGCGCGGACGGGCAGGGTCTGGCGCGCACCGTTGGGCTCCTGCCGGCGCCGCCCTCGATTGTAGCTCGCGCGCTTGGCGGCGCTGCGCGTGAGCTGCGCTCGCTCGGCTCGCTGGACGACCCGCGGCACCTCTACGCCTACTGCGGCTGCGATTCGCGCTGAGTCCCGCCGGCCCGCCCGCGCGGCGCCTGCGTCAGTTCACCGGGCGGGTCAGTGCCAGCCATTCCTGATAGGCGCGCAGATGGTGGATGGCGAATCCCGCGAACGCGGGCTCGTCGCGAAAGGCGTTCTCGGTCAGCCTAAGCTCACGCTCGAGGTCCGGCTCCGCCAGATGCCGGAACGAAACCTTCTGGATCTCGCTCGGCGTGACGTCGATGCCGATCACCAGTGTCTTGCCGAGTCGTCGGGCTATCTCCATCGTGTCGATGGCGTGGCTGACGATGCCGTCACTCCCCTCGGCGTGGTCGCGGTAGTCCATCAGCGCCGCGTAGTCGTACAACCCGAGCGCATGTTCGGCCATCGACGTCGTCCGGCCATGCCACTGCAATGAAATGCCGTCGTACCAGAACGGCATCGCCGGGCCGATCGCGAGCGACTGGCCTGAGGCCCGTTTGAGCTTCATCAGGGCCTGTGCGAGGTCGAGGTACTGGCCGAGCAGCTGCATCTTCTGACTGTCCCACGCATCGAGTATGTGGGGCTCGATGTCGAGATTGACGCCGTCAAAGCGCTCCTCGGCACTCGAGGACGCGTTGTAGTCGAGTACCCGCCGCAACATCGCCAGCGCCGCGGTACGCTGTTCCGGGAGAACGTACGTCTCGGTATGAAGGTAGGCGGAACCGAGCAGCGCGTAGGCGTGCAGACCCTCGCGATGCAGGGTGCGGATGAAGCGGCGGTAGGCCTCCGGGCGGGCCGCGATCAGGTTCTGCGCACCGAACGCATCGGCATAGAGGTAGATCATCGAGATGCGCTTGCGCTGCATGAACGCGATCGCCGCATCGCCAGCGGCGACATCGAGCACCATCTCGTAGGAGGCAGCTTCCCAGGTCCATACCGCCCGCTCGGCGGCTGCGGCGGGCGAGGCGCGCGCTACGAAAAACAGGGCGACGGTCAGCAGCACGGCCCTCAACGCGGCTGCTTCCCGCGCCCGGTAGAAGCGGTGCCGGCGCGGTTCAGCCATCGATGACGAGCGGCAGGCGGAAGCGGCCGTCACCGCTGCGCTTGCCCGTCGCCGGATCCGACGGATAGACCGACAGGTAGTAGCGCCCGGCAGGGATCCCGGTTGCCTTGATCGGCAGGTGGAGCGTGATCGACTGGCGACCGGGCAGCACCAGCGAGCTGCCGTAAGTCTCCGACAGCTCACGCCCGTCCTGGGTGGTCAGCACAACCAGTGGCACGAACAGCTCACTCGGCGCGGCGGAGGAATTGCCAAACGTCACCTCGATGGACAGTTCGGCTGCGTGCGCGTGCTCCGGCAACGTGACGCTGCGAACGGCGAGTGCATCGCCGACGGGCACAGTCATCGCGATGGCAGGCAGCGACTTGCGCTCGAGCTCCAGATACGGCGCCGCGCGCAACGCCGAGCCGCGCGGCATCAGCACGAGTGTGCGGGTGAACTCGTCGTTGGCGGCACGGAACGCCGCGAAGCGGCCCTGCGCGCTCGCGAGCGCGGCCGCGTTCGTGGCCGGCTCGGTGTGCATGCCATCGTGCAGCAGGTAGAGCGCATCTCGGCTGACGAACCAGTCGCCGCAGACGAAGTCGACGAGGTTCGCCTTGGTCTGCTTCAGAGGAAATTCATGGACGTTGCGGAAACCCGGCTCCACGTCGAGCCCGGTCCCCAGCCATGTGACCGCGGGTGGCGTCCGCAGGCCGTAGCCGTGGGCGAGCAGCGCCAGCAGCGATGGCGCGACGTCGAATTGAGACGAGACCGATTTGATTCTTCGTGGCGCCTTCAGCAGCGGCGAATAGATCAGCAGCGGGACGTGGTAGCGGTCAATCCAATCCGCGATCGGCAGTTCCGGCAGGCGGTGATCGCCCGTCACGATGAAGATCGTGTTCGCGTAGCTCGCTTGCTTTGCGGCTGCGTCGAAGTACCGTCGCAGGGCCTCGTCCATGTACATGATCGACGTGTAGATATCTCGGTTTGCGCGATAGCTGTTCCTGTCTGCCTCAGCCAATCGGAGCTGGCCCAGCTGCGCCTCGAACTGCGGCGTGTAGCGCTCCTGTCCGGGGAACCGGTACGGGGAGTGCATCGTGATCGTCTGGATGATCTCGACGAACGGCTGGCGCGCATCGCGCGCCCGATCGGCGAGCACGAACGACATGAGTTCGCTGTCGTCGTAGCCCCACTCGTTAATGCGCGCATAGCCTGGGCCAAAGTCCTTGCGATCGAGGATCCTGTCGACGCCCTGCCGTTCGAGAAACGTCCGCTCGTTGTCGAACTTCGAGTCGGTGCCGGTGTAGAACCGCAAATGATAGCGCTGGCCCTTGAGCACGCTCAGCAGCGTCGCGTGCTCCGGCATCCGACTGCCCAGCGCCTCGAATCCCTGAGCGGCGAACGGCAGGGAGCCGAACAGTGACGGCAGGACGGCGAAGGTCCGGCCCTGGGTGGCGAGGAAGTTTTCCCAATACAGGCTCTTCGCGGCGAGTTGGTCGAGGAAGGGCGTGAAGCTGCCGAGACTCGCGTCCGGTCCGGAGAACGACCGTCCGAGTCCCTCGACGATCACGAACACGAGGTTGGGCGGCGTGCGCGGATCGATATTGAAAAGCGGGCCGAGTACATCCGGCGTCTGTTCGGTGTGCAGGAATGGATACGCCGGATCGAGCCGGCCGTAGTCAGCCGGCGATGCGGCCGGGGATGCGGCCGGGGATGCGCCCGAACCTGCAGCCGCGTTCGCGCCGGTACGTGCCGGAACGCCGACCAGATAGGCGAGGCTGCTGTCGACGAAGCTCGTGATCTTGTTGAGCCTGAGGCTGCGCGCATATTCCGACTCGGCGTGCGCTGGCGGCAATTCCGACGGCCCGAACAGCAACGCGGCGAGCGAGAGCCCAAAGATGAGCAGCGTGCCGCGCGGCGCGAGCATGTCCGACTCTTTGCGGGTCCGCCGCGCGAGCACCGCCCAGAGACTCAGCAGCGCAAGCGCGGTCCCCGCGCCGACCCAGGGTCGCAGTCCGGGGCCTGCCGCCGACACGGTTTCCCGGATCTCGTGGAGGGAGTAGGTGTAGAGGTCCGCGCCGAGCGGTACGCGGGCGTTGAGGAAGTACTCCACGAGGCAGGCCTGCGCGACGACAATCGCCGACCAGCTCAGCCCGATGCCCCAGAATCGCGCGCGCGCGCTGCGTGCCAGCAGCAGCGGCAGGCAGATCACCCACAGCGGCAGGAGGTAGCGCAGCAGCGTGAGCGTATCGTCAGCCAGCGCGCGCACGGCGGTCGAGAAGGCATCCGTTGCAGGCGTCCCGACCGTCCAGCCGGCGGCGAACTCTGTTACTCGCAGGCACAAGGCGGCGGTGATGAGCGCGGGCAGGAGCCGCAGAAAGCGGGCGGCCGAATCGCCAATCACACCCAGCACCGTCGATGCAGTCCCCGGCGCGCGGGCCGGTGTCGCCACCTCCGGCGGGTCGTCGGCTACCATCGCGTATACAGCGTCCCGAAGATGCCCCGGTTGGAATAGGGCAGCCCTTCCAGGCCGTAGCCGCCGTCGATGCCGAGCTTGAATCCGATCCTCGGCGTCAGGAACTTCACGAACGCCGCGCTGCCGGACCAGCTGTGACCGGCGGGCGGGCCGCCGAAGACGAAGGCGGTCGCCTGGTCCGTGCGGCCGACGCCGCCTGCCACCTCGACGTAGTTGTCGCCGTCGCCGGCGTAGTAGTAGCGCACCGTGAGCCGGTCGCTGTTGCTCGACGACGGATCGCTCGCGGTGCCCGGAATGTAGAGGTGACGCAGGCGCACGTACCAGTTGCCGAAATAGCGCCCCAGGCCGAGGCCGTACAGGTCGACTGCCGAGTTGAAGTTCATCCGATCGTAGCTTGCCGAGGCTTCCCAGCCGCGCCCGAAGCCCTGGAACAGTTCTGCTCGCCAGCGCGTACGCGGGAACAGCTTCGCGCCCGGCCCCTGCTGGAAGCGCAGGTTCACGTAGGCGCGGCGCCACAGGTCCGCATAGCCGTCGATGGCCCAGGCCGTGTCGTGGATGGCAAAGCGCTCGGCGGCGAGCCCCTCGATCGCAACCGAGCCGTGTTCGAAGTAGCGGCGCACCGAGGCGGTGTAGTCATTCCAGCCCACGCTGGGCGCGGGATACTCGGTGCGCTGCGCGCCCAGACTCGCTGACCAGCGGTAGCGGCCAGACGCCAGCGCGCTCGGCTCGAGGGCGCGCAACGGCGCCGGCGTCGGCGTCAGCGATTGAAGGTAGCTGTCGACCTGCGCGGCATCCGCGCCACGCGCGCGGGCCGCCTCGAAATCGGCGCTGGCGGCCGGCCGGTCGCCGGCCGCGCGCAGTGCGCGGCCGCGTGCCAGCAGCGGGGCCGGGTCGCCGACGGGCGCCAGCGCAAGCCAGCGCCCGTATGCCTCCACCGCCTGCGGCGGCCGGTCGCTCCACAAGTACAGATCGCCCAGGGCGGACCATGCGTCCGCGTAGGCCGGGGCCGCGTCGGTCGCCGCGCGCAGGTCCACCTCACCCTCCGTCCAGCGGCCCATCCAGGCGTAAACGCGGCCGCGCCCGAGCAGCACGTCCGCATTGCCGGGCGAGGCCTCGAGCAGTGTTGTGTAGGCGGCGATCGCCGCCTCGCGCTCGCCGGACAGCGCG
>JANXQL010000202.1 GCA_025356815.1 Pseudomonadota bacterium
GCACGAGGTCGGTGGCGGTGGTGCCGGCCGGCAGCTCGCCCGACAGCTTGAAACCGATCACCTGCGGGATCAGCATGGTGACCGGCTGGCCGAGCATCGCGGCCTCGGCCTCGATGCCGCCCACGCCCCAGCCGACGACGCCCAGGCCATTGATCATGGTCGTGTGCGAGTCGGTGCCGACCAGCGTGTCCGGGTACGCCCACAGCGCGCCGTCCTTTTGCTGGTGGAACACGACCCGCCCCAGGTGCTCGAGGTTGACCTGATGGACGATGCCGGTATTCGGCGGCACCACCTTGAAGTCCTTGAACGCGCTCTGGCCCCAGCGCAGGAACGAGTAGCGCTCGCCGTTGCGGGCGAACTCGATCGCGGTGTTGTCGGCCAGCGAGCGGGCCGTGCCGTACTCGTCGACCTGCACCGAATGGTCGATGACCAGCTCTGCCGGCGCGAGCGGGTTGACGCGCTTGGCATTGCCGCCGAGGCGGACGATCGCCTCGCGCATCGCGGCGAGGTCGACCACGCAGGGCACCCCGGTGAAGTCCTGCATGATCACGCGCGCTGGCGTGAACGCGATTTCGTGGGCAGGCGGCGCCTTCGGCTGCCAGCTCAGCAGCGCCTCGATGTCCGCACGCGTGACGTTGACGCCGTCCTCGAAGCGCAACAGGTTCTCGAGCAGGATCTTGAGCGAGTACGGCAGCCGACCGAGGTCATGGCCGGCAATCGCAGGCAGACGATGGTACTGGTACCTGCGTCCGCCGACGTCAAGGGTTGCGTGCGTCTTGAAGCTGTCCGTCATGAGTCCTCCCGGGGGAAGCCTCAATTATAACGTTGCGCTGCACAATCTGCCGCGACGATCACGCCGCCGCCGAGGCATTCCTCGTCGGCGTAGAACGCCGCGTACTGACCGGCGGCGATCGCGCGCAGCGGCGCGTCGAGCACGACCCGCGCCCCGGCGACGCCGGGCTCGACCCGCGCCGGCACGGGCGCCTGCCGATGCCGGACCTGCAGCAGGCAGTCGAAGGTCCCGTCCGGAGGCGCCGCGAGCCAGCTGACCGGCCCGGTCTGCAGCGCGCTGCTGTACAGCATTGGATTATCATGTCCCTGTACAACTATCAGGGCATTGCGCGCCAGGTCCTTGCCGGCGACGTACCAGGGCGCCGCGACGTGGCCGCGTGTGCCGCCGATTCCCAGACCGTCGCGCTGGCCAATCGTGTGATACATCAGGCCGTCGTGGGTGCCCAGCTGCTCGCCTTGCGGGGTCACGATCGGGCCCGGGCGCGCCGGCAGGTAGGTGGCCAGGAACTCGCGGAATGGCCGTTCGCCGATGAAGCAGATGCCGGTGCTGTCGGGCCGGTCGTGCACCGGGATGCCGGCGCGGCGGGCGAGTTCGCGCACTTCGGACTTCGGCAGGTCGCCGAGCGGGAACAGCGCGCGCTCGAGCGCGCTCGCCGGCACCTGCTGCAGGAAGTAGCTCTGGTCCTTGCCGCGGTCGAGTGCGCGCAACAGGCGCGGCCGTCCGGGACCGGGCGCGAGCCGCGCGTAGTGGCCGGTGGCCAGCCGATCGCCACCAAGGCGACGGACGTACTCAAGGCAGGCGCCGAACTTCACCTCGCGGTTGCACAGCACGTCCGGGTTAGGCGTCCGGCCCGCGGCATACTCGTCGAGGAAATAGCGAAACACACGCTCGCGATACTCCGCCGCAAAGCTGACCCGGTGCAGCGGGATGTCGAGTTCGGCGGCGACCTCGCGGGCCGCCTGCCAGTCGGCCGCCGCGGTGCAGTAGCCGTCCTCGTCATCGTCCCAGTTGGTCATGTGCAGCGCCTCAAGCGCGTGCCCGGCGCGCTTGAGCAGCAGCGCCGCGACGGCGGAGTCGACGCCGCCCGAGAGCGCGATGATGACGGGTGCGGACATGCCCCGCAGTATACCGCCGCAGCGTCCGGCCCTTAGCTGGACAGCGCCTGCGTGCGCGGCACCGCGCACTCGTTCCAGCCCAGATCGAAGTGCTCGAGGTAGAGCCGCGCGACGGCCTCGTTGCGCAGCTCGCACAGTCCGTCCCAGCGATTCGCCTGCAGCCGGAACAGCGTCGAACGGTCGTCCGCGATCATGTATGTAGACGGGTGATCGCGGAACGGCGCGTGGGCGTTTCTGATCTCGATGTAGCTGGTGAGCTTGCGCGCGATCGCGATGAACTCGTGGCGACCATACATGATGCGGCCGGGATTGAGCACCAGCACGCGCACCCTGGCGAAGCGCGGCCCGAGCACGAAGCGCTTCACCGCGGCGATGAACGGCGGGTACTCGTAGATCTCCGACTCCAGGCTGTGCGTGAGGATCGTCAGCGTGCGCTGTGCACCGCTGGCAACGGTGGTCGCGGCGATGCGCGCTTCCTCCATCGTCGACAGCACCGTGCGCGGCTCGGTGAGCCGCGGCATCAGCACGTTGCTGGGTGGGAAGTGCACGTCGTCGGCCCCGGTGGTGGACTCCGGGGCGGCGCGCCGCGCCGCACTTGCGTCGCGCTTTTCGCTCCCGTGCCGCCCGCCTGTTAGGGTTCTGGGCGACACGAAGATGTTACCGACGCTCGACAGGCCGCCGTGTCGACTGGGTCACACAACGCCCCGCGCCATCACGCGTCGCGGGCGAGTTCGCGCGCCAATCCGACATAATCTGCCGGGGTCAGAGCCGCGAGGCGTTCGCGCTCGGCCGCCGGCAGCGGCAGGTCGGCGACGAAGGCACGCAGCGCGCTGGCATCGACGCGCTGGCCGCGGGTGAGCGCCTTCAGCCGTTCATAGGCGTTGGGTACCCCGTAGCGGCGCATCACCGTCTGCACGGCCTCGCCGAGCACTTCCCAGTTCGCGTCCAGGTCGGTCGCCATGCGCCGCGGATCCGCCTCGAGCCGGCCGAGGCCACGCTCGATCGACTTGAACGCGAGCAGCGCGTGCGCAAGCGCAGGACCGAGATTGCGCAGAACCGTTGAATCGGTGAGGTCGCGCTGCCAGCGCGAGATCGGCAGCTTGTCGGCGAAGTGGCGCAGCAGCGCGTTGGCGATGCCAAGATTGCCTTCAGCATTCTCGAAGTCGATCGGATTGACCTTGTGCGGCATCGTCGAACTGCCGACCTCGCCTTCGACGACGCGCTGGCGGAAGTAGCCAAGCGACACGTAACCCCACACGTCGCGCGAGAAGTCGATCAGGATGGTGTCGACGCGGGCGAGCGCATCGCAGTACGCGGCGATCCAGTCGTGCGGCTCGATCTGTACGGTGTACTCGTTCCAGACCAGTCCGAGCGACGATACGAAGCGCTCGCCCGCGGCACGCCAGTCGAGGCCCGGGTACGCGGCCAGGTGCGCATTCCAGTTGCCGACGGCACCATTCATCTTTCCCAGCGGTTCCACCGCCGCGAAGGCGGTCGCGGCGCGCGCGAGCCTGGCGGCCACGTTGGCGAGTTCCTTGCCGAGTGTCGTGGGACTTGCCGCCTGGCCGTGGGTGCGCGACAACATCGGCGTCGCGGCATCGACGTGAGCGCGGCTGACCAGCCACGCGCGAATGCGTTCGATCGCCGGCAGCAGCACCTCGCTGCGCGCCCGTTGCAGCATCAGGGCGTAGGCGAGGTTGTTGATGTCCTCGGAGGTGCAGCCAAAGTGAACGAACTCCAGCTGCGCCTCGCTCGCGCCGGCCGCTGCGAGCACGCCACGCACGTAGTACTCGACGGCCTTCACGTCATGGGCGATCTTCTGCTCATAGGCCTTGACCGCCAGCGCCTCCGCGGCGGCGGCGCCATGTGCGAGCGCCGCGGCCGCCGCCAGCACCGCCGGCGTCACGCTGGCCAGCTCAGGCAGCGACACGCCCCGCGCGAGGAACACGAACCACTCCGCCTCCACACGGACCCGGTGCCGGATCAGGGCCGCCTCGCTGAACAGCGCCCGCAGCTCGCGGCACTTGTCGGCATAGCGGCCGTCGACCGGGGACAGGGCCTCCAGCGCAATCGTCAACGCCGCGGATCGATCGGTCACGGTGGGGGTCTCGGTGAATGCTAGGATGCGAAAGCATAGCTCATAGACCGCCCCTGATGGCCGCCACGGACCCCGACGCCGCTCCCCAACGCCTCACTCGCCGTACGCCGGTCGTCGCGGTGCAACGTGCAGGCGCGTATCGATGAGTGGCGGCATGCTACAGGCGCAGGCCAATGCCCAGCTGCGCGCCGAACTGCGCCGCCGGCTCGCAGGCTCGGTCCCCACGGCGCCCGGCGCTGCGACCCTCGCAGGCGTGCCTCCCGAGCTCACCGAGCGCTACCGCCACCTGCTGCCGGCCCAGCCGCGGCCCGCGGCCGTGCTCGTGCCGCTGATCGACCACCCGAGTGGGCTGACGGTGCTGCTGACGGAGCGCGCGCCCGACCTGCGCCATCACGCCGGCCAGATCGCGTTTCCGGGCGGCCGCATCGAACCGCACGACGGCGGACCGGTCGCCGCGGCGCTGCGCGAGAGTGAGGAGGAGATCGGTCTTGCCCGCGACCAGGTCGAGGTGCTGGGTTTCCTGCGTGATCACATCGTGCTGACCGGCTTTCGGGTCACGCCGGTGGTGGCGCTGGTCAGGCCGGGCCTCGTGCTGCGTACCGACCCGAACGAAGTCGCGGCGGTGTTCGAGGTGCCGCTGCGGTTCGTGCTCGACCCGCTCAACCACCAGCTTCGCCAACGCGCGCTTGGCGACTCGCTGGTCGACGTGTACGACATGCCCTACGGCGACCGCAACATCTGGGGCGCGACCGCCGGCATGCTGATGAGCCTGTACAGGCTGCTGAACGGCGACCCATCGGAGGTGCGCGAGTGAAGGAACTGCTGCAGATCATGGCCCGGTTGCGCGATCCCGTCGGCGGCTGCCCGTGGACGTGCAGCAGACGTTCGCGACCATCGCGCCGTATACACTGGAGGAGGCCTACGAGGTCGCCGACGCCATCGAGCGGGGCGACCTCGCCGCGCTCGAGGAGGAACTCGGCGACCTATTGCTGCAGGTCGTGTTCCACGCGCAGATGGCGAGCGAGCAGGGCGCCTTCGACTTCGAGCGGGTCGCGCAGGGCATCAGCCAGAAGATGCGGCGCCGCCACCCGCACGTCTTCGGCGCCGAAACCGTCGCCGACGCCGCTGCCCAGTCGCTTCGTTGGGAGGAATTGAAGGCGGCGGAGAAGGCGGCCCGCGGCGCGCCGCAGGGACTGCTGGCGGATGTGCCGCTGGCGCTGCCGGCACTGACCCGTGCCGTCAAGCTCGGCCGCCGCGCGGCGCGGGTCGGTTTCGACTGGCCGGACGCCGCCGGCGCGCGTGCCAAGGTGGACGAGGAATTGGCCGAACTCGACGAGGCGATCGTCGGCGCGGACCGGCGCCGCATCGGTGAGGAGTTGGGCGATGTTCTGCTCGCGCTGTCGAACCTCGCGCGCAAGCTGGACGTCGACGCCGAGGCCGAACTGCGGGCCGCCAATGCGCGCTTCGCCACGCGCTTCGGCCACGTCGAGCGACAGCTCGCGGCGGGCCGCGGCGGCTCGCTGGAGGACATGGAACGCTACTGGCAGGAGGCCAAGGGCGCGGAGCGCGGCCCGCGCTGAGCCGTTCAGGCGGCGTTCACCGTCACTGTCGGACACTGGCGCCAAGCGTCGGATCTGGAGGACCGCCCCGCGGTCGGATCTGACGAGGAGAGTCGCCATGAGCTTGCTGCGCCCCGCCATCCGTTCGCTGCTGACCGCGACGTTGCTTGCCGCCACCGTGCAGACCGCTGTCGCCCACCCCGGTGACGGCCGCTGGGGCGGGGATCGCGACGACGAGGAGCGCGGCGACTATGCGCGTGTGCTCGATTCGCGGCCGCACTATGTCGAGGTGCGCGTCGATGTGCCGCAGCGTCGCTGCTGGAACGGGCGCGGCGCCGACGAGGGCGACCGTCGGGTTGGCGGCACGCTGCTCGGCGGCTTGATCGGCGGCGTGCTCGGCCACAACCTGGCGGGCGGCGAGGATCGCGGCTTCGGCACGGCTGCCGGCGCCGTGGTCGGTGGTTTGATCGGCCATGAGGTCGGCCGGCAGCGCGACGAGGAGGCGGGCGGCTACGAGCGGAACTACGGCCGGGACGATCGACGCGACTATCGCGACTATCGCGACGACCGCGGCGACCGCGGCGACCGCGGCGATCGTGACTATCGCGGCGAGCGCTGCCGGACCGTGATGATCCCGCGCTACGAGCGGCGGGTGGATGGCTATGACGTCGTCTACGAATACGAGGGCCGTCGCTACCGAACCCACCTGCCGTACGACCCCGGTCCGCGCCTGGACCTCAGGGCGGCGGACGCGCCGGCATGGCGCTGAGCCGCTAAACTGGCGGCCATGCGTTCCGCTGCCATCGCCCTCACCGCCAGCCTGCTCGCCGCCGCGCCGTTGCTCGGGACGGCGCGCGCGGCACAGCCCCCGCCTGCAACGCACGCGGCCGAGCTGTCGCTCGAGCAGGCCGTGGAACTCGTGCAGCAACGCACCGGTGCGCGGGTGGTGCGTGCCGAGCGGACCGTCGAGGGCGATGAGGTGATCTACCGGCTGCGGCTCCTGGCCGCGGACGGTCGCGTCATGACCGTGCGCGTGCACGCCGCCACCGGCCGGGTGGAATAGCGGTGCGCCTGATCGTCGTCGAGGACGAGCCGGCGCTGCTCGAGCAACTGGCCAGCGCACTG
Organism: Pseudomonadota bacterium; assembly: GCA_025356815.1. GTDB lineage: Bacteria > Pseudomonadota > Gammaproteobacteria > Steroidobacterales > Steroidobacteraceae > CAIKZZ01. The sequence goes on from JANXQL010000202.1 coordinate 6,691, forward strand.
CGCCGGGCGGGCCATGTCGTCGACACCGCCGCCAACGGACCGGACGGCCTGTACGCGCTGCGCGAGTTTCCGGCGGACCTCGCGGTGATCGACCTCGGCTTGCCGCGGTTGTCCGGCCTCGAGCTGATCCGCACGGCGCGCGCCGAGGGCCGGCGCCTGCCGATCCTGATCCTCACCGCGCGCGATCGCTGGCAGGACAAGGTCGAGGGACTCGAGGCCGGCGCCGACGACTACGTGACCAAGCCCTTTCAGACCGAGGAGATCCTCGCGCGCGTACAGGCGCTGCTGCGTCGCGCCGCGGGCTACGCCGACCCCGTGCTGCGCGCCGGTCCCATCGCGCTCGACCCGCGCAGCCAGCGGGTGACGGTCGAGGCGACGGCGGTCGAGTTGACCTCGTTCGAGTATCGCCTGCTGGAAGTGCTGCTGCTGCACGCGGGCGAGGTCGTCTCGAAGACGGACCTCACCGAGAAGCTCTACGAGCAGGACTTCGAGCGCGACAGCAACACCATCGAGGTGTTCGTCGGTCGCCTGCGCCGCAAGCTCGACCCGGACGACCGATACCAGCCGATCGAGACGCTGCGCGGTCGCGGCTACCGGCTGCGGCGTGACCCGCAGGGCCCCCCGGGTGGCGGATGAAGTCGCTCAGCGCGCGCCTGCTGATCACGCTCGGCGTGCTGCTCGCGCTAGGATTCGGCCTGACGCTCGCGGCGCTCGACCTGTCGTTTCGGGCGCGGGCCGAGCGCGCGCGCCAGGACGTACTGGACGCGCACGTGGTGGCGCTGATCGCCGCCGCCGAACTCGATCGCAGCGGCCGCCTCGCGCCGCCGGACGCGATGGCCGAGCCGCGGCTGAACACGCCGGGTTCCGGCCTGGTCACGCAGATTCACCTGCGGCGCGGCGCCGAGACCTGGCGTTCCCCGTCCGGGCTCGGGCTGCTGCTGCACCTGGATGACGACCCGCATCCCGGCGAGCGGCGCTCGCGGCAGGTGGCCGCCGCCGACGGCACCCGTTTCCTCGTGTTCTCGCGCGGCGTCGCGTGGGACGTGTCGCGCACGCGCTCGCGCGACTATGTGTTCACCGTCGCCGAGAGCCTCGAGCCGTACTACCGGGAACTTGCGCGCCTGCGCGCCGAGCTGCTGGCGGGGTTCGCGACGTTCACCGCAGTGCTCCTCGGCGGCGTGCTGCTGTGCCTGCGCTACCTGCTCGCGCCGCTGCGGCGGATAGAGTCGGAGATCGCGCAGATCGAAGCCGGTCAGCGCGAGCGCCTGAGCACGCAATGGCCGCGAGAGCTCGATGGCGTCGCCCACAACCTCAACGCGCTGCTGCGCAGTGACCAGCAGCGCCTCGAGCGCTACCGCAACATGCTCGGTGACCTCGCGCACAGCCTGAAGACGCCGCTGACCGTCATGCACGGCGCGCTGGAGCGCCCCGACGGCCCCGACCGGGCGCTGCTGCAGGCGCAGCTGCAGCGGGTCCAGGACATCGTCCGGCACCAGCTCGACCGCGCCGTCGCGACGACGCCGCTGGTCGGGGCCGCGGCGCTGCCGCTGGAGCCGGCCCTGCGCGAGCTCGTCGCGGCACTCAACAAGGTGCATGCGGCGCGCGCACTGTCGCTGCAGCTGGATGTGGCAGAGGGACTTGCGTTTCCGATCGATCGTGGTGACCTGCTGGAGCTCGCCGGCAACCTCGCCGAAAATGCCTGTAAGTGGGCGCGCACGACGGTCCGCCTCGAGGCGCGGGCGTGGATGGATCCCTCCTGGCGCCGGCCTGGCCTTGAGCTGATGGTCGCTGACGATGGTCCGGGCATTCCTCCCGCCGAGCGGGCTCGGGTGCGTGCGCGCGGCGTGCGGCTGGACGAGCATGTCGCGGGTCACGGCTTCGGACTTGCGATGGTCGATGAACTGGTGCGTGCCTATGGGGGTGAGTTCGCGCTCGATGACAGTCCGCTCGGTGGACTGGCGGCCACGATCCGGCTGCCGGGCGCATGAGCGTGCCGCCGCCCCGTCCGCTACCGCCGCTGCACTACCCGGCGGACCTGCCGATCACGGCCCGTCGCGGGGAAATCGTCGCGGCGCTGCGCGCGAACCGCGTCGTGATCGTCTGTGGCGAGACGGGCTCGGGCAAGACGACGCAGCTGCCAAAAATGATGCTGGAGGCCGGCGCGCTCGCCCGTGGCGTGATCGGCCACACCCAGCCACGGCGCATCGCCGCACGCAGCGTCGCGGCACGGCTCACCGCCGAGCTGCCGGGCGCCACCGCGTCGTTCGTCGGCCACAAGGTGCGCTTCAACGACGGCACCTCGCGTGACACCGCGATCAAGGTGATGACCGATGGGATCCTGCTTGCCGAGGCGCGCCACGACCCGCGGCTGCAGCGCTACGACGCGCTGATCATCGACGAGGCGCACGAGCGCAGCCTGAACATCGACTTCCTGCTCGGGTTCCTCAAGCGGCTGCTCGTGCGCCGGCGCGACCTGAAGCTCGTGATCACCTCGGCCACGATCGACCCGCAGCGTTTCGCGACGTTCTTCGACGCTGCGCCGGTGATCGAGGTATCAGGCCGCAGCTACCCGGTCGAGACCCGCTTCCGGCCGCTGGACGCCGACGCCGACGATCGCTTCGACCCGGGGCTCACCGCCGGCATCCTCGCGGCGCTCGACGAGATCGATGCCGAGCCCGGCGAGATCGGCCGCGGCGACGTGCTGGTGTTCCTGCCGGGCGAGCGCGAGATTCGCGAGGCGGCCGAGGCGATCGAGCAGCGCCACGGCACGCGCCTTGCGGTGCTGCCGCTGTATTCGCGCCTCGCGTGGGCCGACCAGCAGCGCGTCTTCGAGCGCAAGGGCCCGCGACGCGTGGTGCTTGCGACCAACGTCGCCGAAACCTCGCTGACGGTGCCGGGGATCCGTGCGGTAATCGACTCGGGACTGGCGCGCATCTCGCGCTACAGCCCGCGCTCGAAGATCCTGCGCCTGCCGATCGAGCCGATTTCTCAGGCGAGCGCCAACCAGCGGCAGGGACGCTGCGGGCGCATCGGCCCGGGCCTGTGCATCCGACTCTACGACGAGCACGAGTTCGCCGAGCGGCCGCCGTTCACGGCCCCGGAGGTGCTGCGTACCAACCTTGCGAACGTCATCCTGCAGATGGAGGTGCTGGGCCTGGGCAGCCCCGTCGAATTCCCATTTCTGGACCCGCCTGACACGCGCATGGTCACCGACGGCTACCGGCTGCTGCAGGAGCTGGAGGCGGTCGACGCCGAGCAGCGGGTGACCGACGCCGGCCGCGCGATGGCACGGCTGCCGGTCGACCCGCGCCTGGCGCGCATGCTGCTCGCGGCCCGTCGCCATGGCGCACTGACCGAGGTGCTGCGGCTGGTCGCGGGCCTGTCGATCCAGGACCCGCGCGAGCGGCCGTCCGATCGCCTCGAGGCGGCGGACGCGGCGCATGCCGAGGGCGCAGACCCGCGCTCGGACTTCCTGACGCTGCTGGGCCTGTGGAGTCGCTATCAGGTCGAGCGCGCCGCGCGCTCGCGCAGTGCACTACGCCGCTGGTGCGCCGACCAGTTCCTGTCCGCGGCACGCATGCGCGAGTGGGAGGACCTCGAGTCGCAGCTGCGCGAGGTGACGCGGGAGTTCGACTGGGTCGCGAACGATACGCCCGCCTCGTCCGAGGACGTGCATCGCGCGGTGTTGACCGGGCTGCTGGGCCAGATCGGCTGCAAGACCGAGCGCGGCGACTTCCTCGGGCCGCGCGGCCGGCGCTTCGTGATCGCCCCCGGCACACCGCTGCGCAACCGCGCGCCGCGCTGGCTGATGGCGGCGCAGCTGGTCGAAACCCAGCGGCTGTACGCGCGAACCGTCGCGGCGATCGAGCCTGTCTGGATTGAGGCCGCAGCCCAGCACCTGGTGCGGCGCGAGTACACCGATCCGGAGTGGGACGAGGTACGCGGCATCATCAGCTGCCGCGAGACGGTGACGCTGTACGGGCTGGTCCTCGCGGCCGGCCGGCGGGTCAACTACGGCACCGTGGCGCCGGTCGAGGCCCGCGAGATGTTCGTGCGCGAGGCGCTGGTGCACGGACGTGCGCGCCTCAACGCGGGCTTCGTGTCGCACAACGCGCGCATCAAGGACGCGCTGCTGGCGGAGGAGGCGGCACTGCGCCGGCACGTGGTGCTGGTGGACGAGAGCGAGCAGGCCGCGTTCTACCTGGCGCGGCTGCCGCAGAACGTCCACTCGATGGCGCACTTCGAGCGCTGGCGGCGGGAGGCGGAGCGGACGACGCCGACGCTGCTGCAGATGACGGCCGTCGACCTGCGCCGGCCGGACGCGCCGGCGCTGGATCGGGCCTTGTATCCGCAGACGTTCGCGGTCGCCGGCAACCGACTGCCGCTGCAGTATTGCTTCGATCCGACCCGGGCCGGCGACGGCGCGAGCCTGCTGGTGCCGGAGCCGCTGCTCGCGAAGATGCGGGCCGGTGAGCTCGACTGGGGCGTTCCCGCGTGGTTGCCGGAGAAGGTGACGGCGCTGATCCGCGGCCTGCCCAAGTCCTTGCGCCGCCGGCTCGTACCGGCCCCCGACGTCGCAAGGCAGGCGCTGGCCGAACTGGAGAGGCTGCGTGCGGAGCCGTTCATGCGGGCGCTTGCCGCCGTGCTGACGCGCTTGGGCGGCGAGCCGGTGCCGGAGGAGGCACTGGCCGCGGTGCCACTGGAACCCTACCAGCAGCTGAACCTGCGGGTGCTGACCGCGGAGGGTCGCCTGCTCGCCGAGGGCCGCGACCTGGCGGGCTTGCAGCGCGAGCATCGCCGCAGCGGTGGCTGCCCGCCCGCCCGCGGCGGCGACGATCCCTGGCAGCGGGACGAGGTGCGCGAGTTTGACTTTGCGGTGCTGCCCGAGAGCGTTTCGGTGGTGCGCCAGGGCGTGACGCTCGAGCTGCATCCCGCCCTGGATGATGCCGGCACCCATGCGTCGCTGACGCTGGTCGCCGATGCGGCGCAGGCCACGGCCGCCAGCCGCCGCGGCGTGCTGCGGCTGCTCGCGCTGCAACTGGCGGCGCCGCTCAAGCATGCGCAGAAGCTGCTCGGCGCCGATCGCGAGCTGATGCTACTGCACCAGCCGCTGGGGCCTGCGCAGGAGTTCGTGCGGGCGGTCGCCGAGCGCGCACTTGCACGCGAGTGCCTGCCGCGCGGCACGCCGCTGCCGCGCACGCGCGTGGCGTTCGATGTGGCGCTGGAGCAGGGGCGACCGGGCGTCGTCGCCAGCGCCGAGCGCCTCGGCGCCGCGTTGAAGGCGATGCTGCTGGAATTCAAGGGCGTGCGCGAGGACCTCACGCGCCTGGCGCCGGGCTGCGACAGTCGGCAGCTCGCGGACGTGCGCGCGCAGCTGGCGGCGCTGATGCCGCCGGGCTTCGTCGCCGCGACGCCGGACCCCTGGCTCGACTCGCTCGGCCGCTACCTCAAGGCGATGCGTCGGCGGCTGGCAAAACTGCCGGCCGCGCACGGCGCGGTGGCCGCCGCGCAGCGTGACTATCACGCCTGCCGGCAGCGCCTCGCGGCGCTGGTCGGGAAGCTACCGGCGGGGGAGCCGTGGCCCGCGCCGCTGGTCGAGCTGCGCTGGCTGGTCGAGGAGTACGCGGTGCAGCTGTTCGCGCAGGATCTGCGCACCCAGGTGCCGGTGTCCCCCAAGCGGCTCGCGGCGGCCGAGATCGCAGCCCTCGAGGCCTTGCGCTAGCCAATTCCCGCCGCCGATATTGCACTGCAAACATCCGCTTACGGGATGATACGATTCGCGTCCTATGGCCACCGCAACCCGACTCGAAGACTGGTCCCCGGACTCCTGGCAGCGCAAGACGACCCTGCAGCAGCCGACCTATCGCGATCCCGGCGCCCTGGAGCGCGCCGTGCTTGCGCTGTCGCGCCTGCCGCCGATCGTCGTCTCCTGGGAGGTCGACGCGTTGCAGCGACAGCTGGCGGCCGCGCAGCGCGGCGAGGCGTTCATCCTGCAGGGCGGCCACTGCGCCGAGTCGCTGGATGAGACCACCTCGGAACGCATCGTCGAGCAGCTGAAGATCCTGCTGCAGATGAGCCTCGTGCTGGTGCATGGCCTGAAGAAGCCGATCGTGCGCGTCGGCCGCCTGGCCGGGCAGTACGCCAAGCCCCGCTCGGCGGACACCGAGACGCGCGACGGCGTCACGCTGCCCTGCTATCGGGGCGACATCGTCAACCGGGCGCCGTTCGACGCGACCTCACGCGAGCCGGACCCGGAACTGCTGCTGCGCGGCTATGAGCGCGCGGCGCTGACGATGAACTTCGTGCGCGCGCTGATCGATGGCGGGTTTACCGACCTGCACCATCCCGAGTACTGGGACCTGGACTTCATGCGCCACTCGCCGAAGTACGAGGAGTACAAGCGCATCGTCGATTCGCTGGCCGAGTCGCTGTCGTTCTTCGAATCGATCACCGGCCGCGCGCTGCATGATTCGCAGCGGGTCGAGTTCTATGCCAGCCACGAGGGTCTGCACCTGCACTACGAGCAGGCGCAGACGCGCTACATTCAGCGCCGCGGTCGCTGGTACAACCTGTCGACCCACCTGCCGTGGATCGGCGTGCGCACGGCGGGCCTGGACCACGGTCACATCGAGTACTTCCGCGGCATCGCAAACCCGATCGCGGTCAAGGTGGGACCGGCGGCGGACGCCGCCTACCTGCGCGGGCTCACCAAGGTGCTCAACCCGGACAACGAGCCGGGTCGCCTGACGCTGATCCACCGCCTCGGGGCGAAGGACATCGACGCCAAGCTTCCCGGGCTGATCGACGGCGTGCGCGCCTCCGGCGCCGAGGTGCTGTGGATCTGCGACCCGATGCATGGCAACACCGAGAGCACGAAGTCGGGGCTCAAGACGCGCCGCTTCGACAATATCCTCGCGGAGCTGGAGGCGGCGTTTCGCATCCACAACGAGATGGGCTCGCGGCTGGGCGGCGTGCATCTGGAGATGACCGGCGACAACGTCACCGAGTGCACCGGCGGCGCGCGCGGCCTCAGCGATGACGACCTGGCCCGGGCCTACCGCTCGACGGTCGACCCGCGGCTGAACTACGAGCAGGCGCTCGAGGTGGCGATGCGGGTCGGCCGCTGGCCGGGGGCCCGCTAGCCGGCAGCAG
>JANXQL010000001.1 GCA_025356815.1 Pseudomonadota bacterium
GGCGTTATACAGTGGCTGCCAGTGAATGATTCGGTGGACCACGTAGAAGTGCACGGCGTGCCAGAAGACGAGGCCGAGTAGCAGAAGCGTGCAATAGAGGGGTGACTGCGACCAGCTCGCCAGCGGAACGAGCCCGTTCGCTTGTGCCCAGAGCGTGAGCGCAAGGTAAGCCGTCCAGATCGGAACGCCAGACGCGAGGCTCCAGAAGATATTGCTGAGCATTGGCTTGCCAAACAGGAATAGGTGGCTCTGCTCCTTCGGCCAGCTGGCGTTGTACTTGAACTTGGTGCCTTGGAACCGGCGACCGTAGAGCACGAAGTGCCACGCGCCATAGAAGCTCGCGGCAATGACCTCGTTACACGCAAGCAGCAGCACGATCCAGCCTACGGACGGGCGCGCGACGTCGGCGCCCGATGCCTGCAGGAGTGCCCACAGACCAACGGCGATCAGCGCGTACACCGAAAGCCACGGAAAGAAGAGTCCCGGGAAGCCGAAGATATACTTGAGAAGCAGCAGTGGCCGCGGCGGCCACATCAGCGGTGCCGGGACGGTCAGCGGCAGGTCCGGCGTCCATCCACCGTTCCTGGATTCGGGCAGGTCACTGGCTGAGCTCATGCTTTCTTTCCTGGCGTTCGGCGTGATCGGTGGAAGGCGCGGGCCCAAGCTGCATGCCCGGCAGCTGCCTGAAGATTGATTCTAGCGCGAGTCCGGCGGCTATTCCATCGGCAAGGATGGTTGTTCCAGCGGATGGAATTCTATACGTCCGCATCGCTCGCGCCACGTCGCTGCAGTGCATTACAGCCTGAGCGCACGCCGCCACCCACGCGCGGCCACGCGCCGGTCAGGGGCCCAATTGGCCGCTGATCGCCCCGGACGAGAGCATCAGTGAAAGGCCCCGATCTGCGAGTGCCATGGTTGGGGCGTTCGTATTCGCGCTGACAATGTTTGGCATGACAGAGGCGTCGATGACCCTGAGGCCATCGACGCCCATGACCGCGAGTGTTTCGTCGACGACGCTCATGGGGTCACCGCTGCGCCCCATCCGGCAGCTCCCGACCGGATGCCAGTCGGTGCGTACGGTCGAACGGATGTAGTCGGCAATGGCGGCGTCGTCCTTGACCGCAGCGCCCGGCCGCAGTTCGGCCGTCAGACCCTCGCGCAATGGTGTCGTAGCCGCAAGCTCCCGGGCGATCTTCAGTCCCTCGACGAGGTTTTTCAGATCCCGGCCATCGGCAAGGTAGTTTGGATCGACGAGCGGCAGGTCATCCGGATTCGCCGAGCGAAGCGACACGGACCCGCGTGAATGCGGTCGCAGAAGTGTGACATGGAGCTTGACGCCGTCCACCGCGGGGATCGAGTCGGCGCCGGTGTTGGCATAGCCGATCATCGGGACACAATAGATCTGCACGGTCGGGGTCGCGCCTTCGCTCGTTGCATGGAAAGAGGTCGCCTCCCCTCCCACAGTCGTCAGCCGGCCCCGGCGAAAAAGTGCGTATTCCAGGAGGTTCCAGAGCAGCCGCCACCCACGATCCTGGCGAAAGTATCCGAATCCCCGTGAATTTCCTGCGAGCACCAGCGGCGATCCGGCGTGATCGTGGAGGTTTTGCCCCACGCCCGGCAGGTTCACGAGCACGGGAATGTTGAAACGTCGCAGCTGCGCTTCCGGGCCAACCCCCGACAGCATCAGCAGTTTCGGCGATGCCAGAGCGCCCGCCGCCAGCAACACCTCACTACTGCACCTCAGCGTGTGTGGCCGACCACGATGAACGTACTCGACCCCGGCTGCTCGAAAACCCTCGAACACGATTCGATTGACCTGCGCTCGGGTGATGAGCCGAAATCGCGGATTTGACCGGACCTTCCCAAGAAATGCCTCTGCGGCACTGCAACGCCGGCCGCCACGCGCGGTGAATTGCAGGAAGCCGGTGCCAACAGGGGCTCCCACATTAAAGTCTGCCGTAAATGGCAGGCCCCGCGATTGCGCGGCTTTGACGAAAAGGCGACTGTACTCGCAGAAATACCCGGGATCGGCCACGACGAGGGGGCCGGCACTGCCGTGGAATTCTCCATCGAACTTCTGGTTCCCCTCGAGGCGGCGGAAGTGCGGCAGCATCGCTGCCCAGTTCCAAAGGTCACTCCCGGCTGACAGCCCCCATCGATCGTAGTCGCTTCGATAGCCGCGCATGTAGACTTGCGCATTAACACTGCTACCACCCCCGAGCACTCGCCCCGTTGCAATCTCCAGGACTCTGTTGCCGGCGTTCGCCTGGGGGACAGTCTGGTGGAGCGTGCAGTGAACTCCCTTCGGCACCAGCCTTGAATAGCCCGGACTCAGCTTGAGGTACGGGCTCGCATAGTCGGCACCCGTCTCCAGCATCACCACGCGCGCATCGGTTTCGGTAAGCAGGCGCCACGCGGCGACACAGCCGGCGGTTCCACCACCAACGATGATGTATTCGCAGTCCGCACCCGGCGCCGGGGACCGTGACACTGCCACTCCCATTGCGTTCATGAAAACGACTCCCCCAACCGTCTGCGAGACACAGACCGCCAATCACCACGACACAGGTCCGCACCGATCCGGCAGCGCGTTCGCGTGTTAGCTGAGCCCGTCCCAAGCGCCATGAGAGATCGGTCAGTGCGCCGGTGGTTTCATTCATGAACGTCCCATGTAGCGGGACAGTAGTTCCAGCTGAGTGATGTTATATTGCGCCGAAGATTGTCGCAACTGACGGCGTGACCGGCCTCCCGAAACAACTGCGTGAATCCGTCGCCCGTCGCCCGTCGAGGCGTAAGACACGGTCGCGCCAGCGGCCACCAGGCCCGTCGTTGTCTGATCCAGAGACGCACAGTGTCAGCGCTGCGGGATGCCGCGCTCCTTGCAGCGGCGCGTCGGCTCGATTGCATGCCAAGAAATGCAGCGCAGTCGATCGCAGTCCCTGCCACAGCCTGTCGCGCGGCAACCCCAGGTCGTTGACACTCCGATACCGGCCGCCAATACTGGGACAGCAATTCCAAGTGTTGCGCGAGTTGCAGGAATCAGCCTGGGCGACGGCTCAAGATGACTTGGGGCACTCTAAGGTGGTCGCTCGTGAAAATTACGGCGCTTGAAACGATAGTGCTTGATGAGTTTCCGAACCTGCTCTGGGTCCAGGTTCACACCGACGCCGGTCACGTAGGCATCGGGGAGACATTCTATGGCGCCCGCGCCGTTGAAGCGCACATTCACGAAGCTCTCGCGCCGCGCCTGCTCGGCGCCGATCCCTTGCGCATCGAGTACCTGAACGCGCTAATGACGGCTCTGCCGGTTGCGCAGTCCTCCACTGGAGTCGAGTATCGGGCTGCCTCCGCCGTCGACATTGCGCTGTGGGACCTGTTCGGCAAGCATTGCGGGCAACCGGTGCACCAGATGCTCGGCGGCACCTGTTTTGATCGCCTCCCCGTCTACAACACGTGCGCCGGCTACAAGTACGTGCGATCTGGCGACTTTCGGGCGCTGGCAAACTGGAAGCCAAGTGATGTCGCGGGCCCGTACGAGGACCTCGACGCGTTCATGAATCGGGCGGACGCGCTGGCCGAAAGCCTGCTCGAGAGCGGCATCACCGCGATGAAGATATGGCCGTTTGACATCGCGGCGCGGGAAACCGGGGGGCGCTACATCACCAGCGCGCAACTGAAGTCCTGCCTTGAGCCGTTCGAGAAGATCCGCAGGGCCGTCGGCGATCGCATGGAGATCATGGTCGAATTCCACAGCCTGTGGAATCTCCCGACGGCGCTCAAGATCGCCCGCGAACTCGAGGCGTTCAAGCCGATGTGGTTCGAGGACCCCATTGTGATGAACTCACCGCAAGCATTGGCTGAATACGCGCGATCCACGAACGTATGGGTGTGCGCCAGCGAGACCCTGGGCAGTCGCTGGCCCTACAAGGATTTTCTCGACCGCGACGCCATGCACGTCGTGATGGTGGACTTATCGTGGGCTGGCGGACTTACCGAAGGCCGAAAGATTGCCAGCATGGCGGCCACCTATCATCGTCCGTTTGCAGCGCACGACTGTATCGGCCCGATCAGCTATGCCGCCGCAATACACATGGCGTTCAGCCAGCCCAACACGTTGATTCAGGAGAGCGTGCGCGCGTTCTATACAGGGTATTACAAGGAGCTTGCGACTGTCGTACCCGAGGTCGTCAATGGCTTTATCAAGCCAATGGACGGGCCCGGGCTGGGCACCGATCTCTTACCGAGAGTATTTGAGCGCAAGGATCTTCATAGGCGCAGAACCGCTTTGTAAGGCAGCCGCTCCGATCCGCGTGCAAGCGCACCACCTGCGCGGGTACTTCGACATATACGTCACCATCTGTGTGGACGACCTCGAACTCACTCCTGAGTTTGGGCAGCTGCTAGCGACATTTGACATCGGGATACTCGGCATACCGCTCAAGCGCACTGCCATGGCACTGGCGGATGTGATCTACAACATCAACAGCGCCTGGTTTTCGGACATGCGCCTCAGTTCTCGGATCCGTTAGCGCCCTGACGCCTCGTGATGGACGTGTACCACGCCGCTCGTCGCTCCCGCCAGGCCTGACGCAGGTATCGCATTCTCCCTGCCGCGTACGCCGGTTGGGCACCGGCAAGACCTGCAGCCGCCGTCCCGCCCGGTTGCGCATCCGCCAAGCCGGCGCGCGGGCGCCCATCAGGTGAAGGCTCAATCCTCGGCGTAGATTGATGACTCCAATTGGTTGCTCATCAGTTCGATGGCCAAGCGAAGTTCGAAGATGTGCGGTGCGATCTCCATCTTCATCTTTTCGATTCTGGCTTCCGCGATCGCCTCCGGGCCATACAGCCATACCTTCCAATTGCCGAGGTAAAGGGCGGTGGCCAGTTCGAACCAGTAGACCTTGCTCTTGATTCCCAGCGCATGTCGCGCGACCAGATAGCCGACGTTGTGCGTGAGGGGTGCCGCGCCTGTCGCGAACGCGACCACCTCGGCGGCGGAATCGTCTATCTCTTCACGCACCAGTTCCGCGAACTCGTGCCTTACCATCTTGGCGTAGTTCTTGGAGAATCCTCGCGCGACGCCCTCCCTCAGGGCTCCTTTCCTGACGACTTTTGCAATCGCGAGTTTTGCGCCGCCCTTCATCAGGCCCGCGCCCAATGTCAGGGCATCGGCAACGCATAGCGCGCGTTCATATTCCTTGTTGCTCTTCTCGAGCATCTCCGCAACTTCCTTCATATCCTCCATATTGGCCTTAATCAATTCCCTAAAAGTATCGATCAGGTTCTCCAGGCGGTCGGGTGGGAATGGCACATAGACCTTGTCGCCAGCAGCAAGGCGCATGTTTGCGGCATAGCCGTACGCAGCGTGACGCATCGGCCCGAAGCTTTCGAGGCCGACGGAGGCGGCAACATCCCCGATCGTTTCACCACCCTCCGCCACTCGGTAATATTCATACTTCGCATGCAGCTCGGGCTTGGGCAGTACCGCAGCCCCCCAGGAACACACCGTCAGCCACTGCCCAATCAGGCGGTCTATGGAAAGGGCGCGCTTTAGCGACGCAAGACTGGAGTCCGCGTCGGCAGCAGCGAGCACCGGCGTTAATCTTTCAATCGCGTGATCAAAGCCAAGCTTCCTGTCACCAAATCGGTCGACCAGAGCATTGGATAGGTCCTCGAGGGCGTCGCGGAAGGATGCCGGAACCTCCTCCGGCACCTCCTTGCTTTCGAGGATCAACCGCACGGCCCTCAGAACGGAAGCGATATCGGCTGCGCTTGCCATCACGTGATGACGACGACTGTTTGCGATCAGGTGCTGCTTGTCATCATTCGACAGCATCAGGTATCGCGCCGCAGGCGACTGCGGGTGGGGAACGTGCGAATTGTACGTCTGGTTCCCCAGAATCCGCTGCGAACTGAAGCTGCCGCCACCCCCTCCACCGGAGGGAGAATTGGGATGCGCGACACGTCCATCGGCGTTAACCCAAGGGTTGCTCATCGCTCGCCTCCCTGGCCTGCAATGACCGTTCACGGACGCGAGCATACGCCTCGCGACATGCGCAGCGCATTCGCTGACATCATCGAGCGCTCGCCAGGCGCTTAAGCGCCGGCGGAATGCAGGGCTGCGATCCGTCTGTCCGGATCCGGCCAGCCTCGTCTGGCAACCGCGCCCACGGCGGGGCGCTCGCGTGCCCGACCGGTCTTCGCTAAGATCATGCGCAGTTCGCTGCGATGCAGCAGGAGGATTCGCGGGCAGGCGTTACGCCGTCAGCGATAGACAGCGCGCCATTCTTCGCCCTTGCCCCGATGCCAACCCCTATTCATAGCTTGGGCAGCGCACTGGCGAAGAAGTAGCGATTCTGCAAGCGCCCCCGCTCTCGTTACGCTTGGCGCGACGATTCGCGCGGCTAGCGAATTCCATTCGATGCGCAGGCGCCGTCGAGCACGTCCATCGCGGGCGGCGCCACGAGCTTGCGAACTTCGTCTCGTTCACCACATAGCCACAATTCAACGTCCGACGGCTCGATTGCCACGACGGACCTCTTGTCTTGCTCGTCGGGCCCGTATTTAGGATCTGGCTTGTGCATCCGCCTCAACAGCGGGTGCGCATCGGCATTCACCGTCAGCATGGTGTAGCTCTCGTGGATCTCCCCGGTGGAGCGATCGACCCAGGTATTCCACAGCCCCGCGAGCCCCCACGGCGTGCCGTCGTTGCGCGTGAACGTCCACCAGAGGTTGCGCCCGGTCTCCCAGTTGGGCTCGTCGAACGACTCGGCCGGGATGATGCACCGCTGACCGCGCGCCCACGGCGTTCGATACGACGCTTTGTCGGACAGTTCCTCGAATCGGGCATTGAACGTCGAGTACGGGACTTTCGGCTCCTTCGCGAATGACGGGATCAGGCCCCACTGGCCGATGACGCACTCCCGTATGTTCGAGCTGCCAGCCGCGACGCGCCGGATGAACGGTCCCAGCGCGCGGGGAAACATGCTCTTCATCGGCCATGCCTGCCCGGGCCGAACCTGCCAATAGCGCTCGATGGCCGCGTCGTCCGGGCTCAGGTACTTCGTGCACACGGGCTCGTTCCTTTGGGTTTCGGCAGAGTCTTATCGACCGTTCGACGATGGAGAACCCGGATTGGTGATGCGCACAAGGAGCGCAGCTTCCAGCAACTCGCGCGCCACAGCGTATTTCGCCAGCGGCTGATGGGTCAGGTCAACGCCCTTTTGAAAGCGCAGTTCGGCCGTTCGCACAAGTTCGGTCCGCCCCTCCGACGCGAGTTGCACCGGGGTCTGGGAAGTCACTGCCTCGAGCAGGTCCAGAGCCGTCACGCCGATCGGGATTTCGAGGCGGGGTGGACCGATGTCTTCCGAAGCTGCCTTGAACCTGATTATGGTCCTACCGCCCATCGGCAGGCGGCCAGCTGCGGACTCGACCGCTTGCCGGGCAAACCACCTCGGTTCGCGAAGCGGTAGACTCCGTCCAGTCGCGGCCCGCGCCCGGAGCTCGTCCCATGCCTGCACGCCTGGATTTCAGTGTCGGAATTGGCACCCCCGGCTCGACACCCCGCCGCTCTGCGCGTGACCCGATGCGGCTGCTGCTGCTGGGTGATTTCAGCGGTCGCGGGCCGCGCGGCACTCAAGACGCGGCCTCGCTGGCACAGCGGAAACTGCACCGGCTCGATCTGGACACCCTCGACCAAGTGTTCGAGCGGCTCGCACCCGCCGTGACGCTGCCGACCGAGCCGGGAATCGCGGCGACGACGCTTGAGATGCGCGACCTAGACGACTTTCACCCGGATCGCCTGTATGAGCGCGTCGCCACGCTGGGCGAGTTGCGCGACCTGCGTGATCGCCTCCTCAATCCGTCGACTTTTGAGGCAGTAGCGGCGGAATTGCAGGCACCTGGCCGCGTCACGACCGCCCCCGCCAGTCCCAGGCCCGCCGACGTCGCCGTGGTCGACGAGACCAACGCCGGGACGCTGGAACGGCTGCTGGGCAACACACGCTCCACCGGCACGGCCGCTGCACGGCGGCTCGATCAAACCGTCGATGCCCTGATTCGAGTGGCGGTCGCGCCCCATATCGTGCCCGACATCACCGCACTGCAGTCCCTGTATGTCGAGACGATCGATTCCACCATCGGCGTGCAGATGCGGGGAATCATGCACGAGCCTGCCTTCGGCGCGCTCGAAAGCGCCTGGCGTGGTGTGCAGTGGCTCGTGTCGCAGCTCGAACTGAACGAGGAGCTGCAACTCTACCTGCTCGATGTCACGCGCGACGAATTGACGACTGATCTTGCGTCTGCGCACGCGACTCCATTGAATTCAGGGCTTCATCGCGCCCTGAGCTCGCGCGCGCCGGGCGAGACGCCTGGGTGGGCGCTGCTGGTGGGTCTTTTTGCCGTCGGTCCGACCGCCAAGGACCTGGATCTTGCCGCTGCCCTCGGCGCCGTCGCGTCCCACGCCGGGGGGCCGATTGTGCTGGCAGCGGAAACGTCGCTCGTCGGCTGTCACTCCATTGCGGACCTGCCAGACCCGCTGCAGTGGCAGCCGCTGGAGGCCGAGGCGGCCGGACGCTGGCGGTCGCTACGGCAGAGCGCCGTGGCGCCCTGGATCGGTCTTGTCGCGCCACGCATCCTGCTGCGCCTGCCGTACGGCAAGCGCACCGACGCGACCGAACGGTTTGTGTTTGAAGAGCAGCCCTCGGAGCCGATCCACGAGGCATTTCTCTGGGGTTCTGGCTCCCTTGCGATCGCGTTCGTGGCAGGCCGTGCGTTCGCCGATGGCGGGTGGGCGGGTGTTGCGAACCCCGCATTGGACATCGATCACCTGCCCGCCTACAGCTTCGATCGTGATGGAGAAGTGCAGCGCCAGCCGTGTGCTGAAGTGTGGCTCGGTGGACAATCCGTTGAGGGGCTGCTGGGTGACGGCATCATGCCGGTGGTGAGTGATCGGCAGGCAGCGGCGGTTCGTCTGGTGCGACTGCAGTCGATTTCCCGGGTGCATCTTCCGCTGGGTGGCTGTGCGGTGGGCGCCTCTGCAGACGAGTGATGCGCACCGCAGGCAACGTTCACCAAGCTGCGATGCTGGTCCGGCGTGCCGGGCTGGCAAGTGGATCCATTGCCACACCCGAACGTTGGCGAGAGTTGGCCGCGGCAGCGCCGAGCCTCAGGCCCTGTAGCACGGATCGATCACGCCGATTTCCCGGCGTTCTGGTGACGTGCCCACGCGCCCCACCTTCGGTAACGTAGCGATCCGGGACGGCGCGAGCGCCCGGCGCCTTGCGGGCGACGCATTGGACGGCGCGGCGCATGTGATTGATGCGCAGCGTCGCCAGCAGCTCGCGTGAGACGTCGCGGGCTTACCGAACAAGCGGCTGGAACGGGTCGGAATCGGTGCGCAACCCCCGCGTCGAGGGCAGCGTCACGTTGGGATTTCCGCGCATCCCCCCTCGACGCGACGCTCAGTGCCTCACGACGGAATGCTATCCAATGCTGCGGCCAGGCTAGCCAGCGTCCGGGGAATGTTGAGCAGCTTGTCGAGCCCGAACAGGCCGACGCGAAATGTCCTGAAGTCCGGACCTTCATCGCATTGCAGCGGGACACCCGCAGCGATCTGCAGGCCCGCGTCCGCGAAGGCCTTGCCCGACTGGATCGCGGGATTCGTCGTATAGCTGACGACGACGCCCGGTGCCTGAAACCCCTCCGCCGCAACGCTTGCGAAGCCCCGCTTCGAGAGCAGCTCGCGCACCTTCGCGCCGAGATCCTTCTGACGGCGCGCGATCATTTCAAACCCGAGCGTCTCGGTCTCGAGCATGACCTCGCGCACGACGGCGAGCGCATCGGTCGGCATCGTCGCGTGGTAGGCGAATGCTCCGGACTCATAGGCTTCCATGATCTGCAGCCACTTCCTGAGGTCGCAGGCGAAACTCGAACTCGTCGTCTCGTCGATCCGTGCCCGCGCGCGCTCGCCAAGCGCGACGATCCCGCAGCAGGGCGGTCCGCTCCAGCCCTTCTGCGGCGCGCTGACGAGGACATCGACACCCGTCGCGGCCATGTCGACCCAGACCGTTCCGGACGCGATGCAGTCGAGCACGAACAGTCCGCCGACTTCATGCACGGCAGCAGCGAGTCGCGTCAGATAGTCGTCGGGCAGGATCAAGCCGGCGGACGTCTCGACGTGCGGCGCGAACACGACCTCGGGCCTGAACTCCCGAATCGCGGCGACGGCTTCGGCGATTGGAACGGGAGCGAACGGCGCCTCGACGCCCTCCCCGATCCGGCGAGCCTTCAGCACGCGCGTGTCGCTCGAGATCCGCCCCATTTCCAGGATCTGCGTCCAGCGAAAGCTGAACCAGCCGTTGCGGATGATCAGGCAGCGCTTGTCGGTCGCGAACTGCCGGGCGACGGCTTCCATGCCGAAGGTCCCGCTGCCCGGCACGATGACGGTGGAGCGCGCGTGGTAGACGGTCTTCACGATCCTCGAGAGGTCGCGCATGACGCCCTGAAAGCGCTGCGACATGTGGTTGAGGGCGCGGTCCGTGTAGACGACGGAATACTCGAGCAGGCCTTCGGGATCGGGTTGGGGCAGTAGCGCGGGCACGATGGGCCTCTTAAGCTAAGGATATAAGGAGTGGTTGCAGCCGGATCGGCAGCCGATCATGCCGATTGTACACAGAGCGCCTGGCGGGCCTCGCCGGAACGGGATCCGCCTCACTTTCGGCATCGGGATCGGGGCGCGCGCCGGCTGCCGTGAGCCGCTTGCGACGCCATGACGCCCCCGCGTCGCCCCCCCCGGCGACGGGCGCGAAGGCATCGACGACGAGGCGGCACCACGACGAACCGCGGTAGGCAGATACCCCGATGGTGTTCCGCGATCCGGACCCCATACCCAGCACAGGTTCGTTCATTGGCCCGTCATTCGAGCAAGGTGTGATGCCATGTATGCCAAGATCCTGGTCCCCGTCGACGGCAGTGCCACTTCGACGCGTGGTTTGGAGGAGGCCCTTCGGGTCGCACGCGCGCTCGGCTCGACCGTCCGGTTGCTGCACGTGGTCAATGACCAGGCGGCCTTCGTCGGGGTGGAGGCGGCGGTGCACGCGCCGGAGCTACTGAAGTGCTTCCGGGCTCGCGGCGAGGAGATTCTCACGGCCGCGCGAGCCCTCGCCCATGAACGGGGCGTCGAGCCGGAAACGCTCTGCCTGGACGTCATGGGCGGCTCGGCCGGTGAGTCGATCGTCGAGCACGCACGAACCTGGGGGGCGGAACTGATCGTGCTCGGGACGCACGGGCGCCGCGGTCTGTACCGGCTGGTGATGGGCAGCGACGCGGAATACGTCGTGCGCTCGAGCCCGGCGCCGGTGCTGCTGGTGCGCGAGGCGGTGGCCGGACCGAGGAGCTGAACGTGCCCGCCTCGCTCGTCTCGCGGGAGTTCCTGATCGGGGAGCAGCAGCTGGAAGGCCTGCTGAAGCTGCCGCCCGACGCGCGCGGCCTCGTCATCTTCGCGCACGGCAGCGGCAGCAGCCGCTTCAGTTACCGCAACAACTTCGTCGCGGCGGAACTGCGTCGCCTGCAGCTGGGAACGCTGCTGTTCGACCTGCTGATGCCACCGGAGGCCAAGGATCGGCAGAATGTCTTCGACATCGCGCTGCTCGGCGCGCGCGTGGTCGAGGCCATCGAGTGGGCGCGTCAGGCGCCGCTGGTCGCGGCGCTGCCGATCGGGCTTTTCGGGGCAAGCACGGGGGCCGCAGCCGCGCTGGTCGCGGCCGCGCAGTGCCCGGCGGACGTCGCGGCCGTAGTCTGCCGCGGCGGGCGACCGGATCTGGCGCAGGCGGTGCTGGGATCGGTTCGGGCGCCGACGCTGCTGATCGTCGGCGGCGACGACCTGGAGGTGCTCGGGCTCAACGAGCGGGCCGCGGCAAGGCTCTCCTGCGAGCACCGGATCGAGGTCGTGCCCGGGGCGATGCATCTGTTCGAAGAGCCGGGTGCGCTCGAGCAGGTCGTCGAGCTCGCAGGCGGTTGGTTCCAGCGCCACCTAAGGCCGGCGGCGTCCCACGACTCGCAGGTCACGCCGGCAGGAGCAACTCTCGAACTTCATCGTCGGTGACCTGCGGGAAGTCCAGGTACCACTGACCGACCGCGATGAACTGCGACGGCGCCTCGAGGCAGACGACATCGTCGGCCTCGGCCTGCAGCATCGCGAGGGCCTGGATCGAGGCCACCGGAACCGCGACGACGACGTGGGCGGCACCGAGCTGCCGAGCGGCGGCGATCGCCGCGCGCACCGTGGCCCCGGTCGCGACACCGTCATCGACCAGGATGGCGGTGCTGTCGTTCAACGCAAGCGGCGGGCGGGCGCCTCGATAGGCGCGCTCGCGCCGGGCGACCTCCACCCGTTCCCGGCTGGCGACGACGTCGAACTGTGCCGCCGCCTGAGGCAGTTGCGCGAGCACGTCGTCGTTACGGATCGTGACGCCGCCTGGCGCGACGGCGCCCATCGCCAGTTCAGGGCGTGTCGGGACCCCGACCTTGCGCACGACGATCACATCCAGCGGAGCGCCCAGCGCACGGGCCACCGCCGCCGCCACCGGCACGCCACCCCGTGGCAGTCCGAGTACAAGCGCCGGCGTCGCGCCGAACCTCGCCTTGACGGCGACGCCGAGCAGCTGTCCCGCCTGCGCGCGATCGCGATAGACGCGGTCCATGTCCAAGCCTCTGCCGACATCGTAGCCCCACCCGGCGCGACTGCCAGTCACGGCGACCGAACGCACCCCTCGGCAATCCGCGCCGGAGGGACGACCGAACGTGATCACTAATCTGGGAGGGCGGCAGCTCATGGGACGGGCCGGAGGGCGATGAATTTGGTCAAAATCAATCAACGCAGAGAACCTCCATGAGTCATCGGCCACCGACCGGTGCCGAACCCCGGTATCGACGCGGGTCTGTCCCATCGGGACCAGAGAACTAGCGCCTGAGGATTGCGCGGGCCTGCCAAGGCTGCAGAGGACCCGACCGCGGACCCCGACCGCATCGAGCCTACGGATGCCGTCTGAACGCCAGTGTTGTTAGAGTCGGGACACGCCTCGTTCCCGAGCCCCGGTCGTCTTGTCCTGCAGGCCATGAAGATCCTCCACTACCTGAAGTTCTTCCTGTTCCACGCGATCGGCCTGCTGTCGGTCGGCGTGATCCTCGCCGGTGGCGCCACGATCCGAATCGGCGTGCTGGCCATCGTCGCCTTCTATGTGCTGGGCGATGCGCTGGCCGGCAACGACGAGTCCACGCCGCGCTTCGGACACCCGGACCTGCTGACCGCACAGCTTTGGATGGCGCTGCCGCTGCTGTGCCTGCTCACCTTCGCCGCCGTCTGGAGCGTCAGCCCGGGCGATCCGCTCGGCTTCGGCGCGATGCTGACCGCAGCGACAGGCTACGACATGCTCGCTGCGCGGGCGGCGACGACCTCAGCGCAGCATTTCTCCGCCTTCATCCTGACGGGGCTGATGATCGGCACGACAGGAACGATCCCGGGACACGAACTCACGCACCGGACTCGGGACCGGGTGTCGATGATCGTCGGCCGCTGGATGCTCGCGTTCAGCTTCGACACAGTGTTCGCGATCGAGCACGTCTACGGCCACCACCGCTACGTCGCGACCGCCGCCGATCCGGCGACAGCCCCACGAGGCCGCAACGTCTACATGCACATCTTCGTCTCGACCGTGAAAAGCAACGTCAGCGGCTGGCACATCGAGTGCGAGCGGCTGGCCCGCCGGGGCGCGGCGCGCTTTGGCTGGCAAAACCGCGTGCTGCGGGGGCAGCTGATGAGCATCGCGCTGCTGGCCGGCGCCTGGCTGATCGGCGGCTGGCGGGGGCTCGGGTTCTTTGTCGCCTGCGGCCTGTGGGCCAAGGCGCTGCTCGAGATCGTCAACTACATGGAGCACTACGGGCTGGTGCGGGTGCCCGGCACGCCGGTCCAGCCACGCCATTCCTGGAACACCAACCGGCGCATCAGCTCCTGGTCGTTGTTCAACCTGAGCCGTCACTCGCATCATCATGCGAACGCCGGCGTACCGTACCAGGATCTGCGACCGTTTCCGGAGGCGCCGGTGATGATCAACGGCTACCTGACGACGATCCTGCTGACGATGATCCCGCCACTGTGGAAGCGCCTGATGGCACCCCGGCTCGCGGCATGGGACCGCGAGCATGCGACGACCGAGGAGCGGCGGCTCGCCGGCGCCGGCTGATGCACCGGCGGCTGAGTCTGCGCGACCGCGCCGTACCGCCGACAAGCAACCGATCCTTGGCCGATCAGTGGACGGGCAGTCCCCCGTGCGGGTCAGAAGCTGCGCGACCGGCCACCTTGAGCGCCGCACAGACCCCAACGACACTCGATGGAATCTCCGTGCGGACCGTGACGACCGGTACCGTCGCCGACTCGGCGAGCGTGCTCCCGGTCGCGAGCTGCTGCTCGAGCACCGCCAGTGTCGCTTCCGAGGCACCGTTCCGGCGCGCGGCGACCCGCGCGCGCAGTACGTCTGGCGATGCCTCGCAGGAGACGAGGATGACCGGTGCGCCGAGTGTTCGCCCGAGCGCGATAAACGGCTCGCGTCGCCGCGCGTCCAGGAAGGTCGCATCGGCAATGACGTTGAGGCCCGACTGCGGCAGGCCCCTGGCGGCCACGCAGAGCTGCTCATAGGTCCGTGCCGTCTGCGCCGGCGTGTACAGCCCCTCGTTCAGTCCGGATGCACGGGCCGTCCTGGCGGCGGCCGGTGCGGTCCGCTGTCTGACGATGTCGGCCCGCACGTGAACGCCAGCAAATGCCGGCACGAGTTCGGCAGCGAGCGTGCTCTTGCCGGAACCGGAATAGCCGTGCATCAGTACGAGGCTGCCGCAGCGGCGCGTCGCGCAGTCCCGGCGTAGCCGACGTACGAGGCTGATTCGTTCATCGCCGCGCTCGCCTCCTCGCCGGACAACTGCACAGCGCGCAGGGCCGCCACCTTGGCGCGCACCAGCGCCCGGTACACGAGCCAGAACCGCAGGCAGGCACCTGCATCGTAGTCCGCCGAGCGCTCGAGCCAGGCGCTCAGACACGACATCGCCAGATCCGCCCGTCCGCGCGCGCCCAGATCCATGACGAGGAACGCGATGTCGCTGGCGACGTCGATGCAGCGCAGCTGCCGGTCGAAGTCGATGCCGTCGAAGGGCACCAGGGCGTCGCCGAAGCGCACGACGTTGCCGCAATGCAGGTCACCGTGGCACTCGCGCACGCAGCCGGCCGCGCGCCGGGACCGTAGCCGAACCTCGAGATCCGGCCACGCCGTCGCGATCCAGTCGCTCAGCACCGGGAGCGCGTCACCCGTTCGCGTGGCACGCAGCGTGTCGAGGGTCTGGCGGGCGGCGCGTTGCAGGACGGCCGGATCACCGTGAGCGTCATCGGCCCGCGGCGCGCGCTCGTGCTGGTCGGCCAGGAAGGCGCCGAGGCGTGCCACCTCCGCCGCGGCCACGGTACGCCGTGCGACCAGGCGGTCGAGCTGCTCGTCACGCGAAAAGCGACGCATGCGCACCGCATACTCGACCGGCGCTCCGTCGGCGTCGAAGAACAGGCCGTCCTGCGTTCGGACCAAGTGACTCAGTTCCAGATACAGCCCGGGCGCCCAGCGACGGTTCAGGCCCAGCTCGACGAGGCAGGCCGCGCGTCGCCGTTCGAGGCTGCCGTAGTCCAGAAAATCGTACCGGAGCGGCTTCTTGACCTTGTAGGCGAAGGGACCTGCAAGCGCGACCCAGGAAATGTGCGTCTCGCACAGCGCGATCGGCCCGGCCGGAGGCGTCCGGTCGTGAAAGGGCGAGCGGCCGTACGTGGCCGGGTCCTGCAGCGTCGCCGCCATGCTGCGCGATGCAGCCGGCGTGTCTGTCTCCACGGGCGTCGTCCTTCGCAGCGAAAGCGAGCCACTGCGCGCGACTAAATCGCAAATGCCACGCAGGTTATCGATGCTACGCGCGGCTTCCTCACCCCGCATCCGGTGAATCCCGACGTGATTGAGCGCTCGGCGGCGCGGATTTAGGGCTGTGTGCCTCTCAGGGACCGACAGGTGCGATCGCGAAATTTCCTATAATCAATCACTTAGGAGTTAGGCGAAGCCGATGCCGCCCCAATCCGCGCCGCGACCGGCACTACAGCGTGCGCAGTCCGTCCGTCTCACGCTTCAGGCTATCGATGAACTGGCGCAGTTCGGCCTGCAGTGCCGGCACTCGATGCCGCGCCGCGGGAGACCGAACACCCTGCGGAACGGACGCGAGGTTTTCCTCCAGCATCCTGATCGCCTTCGGTCCGTCCGGGTCACCCCCGTCCGGGTCGACGGTCGCGACGATCCGGGCGACGCCAATCGCGCCGAGCCAGTCGAGCGCATCGGCATCGTGCAGGTAGATCGCCTCGGGACCGACCGGCTGACGGTCGAACATGTGCGTTCGGATGGCGTTCTGCAGCGCCTCGAGCTTCTGCTTCGGAAATCCCGTCCCCGTCAGGATCCCCTCCACGACGCGCGCGCCTTCATCGGCGTGGTCGATCCCCTCCTTCTCCCGGTCCCACGGCGCGAACGCCGCGACATCGTGCAGGTAGGCCGCCGCATAGAGCACGTCATCGTCGAGTGCGACGCCGTCCTCGCGGGCCAGTGCCGTCGCAAGTTCGTAGTCGCGGACCGAATGCGAGTAGCCCCAGGCCGGATGGTGGAAGTGCTCGGCCGCGAACCGACGCACGGTCTCTCGCCAGCCCGGCGTCACCGGTTCGCCGGCCGCGATAGACGCCGCGAAGACCAGTCCCGCGACAGCGGCGACGACGACGCTGACGCCCGCGTGCCAACGCTTTGAATGCCTGGTCATCTCCACGCTCCCTCCCTAACTGCGGTGCTTGCCCGCGATGCCCACAAGTCCGGCGTCGCCGGTACGCCGGCACAACCTCGCCTTCGACGGGGAGGACAGTGCCACCCGCGTATCGTAGCGCCGAACCCGCCGTCGTGGGACGCACGGCACTGCTGCCTGCGGTCAGCGCGGTCGGGAAACCAGACACCCACGGCAATCTTCTACTCCGAGCGTCGTGTGCTGGTGAGTCATTGCCCTTCGAATTTTCCTTTTTTCTCAGAGCGATACAGCGCGCAATCAGGCCGGCCATCGCACTCATTCGCTCAGGCGAGCCAAGCGCCCGGAGGACGACGCCTTCCCGGAACGACCGCTTTGCCCGACTACCGCGAGGCGCGAATCGTCGACGGGAACCGCTGGAACACCGGCATTGGAGCCGGACGGCTGCGCTCCTGACCGCCTGCCCGTAGACGGCTACGGCGTCGCTGCCGCGAAACTCCACGGCGCCCACCAACGAGGACCGTGGCAAGCCATTCAGGCCCACCGGACCTGCGTGCCCGATCGCACCGCTGCTAACGACTTTTTCGGACAACGCAAGTCGGCCCGGCACGAGCCCAGAGGCCAAGTGCCGTATTTGCACACGATTTTCACACCTGCAGCGCTATCGTCATCGCGCACAAATGCCGGAGGCTGCCTGTGGACGCGATGTCCCTGTTCGTTCTGCTCGCCCTATACCTCGTCACTCACGGCCTGGTACTGGCGCTCGACCGCCTAGGGTCGTCGTCATGAATCCCATGTACTGGCTCCTGGGACCGCTGGCGCTGTTTCTTTTTGGGTACTTGTTGTATGCCCTGCTGCGCGCGGAGCGATTCTGATGCACGCCGACGCCATGTTTCAGCTGATGCTACTGATATTCCTGGGAATATTGCTGCTGTGCGTAAGACCGCTCGGCACTTACATGGCCGACATCTTCGACGGCTCACCCAACTTCAGCCGACGCGTGGGCGGACGCACTGAAGCGCTGATCTATCGCGTTTGCGGCATCGACTCACGCGAGGAGATGTCCTGGAAAAACTACGCCCTGGCGCTCCTCTTGTTCAATGTTCTCGGCGCCCTCGTCGTCTACGCGCTGCAGCGCCTGCAGTACTTCCTGCCTCTCAATCCGCAGCACTTCACCGCCGTCAGTCCCGATTCGTCGTTCAACACGGCCATCAGCTTCATCACGAACACCAATTGGCAGGCGTACTCCGGCGAGTCGACGATGGGGTACCTCGTGCAAATGACGGGGCTCACAGTCCAGAACTTCCTGTCCGCCGCGACCGGCATTGCGGTTGCCATCGCGCTCATCCGCGGCTTTGCACGACACACCGTCGCAACCATCGGCAACTTCTGGGTCGATCTCACGCGCTCGACGCTGTACGTGCTGCTGCCGCTGTCGGTCGTCCTCGCGCTGGTCCTCGCAAGCCAGGGCGTGATCCAGAACTTCGATGGCTACAAGGACGTGACAACCGTCGAGGCGGTGACCTACCGGAACCCGACCTCCGACGCCCACGGGAACCCCGTCAAGGACGCCTCCGGGGCCGCGGTGACGCAGACCGCCACGACGCAGACCCAGACCCTGCCGATGGGCCCGGTCGCCTCGCAGGAGGCGATCAAGGAACTCGGCACCAACGGTGGTGGCTTCTTCAACGCGAACTCCGCACACCCGTACGAAAACCCGACTGCGCTCACCAACCTGCTCGAGATGCTCGCGATCCTGGTGATTCCGTTCGCGCTGACCTACACCTTTGGAAAGCTGGTCGGCGACACCCGGCAGGGCTGGGCCATACTCGCCGCGATGCTGCTGCTATTCGTCTCACTGACGATGGTCGCCTACTACAGCGAGCAGCATGGCAACCCCCTGCTCGCCAGGCAGGGCGTCGATCAGCTGGCGGGCGCCGCTCAGCCGGGCGGCAACATGGAAGGCAAGGAGGCCCGCTTCGGCATCGCCGCATCGGCGCTGTTCGCAGCCGTCACCACCGCAACCTCGTGCGGTGCGGTCAATTCCATGCACGACTCGATGACGCCGCTGGGCGGCTTCGTGCCGTTGTTCCTGATCCAGTTGGGGGAATTGGCGCCAGGCGGGGTCGGCACGGGCCTGTACTCCGTGCTGATGTTCGCGATCCTCGGCGTCTTCATTGCCGGGCTGATGATCGGTCGCACCCCGGAATACATCGGCAAGAAGATCGAGGCGTTGGAGATGAAGCTGGCCTCGATCTTCATCCTCACCACGCCCTTCATCGTGCTGATCGGGACTGCGACCGCGGTCATGACCATCGCCGGCAAGGCGGGTGTCGCCAATCCCGGCGCACACGGCTTCAGCGAGATCCTCTATGCGTTCTCCTCCGCGGCCAACAACAATGGCAGCGCATTCGGCGGAATCTCGTCGAATACTCCCTTCTACAACGTTGCGCTTGGCCTCGCCATGTTCATCGCCCGCTTCTGGCCGATCGTCTCGGCGCTGGCCATCGCCGGATCCCTGGCTGCCAAGAAGCGCGTGCCGGTCACGGAGGGCACCATGCCGACGCACGGACCGCTGTTCGTCGCGCTTTTGATCGGCTCGGTGCTGCTGATCGGGGTCCTGACGTATGTGCCGGCGCTTGCCCTCGGTCCGGTGGTTGAGCACTTCATGCTCGCCGCAGTCCAGTAAGAGAGAATCCGATGTCCCGGCAATCCCTGTCACTGTTCGACCGAAAGCTGCTCGGCCCGGCATTGCTCGAGTCCGTCAGAAAGCTCGACCCGCAAGTCCAGTGGCGCAACCCTGTGATGTTCGTCGTCTACCTCGGTACGGTCGTCACCGCGCTGCTGTACCTGCAAGCGCTGGCCGGTCACGGCGAGGCGCCGACCGGGTTCATCCTCGCCATCAGCGTCTGGCTGCTCTTCACGGTCCTGTTCGCAAATTTCGCCGAAGCGCTCGCGGAAGGTCGCAGCCGGGCCCAGGCCGCGTCGCTACGCAACATGCGCCAGACCGTCTTCGCCAAGAAGCTGCCCGATGCCACGGGCGATCGTGGCTCGACCACCGACGTCAAGGCCGAGGACCTGCGCAAGGGGGACGTCGTGCTGGTCGAGGCCCAGGACATGGTGCCGGCCGACGGCGAGGTCATCGAGGGGGCCGCTTCGGTCGATGAAAGCGCCATTACGGGTGAGTCGGCCCCCGTCATCCGGGAGTCAGGGGGAGACTTCACGTCGGTGACCGGCGGCACGAAGGTACTGTCCGACTGGATCGTGGTACGGGTGACGGTGAACCCGGGGGAGACGTTCCTCGACCGGATGATCTCGATGGTCGAGTCCGCGAAGCGGCAGAAGACACCCAATGAAATCGCGCTGACGATCCTGCTGGTCGCCCTGACACTCGTCTTCCTGGTCGTCATCGTCACGTTGCTCCCGTTTTCGATCTTCAGCGTCGAGGCCAGCAAGGCAGGCAGCCCCGTCACCATCACCGCACTGGTCGCGCTGCTCGTCTGCCTGATCCCGACGACCATTGGCGGCCTGCTCTCGGCGATCGGCGTGGCGGGCATGAGCCGGCTGATGCAGGCCAACGTAATCGCCACCTCCGGGCGTGCCGTCGAGGCCGCCGGAGACGTCGACGTGCTGCTGCTCGACAAGACCGGGACCATCACACTGGGCAACCGGCAGGCGGCGAGCTTCATCCCTGCCCCGGGCGTGACCGAGCAAGAACTCGCGGACGCGGCACAGCTCGCGTCGCTTGCCGACGAGACCCCGGAAGGTCGCAGCATCGTGGTCCTGGCCAAGCAGCGCTTTAACCTTCGCGAACGCGATCTGCGTTCACTGGGCGCGACGTTCGTGCCGTTTTCCGCGCACACGCGGATGAGTGGCGTCAACCTGGGCGAGCGCCAGGTTCGCAAGGGCGCTCCGGACGCCATCATCAAGCACGTCGAGGCCCTCGGCAGGCACGTGCCGCAGCCGGTTGACGATGCCGTTCAACGCGTCGCACATCAGGGCGGTACCCCGCTCGTGGTCGCCGATGGTTCACGCGTCCTCGGAGTCATCGAACTCAAGGACATCGTGAAGGGTGGGATCAAGGAGCGGTTCGCAGACCTGCGCCACATGGGCATCAGGACGATCATGATCACCGGCGACAACCGCCTGACGGCGGCCGCGATTGCCGCCGAGGCGGGCGTCGACGACTTTCTCGCCGAGGCGACGCCGGAGGCGAAGCTCAGGCTGATTCGCGAGCACCAGGCCGAAGGTCGTCTGGTGGCGATGACCGGCGACGGCACGAACGACGCCCCCGCGCTCGCCCAGTCTGACGTGGCGGTGGCGATGAACAGCGGCACCCAGGCGGCCAAGGAAGCCGGCAATATGGTCGATCTCGATTCCAATCCGACCAAACTGATCGAAATCGTCGAGACTGGCAAACAGATGCTGATGACGCGTGGGGCGCTGACGACGTTCTCGATCGCGAATGACGTCGCCAAGTATTTCGCCATCATCCCGGCGGCGTTCGCAATGACCTACCCAGAGCTCGACGCGCTGAACGTCATGCATCTGGCGACTCCCAGCTCGGCCATTCTATCGGCCGTGATCTTCAACGCACTGATCATCGTGGTGCTGATTCCGCTGGCCATCCAGGGCGTCAAGTACAGGCCATTGGGCGCCGGCGCGCTGCTACGACGCAACCTGCTGGTCTACGGGCTCGGCGGCATCATCGTTCCGTTCCCGGGCATCAAGCTGATCGACATGCTGCTTTCGGCTGCTGGCTGGGCCTGAGGAGTAATGATCATGTTTGCCCGCATCGTTCGACCCGCCGTCACTCTCCTGGTCGTGATGACGGCGCTGCTCGGGATCGTCTACCCGGCCGTCATCACGGCTATCGCCCAGGTGGCGTTCCCGCGTCAGGCCGCCGGCAGTCTCGTCACGCGGGACGGCAAGCCGATCGGCTCGACACTGATTGGCCAGGCGTTCTCGGCTCCCAAGTACTTCTGGGGCCGGCCGTCATCCACGTCGCCCCAGCCCTACAACGGGCTGGCGTCGACCGGATCGAACCTCGGTCCGCTGAACCCGGCGTTGATGGACGCCGTCAGGGCCAATTCGAAGGCCCTCCGCGACGCGGACCCCGGCAACGCCCAGCCCATCCCGGTTGATCTGGTCACGGCCTCGGCCAGCGGACTTGATCCGGAAATCAGCGTGGCCGGGGCGCGCTACCAGGCCGGCCGGATCGCCCGCGCTCGCGGCCTCGCGCCGGCACAAATCGATGCTCTGATTGCATCCCACGAGCTGGGCCGAACGCTTGGATTCATCGGCGAGCCGAGGGTCAACGTGCTTGAACTCAACCTGGCGCTCGACCAACTGCACTGAACTGCGCCCGCAGCACCGGCCGAGCCCGTCACACCTCCTTCCCCCTGGTTGACCCGCGCCCGCACGCCTGCGGCGCGTTGGCCGGCCCCTCCCAATGAGGGATCTTCGATGAAGCGCTCGAATTCCGGCATGTGGCTCGTTCCCGCCCTGCTCTGGGGCTGCAGCACGACAGCGCTGGCGGTGGACGAGCCGGCGAAACTCACGGCACCAGCGCCGAGCGACGCACTCAGCGCGGCAAGTGTCACCGTCTCCGGGTACCTCGATGTGTCCTACCAGCGCCTGGGTGGAACCGGGTTCTTCGCCAACGGCAGCCCCGACCGGGTGTTCGACGCACGGCAAGACAGCGTCACGCTCCACCAGGCGGCAATCACGATCGCGAACCAGCCCAAGCAGGGCTTTGGCGCCCTCGTGAACCTGGTTGCCGGTCAGGATGCGGACGTGTTCGCGCCGTACGACATCAATCCGGGCGCCCGCTCCAAGTTCGATTTCCCGCAAGCTTACGTGCAATACGCCACCGGCCCACTCACCGTCATTGCCGGTCGTTTCGTCACGCTCGCCGGCTACGAGACGATCGACCCCCGCACGGACACCAACTTCTCCAGATCCATCCTCTACGGCTTTGCGATTCCGTTCGCCCACACGGGGATCCGCGCGACGTTGGTCGCGAACGACCAGCTCACGCTCAACATTGGAGTCGTCAACGGCTGGGATGATCTCAAAGACACGAACGCGGCAAAGACCGTCGAGCTCGGCGTGGCCTTCACTCCGATCAAGGCGCTGAGTTTCGCGGCGGACGGGTACAGGGGCAAGGAGCGCGTGGGTGGACTGACGGCAGTCGGCCCGCAGGGCCAGCGCAAGCTGCTCGATGTCATTGCGAGCTGGGCGCTCACCGACGCTTTGAACGTCGTCCTGAATTTCGATTGGGGCCGTCAGGATGGCTACGCGCCCAATGGCCGGGGCGCACGCTGGGAGGGTCTTGCGGGCTATTTGAATTACGCGTTCAGTGATCACTGGCGGGCGTCGCTTCGAAGCGAATACCTCAATGACCGGGATGGGTACCGAACGTTCGCCGCGCAGAAGTGGCGCGAGAACACACTCACGCTCGCCTGGATGCCGGCCAAGTCCGTCGAGATACGCCTCGAAGGCCGGCTGGATCGGTCCAATCAAGTGGTTTTCGTCGAGAACGGAGCATACTTTATGACCAACGGGAATCCTGCGTTGCTTGGCGATCAGCAGGGCTCGATGGCCGTCGAAGGCCTCTACAAGTTCTAGCGGCGATCGACGCTGTAGGCCGTGACGCAGTCCACGCCGCCAGGAGGCGACGCCGACGGGCACGTGGAACGCGAGTGCAGGAGAGTTGCTTGTCGTCAGACCCGCCAGAAGCAAAGCCCCGCCCGAACCCCGACCAGCTCCTGGCGCGGGTGCAGAGGGCGGCAGACGCAGCGCGCCGCGGCAAGCTGCGGATCTTCTTCGGCGCGTCCGCGGGCGTCGGCAAGACCTACGCGATGCTGGAATCGGCGCGCAACGTCCGCGCCGCCGGCGCGGACATCGTCATCGGTTACGTCGAGCCCCACGGACGCATCGAGACGGAGCGATTGCTCGCAGGCCTCGAGGCAATCCCGCCCCTCCCCGTCCGTTACCGTGACATCGTCCGCCAGGAATTCGACCTCGACAGCGCGCTCAGGCGCCGTCCGGTGACGCTCATCGTCGACGAACTCGCGCACACCAACCTCATCGACGGCGACCCTCCGGCCCGGCATGAAAAGCGCTGGCAGGACATCGAGGAACTGTTGGCCGCAGGCATCAGTGTCTGGACGACGGTCAACGTCCAGCACCTCGAGAGCCTCAACGACGTCGTCGCGAGCATCACCGGTATCCGCCAGCAGGAGACCATTCCCGATCATGTCTTCGAGGCCGCCGACGAGGTCGAACTCATCGACCTGCCGCCGGAGGACCTGCTTGGCAGGCTGCGCGCCGGCAAGGTCTATACGGCCGATCAGGTTGCGACGGCGACGCAGAAGTTCTTCCGCAAGGAAAACCTGACGGCCTTGCGCGAGATTGCGCTGCGCAAGACGGCCGACCGAGTCGACGCGGCGATGCAGGTATTCGACACCCACGACTCCGCGGTGCGCCCATGGCTCGCCCGGGATCGGCTGATCGTGGCGCCCGGCCTGGATTCGCAGGCGGAGCAACTGGTTCGCGCCGGCAAGCGCCTGGCCGACGCCCTCGACGCGGAATGGATCGTCCTCTATGTCGAAACACCAGCCATGCTGCAGCTGTCGGAAGCGCACCGGAACAGGCGAGTCAACGTGCTGCTGCTCGCTGAATCACTGGGCGCCGAGACTGTCACCCTAGACGGGCCGTCAGCCGCGGAAGTCATCCTGGAGTACGCACGGACCCGCAACACGACCCGGATCGTGGTCGGCGCGCCGAAGCGGCGCGGCTGGCGAGCCTTGTTGAGGCCGTCGACGGTCACCGAACTGCTCCGCGGTGCCGGCCCGATCGATGTCCTGACCGTGGGCTTGGCCGATTCGGGGGCGGCTGTCGACCGGACTTCGGCGACGCGGGGGGCACCGATCGATCAGATACGGTTCAAGCAGGAAATCCCATGGCGGCGCTACACCCTGGCATTTGGCACCACGCTCCTTGCCACCGGGATCGACTGGGTCATCTTCCCGCAATTCGAACTGACGAACCTCGTCATGGTCTACCTGCTCGGCGCCGCAGTCGCCGGCCTCTGGTTCGGCCGCGGGCCGGCCATCATGACGTCGATAGCCAACGTCGCGGCATTTGATTTCTTCTTCGTGCCACCGCGCTTCACCTTTGCAGTCTCCGACTTCCAGTATCTGATCACCTTCGCGGTCATGCTGATGGTAGCGTTCTCCATCGCGACCCTGACCGCCAGCGTCCGCCAGCAAACCCGGATCGCGGGGCATCGGGAACGGCGCACGGCCGCGCTCTACGCCATGAGCCGTGAACTCGCCCGCACGCGCGGCGTCGACAACATGACGATGGTCGCGGTACGCCACATCGACGATGTGTTCGCGAGCCAGGCCATGGTGCTATTGCCGGGCGCCGACGGCCGACTGCAATACCCGCGGCAGATCGAGCTGCAGGCGGCCCTCTGGCGAGCGGACCTTTCGATCGCACAGTGGGTCTACCACCACAATGAACCCGCCGGCATCGGCACCGACACGCTGGCCGGCGCGAAGGCGCTCTACCTTCCCATCCGTGGCTCGAAGCAGACCTTTGGCGTGCTCGCCGTCCTCCCCGGACATCCACGGCGGATCCTGCTGCCGGAACAGCGGCACCTGCTCGAGACGTTTGGCGGCCAGCTGGCGCTCGCGATCGAGCGCGCCCTGCTGGCCGAGAAAAGCGAAAGGGCGCGCATTGCGGCGGAGTCCGAGAGCCTGCGCAATACGCTGCTGGCGTCGATCTCCCATGACCTGCGCACGCCGCTCGCAGTCATCGCTGGCGCGAGTACCGCGCTCAACGACCCCTCTGTGGTGCTCGACGCCGCTGCTCGTGCGCGGCTTGTGGCGTCGATCGCCGTCAAGTCCCAGGAGATGTCCGAGTTGATCTCCAACGTCCTCGATCTGATGCGATTCGACGCCGGCGAGGTCACCTTGCGGCTGGACTGGCAAACCGTCGACGACATCGTCGGTACGGCGCTCGGGCGCCTTGCCCAGCGACTGGCCGACTATCCGGTCGACGTGCAACTGCCGCAGGACCTCCCGGCCGTTCGCCTCGACGCCCCGCTGATGACACAGGTGATTGTCAACCTTCTGGAGAACGTCACCAGGCACGCACCCGCAGGCACGCGCATTCGGATATCCGGCGAGGCGCTCGATGAGACGTTGAAGATCACGCTCGACGACAATGGGCCGGGCCTCCCTCCGGGTGACCCGGAGCGCCTGTTCGCAAAGTTCCAGCGCGGGCGGGACGAGGGAAATGCCGGCGGCGCGGGACTTGGGCTCGCGATCTGCCGCGCCATCGTGAACAGCCACGGCGGAACCATCCATGCCGCGACCCGGCCGGACGGTGGGGCCAGCTTCACCGTGATACTGCCGCTCGGGGACGCAGAGACGTGACGAGGGCCATGTTCCGCGTGCTGGTCATTGAGGATGACGACGAGCTCAGGAGCATGCTGTGCACGCTGCTGGAGTCCCAGTCCTATCGGGTGTCCGAGGCTGCCACCGGCCAGCGTGGCATTCTCGAGGCGCGAAGCTACCGGCCGGACCTCGCCTTGATCGACCTTGGCTTGCCGGACATGGACGGGACCACCGTCGTGCGGGAAATCCGGTCGTTCGCGCCGCTGCCGATTCTGGTGCTCACCGCACGCACGATGGAGGCTGACAAGGTGAAGGCGCTCGATGCCGGTGCCGATGACTACGTCACCAAGCCGTTCAGCACCTCCGAATTGCTTGCTCGAATCCGCGCCGCGCTGCGTCGCGCCACCCGGGTCGGCAATGCGCTGCCGGTCATTGCGCTCGGCACGGTCGCACTCGACCTCAGCGGTCGCACCGCGTGCGGGCCTGCAGGACCGATTCACCTGACCCCCCTGGAATACCGACTGGTGGAGTGCCTGGCGCGCAGCGCCGGGATGATCGTGACGCAAAAGCAGCTGCTCAAGGAAGTTTGGGGACCGGAACGCGCGAACGACTCGCGTGGCTTGCGTTCCTACATCAAGTTTCTGCGCCAAAAGCTCGAACCGGATCCCTCACGACCGCGGTTCATACTCACGGAGGCCGGCGTCGGCTATCGCCTCCAGCTTGACGACACCGTGGGGAGCGAAGCGGTCCGGTAGCTCCCGTCCGGGCTTACGTGCCGACAGGCGCCACCGACCTTGTGGATTGCGAGGCACAAGGTCGCAGGCCAGCATGCGCGGCGCGCTTGATTGCACGCCAAGCCGCGAGCGATCGTACAATCACCGCGCCGCTGCCGACGGTTCGATCACCACGCGTATCGCAGTCGCGACGCCAGGTCGGTGTGCGACGGCCCCGTCAGCCGAATACGCGACCCAGTGCCGCGTCGAGGGCAGCGGTAATGTGGTCGATGTCCTGCTCGGTCGCGATGAGCGCCGGGCTCAGGCACAGTGTGTTGTTGAGACCCTGCATCGACCGGGTGGTCGCGCCGATGATCACGCCGTGGGCGATGCAGTCCGCGAGCACCGCCTGCACCTTCTTCTCCTCGAGCGGCTCGCGCGAGTGGCGATCGGCAACGAGCTCGGCACCGCAGAACAGGCCGATGCCGCGGACCTCGCCGATCACGGCATGCCGGGACTGCAGCTCGCGCAGGTTGGCGAGCAGCCGCTGGCCCATGCGCTCGGTGTTCGCAAGCAATCCCTCGTCTTCGATGATCCGCATGTTCTCGAGGGCAGCCGCAGGCCCGCCCGCGCAACCGCCGAAGGTCGAGATGTCCCGGAAATACGACAGCGGGTCGGACGGGTCGTCCTTGAACTGCTCGAACACCGCCTCTGTGGTCACCGTGCAGGAGATCGCCGCATATCCCGACGCCACGCCCTTGGCCATCGTGACGAAGTCCGGCTTGACGCCGTAGTGCTGATAGCCGAACCACTTGCCGGTGCGGCCGACGCCGCACACGACTTCGTCGATGTGCAGCAGGATCTGGTGCCGGCGGCAGATGTCCTGCACGCGCTCCCAGTAGCCCTTCGGAGGCGTGATCACGCCCCCACCGGCGGTGACGGGCTCGAGGCACAGCGCACCGATCGAATCGGCACCTTCGCGCAGGATGACCTCCTCGATCGCGTCTGCGGCACGTTCGCCGTAGTTCTCGATCGCGCCCCACTGACTGCGGTACTCGAGGCAGTGCGGCACCTCGACGAAGCCCGGCGTCAGCGGACCGTACTGTGCGTTGCGCTGCGGCTGACCGCCGGCCGAGAGCGTGGCGATCGTGGTGCCGTGGTAGTCTCGCTCCCGGTAGAGGATCTTGTACTTGCGGCCGCCGTGGCGACGGTGCGCCATCTGCCGCACCATCTTGAATACTTTCTCGTTGGCCTCGGAGCCGGAATTCGAGTAGTAGACGCGGCTGAGGCCCGGCATCTTCTCGACCAGGCGGGCGGCGAACAGCGCACCGGGCACGGAGCCGGCGGCGCCGGAGAAGTAGTTCATCTTGATCAGCTGGTCGCGGACCGCATTGGCGATGCTCTCGCGGCCATAGCCGACATTCACGGTCCAGACACCGCCGGAGACCGCATCCAGGTACTCCTTGCCGGTGGCGTCCCACAGACGCATGCCCTTGCCCTCGACGTAGACGCGCGGGTCCACGGTCTCGAGCGACTTGTGCTGGGCGATGTGGTGCCAGACGTGCGCGCGGTCGGACTCGATCACCTCACGCATCGGGTCGGTCTTCAGAACTGAGCTCATGGCGGCGCTTCCAGGACGAGGATGGGCCGTTGTAGCACGCCCCGGTCGCGGCTGTTAGGTCCACCGAGCGCCCGACCATGGAACCAGAGCCCAACATGGTCTCCAGCGATCGGCCGGAGGCTCGGGGGCGGCGTGGGCCGACACCCGACCGGGGCGGCAAGCGCTTCAGCCGCGCCGCCGATGGCGCGGCGACGCGGATCGGTGGCCGCGCCGCGCCGCTGCTGCGCGGCCACCGTCCGTCAGTCCGACTGGCAATCGCCTCAACTCAGAACGGATCCCGTGGCGATCAGTTCGTCCAGCAGTTTCAGCGAGGCGCGCCCCGAACCGGCGAACGGATTCAATACCGCCTTTTCCGAGTACTTGAGAAGTAGCGAGGCATTGACCCTCGCAATGTTCACCTTTCCCATCGTCCAGCTGCCAAAGCGTCGCTCACGAATCTCCTCATAGAGCAGGATTCTCACATTGCGGTGCCGGTCGTCACGGACGATCGCGTTGAATAGCTCGCAGACCTCGTCGCGGCCGCCTTCGAGCACCTGGATAAACAGTTCCTCGCTAAAGCACAGGATGCCGGTGATCCCCTGACGCGGGTTGTTCACCCGGGACCGCTCCAGGAGGGAATCCACCAGCGACGCCGTCAGCGGCGCGGCGGAGCGGCTTGCGTAGAGCAGGCGAACGAGCATGCTGGCCTCAGTCTTTCAGGTTGATCAGCGACAGGAATTCGCGGCGCAGCGCGGGATCCTTGAGGAAGGAGCCGCGCATCACGCTATTGGTCATCTTGGTTGCCGAGTCCTTGACGCCGCGCCAGTGCATGCAGAAGTGATCCGCCTCCATCACTACCGCGAGGCCATCGGGACTCACCTTACCCATCAGCAGGTCCGCCATCTGCGTGATCGCTTCTTCCTGAATCTGCGGTCGGCTCATGATCCATTCGGCGAGCCGGGAGTACTTCGACAGGCCGATCAGGTTGGAATGCTCATTGGGCATCAGCCCGATCCAGAGCCGGCCCATGATCGGGCAGAAATGGTGACTGCAGGCACTGCGCACGGTGATCGGGCCAACGATCATCAGTTCATTAAGGCGCTCGGCATTGGGAAACTCGGTGACCGGCGGCGCTGACTGGTATCGACCACGAAACACCTCGGTCAGGTACATCTTGGCGACCCGGCGCGCGGTCTCCCGTGTGTTGTGGTCACTATCCGTGTCGATCACGAGGCTCTCGAGCACTCCCGCCATCTTGCCTTCGACTTCGTCCAGCAGGGCATCAAGTTCACCCGGCTCGATGAACGCGGAGATGTTGTCGTTGGCATGGAACCGATGATTGGCCTGTCGCAAGCGAGCGCGAATGCGCGACGCGGCCGTCATCGGCTGCGAGTCCGTCGGCTGCTGTGGAACTTTGCTCATGATCGCAGGCCGTTGAGTCGTCGAGAGTGAAGCGGTGTGGAAGAAGCAGAATATCAGCTGGGACGAATTGTATCAGGTCATCGATCGGCGTCTCCTCGTCGCACTGCGCGTCATCTCGCCAGTAACGCGACCCCGAGGACATCTGCGTTGCGCGACAAGGCCCGTGCAAGGAATGGCGGAGCTCAAAACAGAACCATTGCAGACTGGAAACAGCCGGCCTCGCCTTCGAGCCACAAAGCCGTCAGCACGCCAGCGCCGGCGCCGGCGCCGGCGCCTCCAGACTTGCTCCCAACGGACCGCAGCCGAGCACCGGTAACGCCGCGGAAACGCCGGCAGGCGTGGTCGCGTCCCGCGAAGCGCCGCCCTGCGTCGAGCACGAGCCTGGGCGGGCTTTCCGCGACAGCCTCATCGGTCGTGCGACCAACTCGGGCTGGCGGACGCGGCTACAAGGCGGCTGCGCGCCGCGGCCGTTCCTGCAGGATGCGACTCATCCGGCGCGATCCTGACGTCGCGGCGAACTTGAAACCATCATTGTGAAACAAATTCACGCATGCATCGACGACCTGCGTGTCGCAGGCAGTGCTGCGGCCCGGGCCGATTCCCGCCAGCGCCGCCTCAAGCCGCGGCACCGCCCCCATGCGGCCGCGAGCGGCGGGCCCTCGCCCGCGGCTCGCGGCCAAACCTACTGACGTGCGTCTAGTGGCTGAACGCAGCGCGTGCGTCGACGACGCCGACCCCGAACGCATCGTCGTCGCTGATCGCCGCACCGCCGAGGTGGCAGTACCCGTTCGTGCATGCGACGCCCGTCAGATCACCGGCCGAGATGTCGGTGGCCGACAGCGGTCGGGTCGTGTTGCCGTGAACCTCGCGGGCACCCTCGCGCAGCCGCCTGAGTAAGGCGTCGGGCAGATGCCGAAGGCTCGGATTGGCGCTCGCGACGAGTGCCAGTGCCGCCGAGACGTGCGGCGTCGCCATCGAGGTGCCCTGGATCGAGCTGTAGCACTCGTTTGGATAGAACGGCGTCGTGCTGTCGAAGGTGTAGCACGGAATCTCGAGCGCCCAGTTCGAGGTGATGCTGAAATCCTCGAAGGCGGTCGTGCCATCGCTCGCGGTCACCGGGAATCCCGGCGTACCGCCGCGATCGTAGCCGGGGACATTGAACTTGCGCGCGCCGCCCGGCGCCGCGAAATCGATGCGCGGACCGTAGTTGCTATAATAGGCAAGTTCATCCTTGCGGCCAACGCCCGTCGGCTGATGCGCGTCCGACACAGGCTTGCAGGTGGCGGCGGAACCAGTGGTCCCGGCAGGGCAGCTCGCCGAGGGGCTTGCAACCACGTTGCCGGTTGACGAGACGTCGACGACGCCCGGTATACCGCCCGGGGTCTGGTACACGCCATAGGCGTCGAACACCCCGCTGCCGGGGGACGTCAACGTGCCGTGGCTCAGCACCCGACCACCGCGCCCGACGCGGGCATGCTCGTTGCCGGCCGAGGCGACGATGATCGTGCCGTGCGCGCGCGCGTATGCCACGGTGCTGACGTACTGCTGGTAAGTCGTCTCCTGCGCCGGATCCGTCCGGTCGAGGTATCCACCGAAGGAGATGCTGACGATGTCGATGCCGTGGTCCGCGGCGTACAGGAACGCATCCAGAATTTCCGAGTCGTACGCTGAACCGCACCACTGCGAGATCTTAAGCGCCACCAGCGAGACGTTCGGCGCGGCGCCGTTGATCCCCTTACCATCGAGTGACGCGCCGATGTTGCCGCCGATCCAGGAGCCGTGCCCGTTCCAGTCGGTATCGGCAGGACCGCCATAAAGGCTGGCAAAATCGCTGTCGGAGTAACCGTAGTAGGTCTTGCAGATCGCCGGATCCTCGCTGACCGTGAGGTCAACGATGTCCGCGACCCGGCCGGCGAGCTCGGAGTGCGTGTAGTCGAGTCCCGTGTCGGCAACGCCGACGCGCACCGCGGCACTGCCTGTCGATACCCGCCACACGGCCGGCGCACCGATGCGATCCAGCGTCCACAGCAGTCCCGCCAGGCCGTTCGCGGGATCGGCGGCGAAGGCCCGTGACGCGTTCGACAGCACGCCTGCCCCAAATCCACCAGCGGCGAGGCGCGGGTTCATGCGCGGCGCGCCGAACAGCTCGGCCTTCGCCTCCTCCGGCACGATGCTGACGATGCGGTCCGGCGCGACTCCGGCCGCGTGCGAGCTCGCCGCGATCGCGGTGCGGCTCGCCGCGTTTGCATCGACGACAATGACGCCGATCTGGGGCATTTCCTTAACGATCCGCCCACCCTTGGCCGACACCTCAGCGCGCAGGGCGTTGTAATCGGCGTCCGATCGCGCCGCCACCAGCGTGCGATCTCCGGCCGAGGCGACCGACGACAGCAGCAGCGCCGCTGCAGCGACGACGGGCCAATGGGATCGATAGCTTCCTGCCAACATCTGGCTTCCCCTTGATCTGATTGTTAGGAATAGAGCCGACGCCAAGCCGCGTCCTGCGGCGCAACGCCAGCGTGAATTGCACTGCTTGAGAAGATCCATCTCCAGCTTTTTCTTCTGTCTGCCATTGACGGCTTGAGGCGAGCAATTGTCAATCCCGTCCACTACCCGGCCCGGCTCGGCGCAGGCGGCGCCGCGTGATCGCGGTCGGCCGATGATGCTCACCAGCTTGCAGGTGACGACACGATCGCGCGTGGCCAGGTGCCGCCGACGCCCTCGGGGCGATGCCTGTCCGGGAAGAACCCACGCCGCGGCTACACGATGCGCGGCGGCAGCGGACCGAGGCGGACCAGGCGATCGCCCTGCTCGAGGCCAGGTACGCGCTCGAACCGCACTGCGCCGGCGCGATTGCCTGCGGCTACGTACTCCGCCACGACGCGAAGCGTGCGTCCCTGTGGCTCGACCGGGCCTGCGCCGTACACGATGTGCGGCTGCTCGTGGTCAGGTCGTGGCCGTGGCCGCGCAGCCGCAGCGGCTCGCGCGCGGTCTCCGCGTTGCTGCGCAGGATGAAGCTGCCGGTGAAGCACGGCGTGGGGAGCCAGGCGGGAGCGCGGCAGGTGCATCTGGCTTGCGCCGCTACCGTAACCCGCGCCCGTCGGACCGGTCGGCCGTGGTTGCGCGGGCCGCCTTAAAGTTCTTCGGCCAAGTGGACTTGCCAGCGCGGTTGATGACGCACTACTAAGGTCCTGGTGCTGCATCAGCTCTCGCCTGCCCCACAAAGAAAGCGCGGTATCCTGCGGCGGCATCGGACAGATCGCAACGAGGAGAGGATCATGGATTCGACCGACTCCCGGCCGCCGCGCTGGCCGCTCGCCGCCCTCTACGGTCTCGGCTTCGCGGTCAACTTTCTCGACACGCTCGGCGTCGGCTCGTTCGCCACGACCACCGCGACGCTCAAGCTCGGGCGGCTCGTCGACGATGACCGGATCCCCGGCACGCTCAATGTCGGCAACGCCCTGCCGACGATGCTCGAGGCGCTGCTGTTTATCACGCTCGTGCCGGTCGATCGGCTCACGCTCGTGTTGATGGTCGTGGCCGGCTGCATCGGCGCCTGGTTCGGCACCGGTGTCGTCGTCGGCCTGCCGCGAACCCAGATCCAGCGCGCCATGGCGCTGGCACTGGTCGTCACCGCCGGGTTCATCGCATTGCGTCAGCTGGACGGCTTGCCCAGCGGCGGCGATGCGACCGGACTTACCGGCGCCGCGCTCCTCGTCGCCGTCCTCGCCAGCACGCTCATCGGCGCGCTCACCAGCCTGGGCATCGGCAATTACGCACCCACGATGGCGCTCTTGTACCTGCTCGGCATGAGTCCGCTGATGGTCTTCCCGATCATGGCCACCTGCGCCGCCCTCATCCTGCCGACCGCGGCGCTGCGCTTTCACCGCAGCGGCCGCTATTCCCGGCCCGTGGCACGCGCGCTCGCGCTCGGCGGACTGCCGGGCGTGCTGGTGGCGTTCTACCTCGTGCGTTCGCTCGAGGTCGGCCTGCTGCGCTGGCTCGTCGTCGGCGTCCTCTGCTATACCTGCATCCAGCTGTACCGTTCGTCCCTGCAAGGAAGCCGCCCGTGAAGATCACCCGAATCCGCGCCTATCAGCTCGACCTGCCGCTGCACGAAGGCAGCTACAAGTGGTCGGGGGGCAATTCGGTGTCGGTGTTCGACTCGACCGTCGTCGCGATCGACACGGACGCCGGGCTCACCGGCTTTGGCGAGATCTGTCCGCTGGGCCCTGCGTACCTGCCCGCCTACGCCGCGGGCGCGCGCGCCGGCATTGCTGAACTCGCCCCGCAGCTGATCGGCGCCGATCCGCGTGCACTCGGCGAGATCAACGAGCAGATGGATCGCGCGATGCGCGGCCATCCGTACGTCAAGTCGGCACTCGACGTCGCCTGCTGGGATCTGCTGGGCAAGGCGAGCGGCCTGCCCGTCGCGACCCTGCTCGGCGGCCACGTCGGCAAGGACTTCGCACTGTATCGCGCCATCTCGCAGGACACCCCGGCACGCATGGCCAAGAGCATCGCGCGCTATCGCGCCGAGGGCTACACCAAGTTCCAGTTGAAGGTCGGCGGCGATCCGGACACGGACATCGCACGCATCCGTGCAGCCGCGGCGACGCTCAAGCGCGGCGACGTGCTCGTCGCCGATGCGAACACCGGCTGGACCCAGCACGACGCAATACGGGTGGCGGACGAAGTGCGTGACGTCGACGTCTACCTCGAGCAGCCCTGCGCCAGCTACGAGCAGTGCCGCGCGGTGCGAGCGCACACTAACCGGCCGTTCGTGCTCGACGAGGTGGTGGACGGCATCGACATGGTGGTGCGCGCCATCGCCGACCAGGCGATGGACGTGATCAACCTGAAGATCTCGAAGGTCGGCGGTCTCACGCGCGCGCGCCAGATCCGCGATCTGTGCGTATCGATGGGGATCGCGATGACGATCGAGGACACCTGGGGCGGGGACATCGTCACGGCCGCGATCGCACACCTCGCCCACAGCACGCCGACCCGCTACCTGTTCTCGTCGACCGACTTCAATTCGTACGTGACGGTGTCGTTCGCGGACGGCGCACCGCAGCGGCGCAAGGGCCGGCTGGCGGCGTCGCATGAACCGGGGCTCGGCGTGCGCCCGCGCATGAAGGTGCTGGGCAAGCCCGTCTACTCGACCTGATCGGCGCGCCGACTCAGCGACGCGCCGCGATTCCCGCGACCGGGTCGCGCACGAAATGCAGCCGCGCGCCGCCGACGGGGTCGGCGACATCGACGATCGCCTCGCGCCGTGGCTCCAGCGACGGACTGCCGTGACCGGCGCCGCCGTCGGGCCGCAGCCCGACCGCCGCGTGAACGACGACTCGAACGCCCTTCCACCACGGCCGGAACCTCCCCTCCCGCGGCGCGAACTCGACCGTCACGCCGCCCGCCTCGACGCTGCAGGTGACTCCCTGGCGCAGGAACTCGCCGCGCCGGTAGCCGAGGCTGTGACCGTCGTCCAGATACAGCTCGCCCCGGCACTCGTCGCCCGGATAGACATCCACCGTCAGCGGGCCGTCCGGCACCTCGGCCGTACTTTGCACCACCGGCTGGCGCGGCAGGATCGTGCCTGCGCGCACGAAGATCGGCAGGCTATCGGGCGCCGGCGTGACCGCGAACCGCTGCGGCGTCAGCGCAGGATCGGCCGCCGCCGGGTCGCCGATGGCGCGGCCGCTCCAGTAGTCGTACCAGCCACCCGCCGGCAGGCAGACGTCGTAGGGCGCCGGACTTTCCAGGTCCGCCGGCAGCACGACCAGCAGTCCCGCCCCGACCAGGAAGGGCAGCGTCTGGTCACAGCCGCCGCTCTGGGCGTCCTCGAACTCGTAGAACAGCGGGCGCACGAGCGGCGCGCCGGTGCGCACGTTCTCGTCGGCGAGCGCGTACCAGTACGGCAGCAGCCGGTAGCGCTCCTCGATGAAGCGGCGGCGAATGTCCAGCTGCGCGATGCCGTCGGCCCACGGCTCGTGCGGCGCGTGGCCCTTGCCATAGTGATCCCGAAAGCTCGGCAGGAAGGCGCCGATCTGGATCCAGCGGGTCAGCAGCTCCGCCGACGGGCTGCCGGCGAAACCACCGATGTCGGCGCCGACGTACGGCACGCCGCTCAGGCCGAGGTTAAGGATCTGCGCCACCGACAGCCGCAGGTGCTCCCAGCTGGAGCGGTTGTCGCCGGTCCAGGTGACGGCGTAGCGCTGGGCACCTGCGAACATCGCGCGGGTCATCACGTACGGGCGTTCGTCCGGTCGCAGGCGACTCAGACCCTCGAACGTCGCACGGGCGTTCTGCATGCCATAGACGTTGTGGATTTCGGCGTGCGGGGCGATACGCGCCTCGCCGCCGTCGCCCTCGACGCGGTGCACGACATCCGGCGCCATGGTTTTCGTGGGCGTCTCGAAGATCGCAGGCTCGTTCATATCGTTCCAGGCGCCGGCGACGCCCGCCTCGACCAGCGGCCGGAACAACGTGCCCCACCACTCGCGGGTCGACGGCCGCGTGAATTCGGGAAAAACGCTGTCGCCGGGCCAGACGGGCGCGACGTAGGTAGAGCCGTCGGCACGGTGCAGAAAATGGTCGCCGGCGGCGCCGGAGTCGAACGGTGCATAGCCCTCGCCGGGCGCCCGCGCGATGTGCAGGTCGCTGATCGCGATCAGCTTGAGGTGGTCCGCCGCCAGGCGCCGCACGAGGTCGGCGAGGTCCGGGTACGTCGTCCGGTTGACGGTGAACGGCCGCGTGCGGTCCAGGAAG
Organism: Pseudomonadota bacterium; assembly: GCA_025356815.1. Lineage (GTDB taxonomy): Bacteria > Pseudomonadota > Gammaproteobacteria > Steroidobacterales > Steroidobacteraceae > CAIKZZ01. The sequence goes on from JANXQL010000001.1 coordinate 36,765, forward strand.
TCGATGTCCAGCCACAGCGCGTCCGCTGGAATGCGATCAGCGCGCAGGCGCCGCGCCTCGGCAAGCACCTCCGCTGCACTCATGAAGCTGTACTTCGACTGCTGGAAGCCGAGCGACCACAACGGCGGCAGCGGCGCGTGACCGGTGAGGTCCGCATAGCGGGCGACGACGCGCTTGAGCGTCGGCCCGTAGATCAGGTAGTAGTCGATCGGCCCGCCGTCCGCGCCTAACGCGAGCGTTCCCGGATCACGCTGGCCCAGGTCAAAGGCACTGCGCCAGGTGTTGTCGAGGAACAGGCCGTATGCCCCGCCGGCCCCGCCGACCGAGACCAGGAACGGGATGGACTTGTAGATCGGGTCGGTGTCGGAGCTGAAGCCGTAGGCGTCGGTGTTCCAGTTGACGAAGCTGCGACCGCGCCGGTCGAGGGCCCCGGTCTTGTCGCCGAGCCCATAGAGGTGCTCGCGCGGGTCGAGCGCCTTGCGCAGCGTGAACTCCGGCCCGTGCCACTCAAGCGGCCGGTCGACGACGTCGGCGCTGACGGTCTGCCCGTCGAGCGTGCTCACGCGCAGCGAGCCGCGGGCAAGGTCGAGCTCGACCGACAACTTTCCCGTCGTCAGGGTCAGCACGTCATCGGCGGCGGATACCAGGTGGCCGACGTCGCGCTCGCGCAGCTCGCCCGTGATCACCCACGAGGCGGGCGGCGCCGCGCCGCCGTCCTGGATCACCGTCACCCGGATCACATCGTCGGCGATCGCGGCGACGCGCACGCGCGCATTGCCGTCGTGCAGCGACAGCAGTTCGTCGATCACCGCTGCCTCGGCAGGCGCGGCTGCGATCAGGAGCGCCAGCGCCCCGGCAACTAGACCGTTTCCCACGTCCTCAGTCCTCTGTCCTCTGTCGGCGACGGCAGACTATGTCGCCCGGACACCATGCCACAAACGCCGGCGGCTGTTCGCGCATCGTCAACCGACGCGCCTGCGCGGCGATCGGTAGGATGTGTCACGCCACTACGGACGCGCTCATCGCACAGCGCTGGTTGACCGCCGCCCCTGCCCGGCAGTGCCTCGGCGGGCCGGGGCGCCGCGTGCCCGCGAGGCGCAGGCGCAGATCTCGACGAGACCCGCGGGCATTTCAGCAAACGCCATGCCCCGTGCCGCAGGGTGGCGGCGCCACGCCGCCGCTAACGGACCTGGCGCGCGGCGCGCGCAGGATGCTGATCGAACCAGCACAGCAGCGCGGAAAATGTGCTCCACCAGACCATCGACAGGCACCACAGGGCGTCGCGGCCGAGGTGGCCGACGGCGAGACCCGCCAGTGCCGTCGCCAGCGCGCAGGCCGTCGCCAGCGCGCTGATCCGCAGCGCGCCGAGCCGTGCCATCCACAGCCAGCGCAGCAGCAACGCGAGACCTGCGGCGCCGAGCGCGCCGGGCAGCAGCAGCGCGAGCAGCCGGCCACCGCTACCCGGCTTCGACGCCAATTGCATGCCAAGCCGCTCGGTGCAGAGGTTCAGAACGACGGCGCCGAGAATGAAGACCAGCGTGGGGGCGAGGCGCGGCCGCAGACGCAGCGACAGCACCAGCACCAGCGCGTAGAGGCCGCCGGTCGCGGCGAACCGTGCGGGCAGCGACAAGGCGACGCCGTGTTCCAGCGCCCACAGACCCGCCG
>JANXQL010000008.1 GCA_025356815.1 Pseudomonadota bacterium
TTCTTCAGGTGCGACATCATGCCGCCCTCGGTCTTGACGCCGGGCGAGCCCGCCTCGCCGACGAAGTGCAGCGGCACCGACAGGCGGATCTTCTCGTCTTCGTAGACGCGCTGCAGGTCGACGTGGACGATCTGGTTCTTCCACGGGTGACGCTGCACGTCGCGCAGCAGCGCCGACTGGGTCTGCTCACCTACCTTCAGCTGCATGATCGACGAGTAGAACTTCTCGTTCTCCAGCGCGAGCTGGAGCTTGTTGTGGTCCAACGACAAAGCGCGGGGATCGCGCTTGCCGCCATAGAGGATCGCCGGAACGCGTCCCGCGTGACGCAGGCGGCGGCTCGCACCCTTCCCCTGGTCATCGCGGAACTCCGCGATCAATTCAAATGAGGTCTTCATCATCGTCTCCTTCAGAAAGAGACCGGGGGTCCCGCGACCAAGAACATCCCGGCTCTGCTATCGCCCCGCGGCACCACGCCGCAGGGCACAAAATCAATCGATGTACAGCGAGCTGACGGACTCCTCGTCGCGGATGCGACGCATCGTCTCGGCCAGAAGGCCCGCGACCGACAGCTGGCGGATCTTTGGGCACGCCGCCGCCGCCTTGCCCAGCGGGATCGTGTCGGTGACGACCAGCTCGTCGAGCACCGACGCCGAGATGCGCTCGACCGCCGAGCCCGACAGCACCGGATGGGTGATGTAGGCCACGACGCGGGTCGCGCCCTCGTCCTTGAGCGCCTGCGCCGCAAGACACAGCGTGCCTGCGGTGTCGACCATGTCATCGACCATCACGCAGGCCTTGCCCTCGACGTCGCCGATGATGTTCATCACCTTCGACTCGTTCGGCCGCGGCCGGCGCTTGTCGATGATGGCGAGATCCGCGTCGTCGAGCCGCTTGGCGAGCGCCCGGGCCCGCACCACACCACCGACGTCCGGCGAGACGACGATCATGTTGTCGTAGGTCTGCTTCCACGCATCGCCCAGCAGCACGGGCGAGGCGTACACGTTGTCCACAGGAATATCGAAGAATCCCTGGATCTGGTCGGCGTGCAGGTCCACCGTGAGCACCCGATCCACGCCTGCCCCCGCGATCATGTTGGCGACGACCTTGGCGGCGATCGAGACGCGGGTCGCGCGCGGGCGGCGATCCTGGCGGGCATAGCCGAAATACGGGATCACCGCGGTGATCCGGCCGGCGCTGGCGCGCTTGCACGCATCCGCCATCAGCAGCAGTTCCATCAGATGGTCGCTGGCCGGCGGACAGGTCGGCTGCACGATGAAGATGTCCTTGCCGCGGACGTTCTCCATCAGCTCGACGGTGACCTCGCCGTCGCTGAAGCGGCCGACGTGGGCGCGGCCCAGCGGCATCTTCAGATGGCGCGAGATGTCCTGAGCCAGCGCCGGATTTGCGCTGCCCGTGAACACTGCCATCTGCGTCTCTGACACTGCCTGCTCCCCGCGTACATCTGACCCGACGGCACCGTCGAAGTGGCTGGGGCGGAAGGATTCGAACCTTCGCATGGCGGGATCAAAACCCGCTGCCGTACCACTTGGCTACGCCCCACCGGCAACCCTAGCGACCTCGTGTCGGAGCACTCGCGGCACACTCGATCGCCAGTCGCGCGATCAGCGGCGAAGCCCCCAGTCCCACGGCCGCAAAACCCGTCCAACCGACCGGCAGATCTGCCAGCGCCGCCTGCGCCGCGCCACGGTCGGCGAAGACCGCGTACACACAGGCTCCTGATCCGGTCATGCGCGCCGCGCCGCGCGCACCGAGCCACCGCAGGGCCGCGCGCACGGCAGGATATCGCGCGGCGACCACCGGCTCGAGATCGTTTCGACCGGGCAGCGCCGCGCCGACAGTACCGGGCAGAGGCAAGCCGGGTATTGTGATCGACGGAGAATTTCTTGTCAATTCAGGCGCCTGGAAGGCTTGCGCGGTCGCGACCGGGGTGCCCGGAAAGACCACGGCGTAGGCCCGCGCGGGCAGCGTGACCGCCTCCAGGTGCTCGCCAATGCCGCGGGCGACGGCGTTCTGGCCGCGAACGAAGACCGGCACGTCGGCGCCCAGCGCAAGGCCGAGGCCAGCCAGCGTCTCCAGGTCGAGATCCAGACCCCAGAGGCGGTTCAGGGCGACCAGCGTCGTCGCGGCATCCGAGCTGCCGCCGCCGAGGCCGCCGCCGAGCGGAATCCGCTTGACCAGCCCAATCGTCGCCCCGAGTCCGGGCTGGCCTGCCCGCTCGCGCAGTAGCTGGGCGGCCCGAATCACCAGGTCCTGGTCGGCCGGCACGCCGGCGGGCCCGCCAACCCGCTCAAGGCGCCCGTCGGCGCGTCTCTCGATCGACAGCTCGTCCGCCCAGTCAATGATCTGGAACAGGGTCTCCAGCTCGTGGTACCCGTCCGCGCGCCGGCCAGTGACGTGCAGGAACAGGTTGAGCTTGGCGGGCGCCGGCCACGGCAGGCCGCTCACGGGGCCCCCACCTGCCAGCGGTCGACGATGACGCGGATGCGGGTGGACCCACGGCTCAGTTCCACGCGACCGGGCAGGCTGCCGGGCGCCCGCTCGACGGCTGCGAAGCCGCTCGCGACGACGTGCCAGCCCGCCTGGTCGAACACCGGGGCCGCGCCCTGCACCTCGGGCGACGGCGCCGGGACGCCGAGCATCCAGTAGCGCAGCGCTGCCAGCGGCAGAGGGAAGCCCAGGCGCGCGACCAATTGCGGCTCGAGCGCATCGAACGGGGCGAGTACCTCCAGTGGCGGCTCGTTGCCTGACTCGACGCGAATCGTATCCGGGTCGACCGACAGGCGGGCCGCCCCGGCGCCGAAAGCGCCCCGTACGCCAAGCTCCGCGCGCGGCCCCTGCTGGCGCCAGTCGAAATGCGCGCTGAACCCATCCTGGGCGGTGCGCACGGCGATGCGGCCGGATGCCTGCCAGTGCTCGATCGCGGCGAGCGCCGCGGCATCGGCTGGCGGTGGCACGGGCCGCAGCGGCGCATGAGCGCACGCCGCCAGCGCCAGCAGGCCGCAGAGCGCAAGCCCGGCGCGTGTCACGGCGGCGATCCTACGTGCCGCGCGAGCGCCTGCTGCAGTCGCGCATCGGCAGGCGTCCGTTCGAGCGCGGCCCGCCAGGTCTTCTCGGCGCCTTCGGCATCGCCGAGCGCCCACTGCACCTCGCCCAGATGCGCCGCAATCTCCGGGTCCGACTCGAGCCGCAAGGCCTGCTGCAACCAGGGCAGCGCCTCGGCCTCGCGACCGCGACGATGCAGCACCCAGCCGAGGCTGTCGCGAATCGCGGCGCTGTCGGGTCGCGCCGCATAGGCGACCCGAACCAGTCGCTCGGCCTCGGGCAGCGAGCGGCCGTGGTCGGCGAGCGTGAAGCCCAGCGCGTTCAGGCCGATCGGGTCGGCCGGGCGGCTGCGGACCTGCGAGCGCAGCTCGGCGATGGCCTCGTCCACCCGACCGGCGTGCTCGAGCACCGTCGCGCGCGCATAGCGCAGGTCCTGCCGGTCGGGGTAGGTTGCGACGCTCCGCGCCAGCAGCGCCAGCGCCTCGCCCAGGCGCCCCTGTTCGGCGAGGATCTGCGCGTGCCCCGCGGTCGCCTCCACCCGCGATTCGGCGGCCCCGGCCAGGAACTCGTCGAGCTGGTGCGCGGCGCCGGTCGGGTTGCCGTGCTCGAGCTGCAGGCGGTAGGCCCGCAGCTGCGCGGCGACGGCACGATTGCCGGTCGTGATGCGCGCGTACAGCTGCACGGCGCGCTGGTACTCGCCGCGCCGGTCCGCGATCAGCGCGAGGTCATACAATGCGTGATCGCCGTTGCGGCCGCTCGCCAGCAGCTCCGAGACGCGCATGGTCGCGTCGTCGTAGCGGTGCGCATCGATGTCGAATCCCGCCAGGCCCTCAAGCGCCTCCGGCCGCGCCAGCCGCGATGCCAGCAGGTCCGAGAACGCGGCACGCGCCGCGGCGGTCTGCTCGCAGGCGCTGAGCAGCCACGCGTGCAGCAGCCGGTCGCCATCGCCCGAATCCGCTGCCAGAGCGCCGCTGACAAGCAGCCCTCCCGTGCAGTCGCCGGAGGCCACCCGGGCGCGGGCCTCGAGCGCGCGGGCGGCGCGCCAACCGGGTCGCAGTGCGAGCGCCCGCGCCGTCGCGGCGAGCGCGCTCGGCGAGTCCCCCGCCGACAGCGAAAGCGTCGCACTGGCGAGCGCCGCCTCCGCAACGTCGGGATAGCGTCCCGCCAGCCACGCGACCACCGCCGCGACGCCGCTGTCGTTGCGCAACTGGGCCAGCGACTCGCCCAGCGCCGTGAACCCTTCCGCCGGAGACGGGTAGCCGGTCGCGAGCAGGACCGTGAGTTCGGACTCGGCGGCCCGCCGGTCGTCCAGCTCGAGCAGCCCGACCAGGCGGAAGCGGCGGGCCGTCTCGTTGGCCGGCTCGCGGCGCAGCCACTGCGAGGCGAGCGCCACCAATAGCCGCTCCTGGCCGTGGTCGAACGCGATTCGCAGCCCCCGCTCGGACAGCGCCGCATCGCGGCGTTCGGCGCCGGCGCGCGCGTAGCCGCGGGCGGCGGCGGCGTAGTCCGCCCGCTCCAGGGCGACCTCGGCGGCCACCAGCGGGCTACCGCCCGGGCCGGTCGCGGTGGTGGCGCAGCCCCCCAGCAGCAGCGCAGCCGAAAGCAGCAGGTTTCGCAGGGGGCCCGGGCAGGTTGAAATCATGCCGGCACTATATCTCATGCCCCCCCGGCCGCCCGGCGCCGGGACGGCGGCGCTTGCCGGCAACGCCCGCGTACCCGACAATCCAGCCCGCACCCGACCCGCCCCAGGCCACGCATGCCCCTTGTTGTCGTCGGGATCAACCATCGCACAGCACCTCTGGAGGTGCGTGAGAAGGTGGTCTTCGGCCCCACTCACCTCCCTGCCGCCTTGCAGGCCCTCGCCCGTGGCGGCGCCCGCGAGAACGTCATCGTCTCGACCTGCAACCGGACCGAGCTGTACTGCGTCGCCGACTCTCCGGCCGAACTCGGCGTCTGGCTCGCCAATTACCACGGCGTCGTCCACGGTCTCGCCGACTGCCTGTACGAACATCACGACGAGCGTGCCGTCGAGCACGCCTTCGCGGTCGCCTCGGGGCTGGACTCGATGGTGCTCGGCGAGCCGCAGATCCTCGGCCAGCTGAAGGATGCCTACCGGGCGGCGCAGGACTACGGCACCGTCGGCCCGCTCTTGAACCGCCTGTTCCAGTCGACGTTCTCGGTCGCCAAGCGCGTGCGCACCGAGACCCGCATCGGCGCCAACGCGGTGTCGGTGGCCTACGCCGCAGTCAGCCTCGCGCGCCAGATCTTTGCCGGCTTCTCGCAGCACACGGCGCTGCTGGTCGGCGCCGGCGAGACAATCGCGCTCGCCGCCCGCCACCTGCACTCGCAGGGCCTGAAGAAGATGATCATCGCCAACCGCAGCCTCGACCGCGCACAGGCGCTGGCAGCGGAATTCAATGGCTCGGCGATCACGCTCGACGCGCTGCAGAATCACCTCGCCGAAGCGGACATCGTCATCAGTTCGACCGCCAGCCCGCACGCCGTGATCACCACCGCCGACGTGGCCGCGGCACTGACCGCGCGGCGACGCAAGCCGATGTTCATGGTCGACATCGCCGTGCCGCGCGACATCGAGGCCGGCGTCGGCGACTTCGAGGACGTGTACCTGTACACGATCGACGACCTGCAGAGCTTCGTCACCCAGAACCTGAAGGCGCGCGAGGACGAGGCGCGCGAGGCCCGCATCCTGATCGAGGAGGAAGTCGGGCGCTTCATGTCGGGGCTGCGCGGCCAGCACGCGGTGCCAACCATCCGCGAACTGCGCACGACCGCCGAGAACGTCCGCGCGCAGACCCTCGAGCAGGCGGTGCGCCTGCTGCATTCGGGCCGCACCCCGGAGGACGCGCTGGCGTACCTGGCCGACACGCTCACCCACCGGCTCGTGCACGCCCCCAGCCACATGCTGCGCCAGGCGGGCGAGACGGGCGACGAAGCGCTCGTCTCCGCAGCCCGCCGCCTGTTCCAGCTCGACGCGGACGGCGAATGAGGGATTCCATCCGCCGGCGCCTCGAGCGGCTGGTTGACCGCTACGAGGAGGTGGGTCGGCTGTTGTCCGATCCCGCCCTGCAGGGTCGCAGCGACCGCTTCCGCGAGCTGTCGATGGAGTACGCCAAGCTCGAGCCGGTCACCCAGCGCTTTGGCGCGTTTACCGACCTCGAGCGGGACGCCCGCGCAGCGGCCGAGATGGCCCATGACGCGGATCCGGACATGCGCGCGATGGCGGTCGACGAGCAGCGCCATGTCGCCGAGCGACTGGTCGCGGCCGAGGCAGAGCTGCAGCGCCTGCTGATCCCGAAGGACCCGCACGACGATGGCAACATCTACCTCGAGATCCGCGCAGGCACAGGCGGCGACGAGGCGGCCATCTTCGCAGGCGACCTGCTGCGGATGTACTCACGCTATGCCGATGCCCAGCGCTGGAAAGTCGAGCTGCTGTCCGAGAGCCGCGGCGAGCACGGCGGCTATCGCGAAGTCATCTGCCGGCTGGTCGGCCAGGGGGCCTACTCGCGCCTGAAATTCGAGTCCGGAACGCATCGCGTGCAGCGGGTTCCGGCCACCGAGGCGCAGGGCCGCATCCACACCTCGACCTGCACCGTCGCCATCCTGCCGGAACTCGCGGAGGTCGACGAAGTCGTGATCGCCGACGGCGACCTGCGCATCGATACCTACCGCGCCTCGGGCGCGGGCGGCCAGCACGTCAACAAGACCGACTCGGCAGTGCGCATCACCCACATCCCGACCGGCGTGGTGGTCGAGTGCCAGGACGAGCGCTCGCAGCACAAGAACCGCTCACGCGCCATGTCGCTGCTCAAGTCGCGGCTGTTGCAGGCCGAGCGCGACAAGCAGGCCTCGCAGCAGGCGGCCGCCCGCAAGCTGCAGGTCGGCACGGGCGACCGGGCCGAGCGGATCCGCACCTACAACTTCCCGCAGGGTCGGCTGACGGACCATCGCATCGAGCTGACGCTGTACAAGCTCGACCAGATCATCGAGGGCGACCTTGACGACGTGCTCGGTCCGCTCGCACGCGAGTACGAGGCCGAAGAACTCGCCGCGCTCGAATGATCAGCATCCTCCTGGCCCGCGCGACCACCCGCCTCGCGGTCACCTCGGACTCGCCGCGGCTCGACGCCGAACTGCTGCTCGCCCACTTGCTTACGACCGATCGCGCACGCCTGCTGGTGCTGTCCGAGGATGCGCTGCCGCCGGCCGTCGCGACCGCCTTCGAGACCCTCGTGGCGCGGCGCGAGGCCGGTGAACCGGTCGCCTACCTGCTCGGCCGGCGTGAGTTCTGGACGCTGACGCTGCAGGTGAACCCGGCGGTCCTGGTCCCGAGGCCGGATACGGAACTGCTGGTGCAGATCGGGCTCGACGCGCTGGCCGGCACCCCCGCTCCGCGGATCCTCGACCTCGGCACCGGCAGCGGCGCCATCGGCCTCGCGCTCGCCGCCGAACGGCCCGATGCCGCGGTCGAACTGACGGACCTGAGTGCGCAGGCGCTTGCCATCGCCGAGGCCAATCGCGCCGCGCTGGGGCTGATGAACGCGCGCACGCTGCAGGGGGACTGGTTCGGGCCGGTCGGCGATGCCCGCTACCACCTGATCGTCAGCAACCCCCCCTACCTGGCGGTCGACGATCCGCATCTGGCGACCCCGGAACTCGGCCACGAGCCACCAGGCGCGCTGGTATCGGGCCCGACCGGACTTGAGGCCCTGGCCGCGATCGCCCGCCGGGCGCCCGCCCACCTGCTGCCCGGCGGCGTGCTCGCGCTCGAGCATGGCGCCGCCCAGGGGGAGGCGGTGCGGGAGCTGCTGCGGGCGGCGGGGTTGCGGGCCGTCCGGACGCGTCGGGACCTCGCCGGGCTCGAACGCGCGACGCAGGGCACCGGTCGCGACTAGAATCGCGCACGCGGCGGCACCCCTCGCCCGCCGGGAGGACCCTCGTGCTCAAGTTCCAGACCTCGCTCGGCAGCTTCCTGGTCGAGCTGCACACGGAAGATGCCCCGATCACCTGCAAGAATTTCCTCGACTACGTCGCCGCCGGCCACTTCAACGGCACCGTCTTTCACCGGGTGATCCCGAACTTCGTGATCCAGGGCGGCGGGCTGACGGCCGACATGGAACAGAAGAAGACCCGCGCGCCGATCAAGAACGAGGCGTCCAACGGCCTCAAGAACCGGCGCGGCAGCCTGTCGATGGCTCGCACCAACGATGCGGACAGCGCGACCTCGCAGTTCTTCGTCAACCTGAAGGACAACGCGTTCCTCGACCCGGGCCGCGGCAACGCCGGCTACGCGGTCTTCGCGCACGTCATGGAAGGCATGGACGTGGTCGACAAGATCGCCGCCGTGCAGACCGGCTCGAAGGGCTTCCACGAGGACGTGCCGGTCGAGCCGGTCGTGCTGGAATCCGTCACCGTCATCAAGCGCTGACGCGCCGCACCCCCGCGGGACGCCTGCCGTGCTGCGCTGGCTGCGTAGGACACTCTTGTGGCTCGCCGGGGGCTTCTTCGCGCTGACCGTCGGCGCGATTCTGGCGATGCGCTGGGTTCCGCCCGTCACCAGCGCCTTCATCGTCAACGGCTACCTGTCGGCGTGGTCGCGCGGCGACTGGCGCTGGCGCGCGGACTATCGCTGGACGGCCTACGAGCACATCTCCCGCCACGCGAAGCTCGCGGTGATCGCCTCCGAGGACCAGAAGTTCGCGTTCCACCCGGGCTTCGACTTCGATGCGATCGACAAGGCCATCAAGGAACGCGAGAGCGGCAGACGCCTGCGCGGGGCGAGCACGATCTCGCAGCAGGTCGCCAAAAACCTGTTCCTGTGGCCGGGCCAGAGCTTCGTGCGCAAGGGGCTCGAGGCTTACCTGACCCTGGTCATCGAGATCTGCTGGCCGAAGCAGCGGATCCTCGAGGTGTACCTGAACCTCGCCGAGTTCGGGCCTGGCATCTACGGCGTCGGCGCCGCGGCGCCGCGCTTCTTCCGCACCGGCCCCGAGCGCCTCGGCCAGTCGCAGGCCGCGCTGCTCGCCGCCGTGCTGCCCAGCCCGACGCACCTGCACGTGGAACACCCGAGCGCCTATCTCTACCGGCGCCAGGTGTGGATCATGGGGCAGATGAACGCGCTGGGAGGCGCCGAGTACATCCGCGACGTGGAAGGCCGGCGCTGACGGCGCCAGCCTACTGGACCGCGCGTGGGCCGGCGACCGGGTCGGTCGCGGTGAACAGCGCGCCGACGTCGACCGCATCGTACTGCCAGGCACGATTGCAGAACTCGCAGCGCACCTCGACCTCACCCCGCTCGCACAGAATGTCGCGCACCTCCGGCTCACCGAGCGAGCGCAGGATGCCGCTGACGCGGTCGCGCGAGCAGTTGCACTGGAAATAGACCGGCGCCGGGTCGAACACCCGCAGGTCCTCCTCGTGGAACAAACGCCGCAGCAGCTCGTCGGCCGGCAGGTCGGCGAGTTCCGCCGTGGTCAGCGTCGCCGCCAGGTGCAGCACGCGGTTCCAGTCCTCGTCGCCGGACGCCGCCGCGTGCTCGATCTCCTGCGCCGAGGCGCTCGCCCCGGACGGCAGCCGCTGCAACAGCAGCCCTGCGGCGCGTTCACCGGTGGCGACCAGCCACAGTCGCGTGGGCAACTGCTCGGACTGGGCGAAATAGGCCTCGAAGCACTCGGCGAGGGTCTCGCCCTGCAACGGCACGATGCCCTGGTAGCGGCTGCTGCGATCCTCGCTTTCGACGGTCACCGTCATCTGCCCACCACCGGACAGGGCCGCGACCGTCTGCGGCGCCGGCGGCAACTCGCCGCGCCAGCGCGCGACGCCACGCATCGCCAGTCCCGGCGTCGCCTGCACCACCAGCAGATGCATCGGCCCGGGGCCCTGAACCTGCAGCGTCAGGCGGCCGTCGAACTTGACCGTGGCGGCAAGCAGGATGGTCGCCGCGGCCGCCTCGCCGAGCGGCGCGCGGATCACCTCCGGGTAGGCGTGGTGCTCGATGAGCGCGCGCCAAGAGGCGTCCAGGTGCACGATGTAGCCGCGCACCGGGAAGCGCTCGAACACGAACCGCCGCAGGATGTCAGCGTCGTGCACGGCGGCTCAGGTCGCGTCGAGCTTCTTCTTCAGAAGCTCGTTGAGCTGCGCAGGGTTCGCCTTGCCCTGCGTCGCCTTCATCGACTGGCCGACGAAGAAGCCGAACAGGCGGTCCTTGCCCGAGCGGTACTCGGCGAGCTGCTTCGGGTTCGCCGCCATGACCGCGTCGATCGCGCTTTCGATCGCACCGGTATCGGTGATCTGCTTGAGGCCCTTCGCCTCGATCACGGCGTCGGCCAAGGCTCGCTCCGCCCACATGATCTCGAAGACGTCCTTCGCGATCTTGCCGGAGATCGTCTCGTCCTGGATCCGCCCGAGCAGGCCCGCGAGCGCCGCAGCGGGCACGTTCGCATCCGCGATCTCCACGCCGTCGCGATTCACCGCCCCGGAAAAGTCGCCCGTGACCCAGTTGGCGGCAAGCTTCGCGCAAGCCGGACCACCCGCGACCGCGACGACGGCCTCGTAGTAGTCGGCGAGCTCGCGACTGGAGGTCAGTACGCCTGCATCGTACGCGGACAGGCCGTAGTCGGCGACGAAGCGAGCCGCCTTCTCGTCGGGAAGCTCCGGCAGCGTCGCACGCACCGCGTCGATGAACGCGGTCTCGACCGTCACCGGCAGTAGATCGGGATCGGGGAAGTAGCGATAGTCGTTCGCCTCTTCCTTCGAGCGCATCGAGCGCGTCTCGTCCTTGGTCGAGTCGTACAGTCGCGTTTCCTGGCGGATCGTGCCGCCCCCCTCGAGGACGTCGATCTGGCGCACCACCTCGTAGTTGATCGCCTTCTCTACGTAGCGGAACGAGTTGACGTTCTTGATCTCGCAGCGCGTGCCGAACTTCGGCGCACCGAAGCGGCGCACCGAGACATTGGCGTCGCAGCGGAACGAGCCTTCCTGCATGTTGCCATCGCAGATCTCGAGGTAGCGCACGAGCGTGTGCACTTTCTTGAGGTACGCGATCGCTTCCTTCGCCGAGCGTAGGTCGGGTTCGGAAACGATCTCCAGCAGCGGCGTCCCGGCGCGGTTCAGGTCGATGCCACTGGCGTTGGCCAGCCCCTCGTGCAGCGACTTGCCCGCGTCCTCCTCGAGATGCGCACGGGTGATGCCGATCGTCTTCTTCGTGCCGTCCTCGAGCATGATCTCGAGCGAGCCGTCCTCGACGATCGGACGCTCGTACTGGCTGATCTGGTAACCCTTCGGCAGGTCCGGATAGAAGTAGTTCTTGCGCGCGAAGAACGAGCGCGCCGCGACGGTGGATCCGGTCGCGAGGCCGAACTTCACCGCCATGCGGACCGCCTCCCGGTTGAGCACCGGCAGCATGCCCGGATAGCCGAGGTCGACGAGGCTGGCCTGGCTGTTCGGTGCCGCACCGTATGCGGTTGCGGAGCCTGAGAAGATCTTCGAGCGGGTGGCGAGCTGGGCGTGGATCTCGAGGCCGATCACGACCTCCCAGCCTTCCTGCAGCGTGTTCTGGTTCATGGCGCGTACCTTCAGGCGTACGCCGCCGGAACCCGGCGGTGAAAGTCGGTATGGCGCTGGTAGGCGTGCGCCGCGGCCAGCAGCCGGCTCTCGCCGAAGTGCGGGCCGATCAGTTGCAGGCCGACCGGCAGGGCCCCGTCGAAGCCGCACGGAATGGACATCGCGGGCAAACCGGCGAGGTTAGCGCCGATCGTATAGATATCGTTCAGGTACATGGTGATCGGGTCATCCACCTTGGCGCCGATGTTGAAGGCCGGGCTGGGCGAGGTTGGGCCGATGAGCAGGTCGACCTGCTCGAACGCGGCCTTGAAGTCGGCGCTGATCAGGCTGCGGCACTTCTGTGCCTTGAGGTAATAGGCGTCGTAGTAGCCCGCCGACAGCACGTAGGTGCCGGTCATGATCCGGCGCTTGACCTCCGCCCCGAAGCCCTCGCCGCGCGAGCGCTTGTACAGGTCCATCAGGTCGCGCGGATCCTTGCAGCGGTGGCCGAAGCGAACGCCGTCGAAGCGCGACAGGTTCGAGGAGCACTCGGCCGGGGCGACCACGTAGTAGGTCGGCACCGACAGCGGCAGATTCGGGCAGCTGACCTCGACGATCCGGGCGCCGAGCGCGCGGTACTGGTCGATCGCCGCCTGCACGAGCGCACCGGTCTCGCCTTCGAGACCGTGTGCGAAGAACTCCTTGAGCACGCCGATGCGCACGCCTGCGAGCGGCGCGTCGAGTTCGGCGACGTAGTCCGGCACCGGGCGGTCGACCGAGGTGGAATCGCGCGGGTCGAAGCCGGCCATGGCGGCGAGGAACAGCGCGCAGTCCTCGGCCGACGGCGCCATGATGCCGGCCTGGTCCAGGCTGGAGGCGAAGGCGATCATGCCGTAGCGGGAGACGCGGCCGTAGGTGGGCTTGATGCCGGAGATGCCGACCAGCGCCGCCGGCTGGCGGATCGAGCCGCCGGTGTCGGTGCCGGTCGCGACCGGGGCGAGGCGCGCAGCGACGACCGCGGCGCTGCCGCCGGACGAGCCGCCGGGGACCTTGCGCAGGTCCCAGGGGTTCTTGACCGGCCCGTACCAGCTGGTCTCGTTTGACGAACCCATCGCGAATTCGTCCATGTTGGTCTTGCCCAGCATGACGGTTCCAGCCGCGTGCAGGCGCTCGACGACGGTCGCGTCGTACGGCGCGACGAAGTTGTCCAGCATCTTGGAGCCGCAGGCGGTACGGACCCCGTCGGTGCAGAAGATATCCTTGTGGGCGAGCGGTACGCCGGTCAGCGGACCGGCCCGGCCCGCCGCACGAGCCTCGTCGGCGGCCCGGGCGTCTGCGAGGGCCCGATCGGGGGTCACCGTCACGAAGGCATTCAGCGCGTCATTGGAGCGCTCGATGCGCGACAGGAAGTGCTGCGCGAGCTCGACGGCCGAATATTCCTTGCGGGCAAGTCCGGCCGCGAGTTCCGCGACCGACCGGGTATGGAGCGTCACTCGATCACCTTGGGTACGAGGTACAGCGCACCGGTGACCGCCGCTGCGTTCAACTGGAACTTCTCGTGCTGGTCGCGCTCGGTCACGACGTCGGGGCGAAGGCGCTGGCTCTCGCCCTCGAGCGGGTGCGCCATCGGCTCGATGTCCGCTGTTTCAGCGGCAGCGAGCTGCTCCACGAACGAGAGGATCTTCGAAAGACTGTCGGTGTACACCGACAATTCGGCCTCGGTGATCTCTAAGCGCGCGAGGTGGGCGATGCCCTCGACATCTTTGCGGGTCAAGCTCATAGCGGGGTATTAGAAAGGTCTGAAAATTTCCTTATCAATCATACACGTCGCCTTGTGGATTGTCGTGCCCGTTGATAAATTAGCGTGATAAATTAGCGGGGTGCCACTGCGGGCAAGACCTGCGCCGCCGGCGTCGACCCTCCCTACCGTTTTCGCTTACCGACCGAGTACCCATGTTCAAGAGCCTGCGCGGCTATTTTTCCAACGACGTCTCCATTGACCTCGGCACAGCCAACACACTGATCTACGTGCGCGGCAAGGGCATCGTCCTCAACGAGCCCTCGGTCGTCGCCGTGCGCGATGAACCCTCGCGTGGCGGCAAGACCATCGTCGCCGTCGGCGTCGAGGCGAAGAACATGCTCGGCCGCACACCGGGACATATCACCGCCGTGCGCCCGATGAAGGACGGCGTGATCGCCGACTTCACTTACACCGAGAAGATGCTGCAGTACTTCATCAACAAGGTGCACGGCAACCGCTTCCTCCGGCCGAGCCCGCGCGTGCTGATCTGCGTGCCGGTCGGCTCGACCCAGGTCGAGCGTCGCGCGATCAAGGAGTCGGCCGAAGGCGCCGGCGCGCGCAGCGTGTACCTGATCGACGAGCCGATGGCCGCCGCCGTCGGTGCCGGCCTGCCCGTGCACGAGCCTCGCGGCTCGATGGTGCTGGACATCGGCGGCGGCACTTCGGAAGTCGCGGTGATCTCGCTCAACGGCATCGTCTATGCCGCGTCCGCGCGCATTGGCGGCGACCGCTTCGATGACGCGATCGTGAACTACGTCCGTCGCAACTACGGCATCCTGATCGGCGAACAGACGGCCGAGCGCGTCAAGATCGAAATCGGCTCGGCCTACCCGGGCCAGCAGGTGCGCGAGATGTCGATCAAGGGCCGTAACCTCTCCGAGGGCGTGCCGCGCAGTTTCACGCTCAACTCCAACGAGATCCTCGAGGCGCTGCAGGAACCGCTGCAGGGCATCGTCAGTGCCGTCAAGCAGGCGCTGGAACAGACGCCGCCGGAGCTCGGCTCCGACGTCGCCGAGCGGGGCATCGTGCTGACCGGCGGAGGCGCGCTGCTCAAGGACATCGACAAGCTGCTGATGGAGGAGACCGGGCTGCCAGTTCTGATCGCTGAGGATCCGCTGACCTGCGTGGCCCGCGGCGGTGGTCGTATTCTCGAGCTGTCCGAAGAGCACCCTGGCGCCTTCGGGCTGCAATGAACCGCTGAACGGAGAGCCCGGTTGGCGGCACTGAGAGAACCCGGTGCCCGTTACGCGCCGCCGCGCATTTCCGCGCTCGGCCTGAGGGCGATCGTGCTCATGGCCGTGTCGATCGGCCTGATGGTCGTCGATCACCGCCAGCACGAGCTCGGCGCCATCCGCGCGGCGATGTCCGCAGCCGTCTGGCCGCTGCAGCGGCTGGTTCATTCGCCGGTCGCCGCCTGGGAATCCCTCTCCAGTGCGCTTGCCAGCCATCGCGGACTACTGGCGCAGATCGAGGCGCTGCGCAGTTCAGCCCGCGAGAACGACCTCAAGCTGCTGCGCCTGGATTCGATCGCACAGGAGAACGCGCGGCTGCGCAAACTGCTCAATGCCGCGCCCGCGGATGCCGAGCGCGTGCAGGCCGCCATCGTACTGCGTGTCGATCTCGACCCGCTGCGCCATCGCGTGCTGATCGATCGCGGCACGACCGACGGCGTCGTGCGCGGCCAGCCGATCATCGATGCCGGCGGCGTGGTCGGCCAGACGACCAACGCAGGCCCGATGGCGTCGGAGGTGATCCTGCTGTCCGATCCGACCCACGCGATGCCCGTGCAGATCGAACGCAACGGCCTGCGCACGATCGCCATCGGCACGGGCGATGCCAGTCGCCTCGCGCTGCCCTACCTGCCGCGCAACGCCGACGTGCAGGTCGATGACCGGCTGGTGTCGTCCGGCCTCGGCGGCGTGTTCCCGGCGGGGCTGCCCGTCGGGCGCATCGCCGAGGTGCGCCGCGATCCCAGCCAGCCGCTCGCGATCGTCAGCGCAACACCTGCCGCTGCCCTCGATCGCGACCGCGAAGTTCTGCTGCTGTGGTACCGGCCGCGCGTCGCGCTGCCGGTGAATGAACCAGCGACACCTGCGAGCCACGAAGCCAGGCCGAAGGCGAAGGAGCGCTCGCCGTGACGGACCGGCAACGTACGCCGCGACTCACGCTGGTCATCTGCTCGCTGCTGGGGCTGCTGCTTTGCGGCCTGCCGCTGCCGCGCGCGCTAGACGTGCTGCGCCCCGACCTGCTGCTGCTGGTCGTGATCTGGTTCGCGCTGATGATGCCGCGCACCGGCGGACTGGTCTACGCATGGATCGCGGGGCTGTCGCTCGACGCTTTCCGCGGCATCGTACTCGGCCAGAACGCGCTGGCATTCGTGATGGTCGCCTACCTCGTGCACCGCTTCCACCTGCGGATACGCATGTTTCCGCTGCTGCACCAGTCGCTGGTCGTGATGTCGCTGCTGTGGGTCTACCAGTTCACGCTGTTCTGGATCGACGGCGTGACCGGCCATCCGCTTACCGACTGGGCGCGCTGGCTGCCGGCGCTGACCGGGGCACTGCTGTGGCCGGTGTTCACGGGGCTGCTGGGCCGCATCACGGCTCGCGGCTGATGCGATGAGGCGCGCCGTCCGGATCAAGGACCACTGGGGCGAGCAGCGACTGTTCACCGGGCGCACCCTGTTCGCGGGTATCGCCACGGCTCTGCTGCTGATGGTGGTCATCGGCCGCCTGTTCGTGCTGCAGGTCATGCGCCACGAGTATTATGCCGACCTGTCGCAGGGCAACCGCGTGCGACTGGAGCCGCTACCGCCGGATCGCGGTCTGATCTACGACAGCAACGGCACGGTCATCGCGGAGAACACGCCCGCCTACCAGCTCGAACTCACGCCCGAGCAGGTACCGGACGTGCCGGACACGCTGCAACGGCTGGCGGCGATCGGCATGATCGACGCCGATCAGGTGCCGGCGCTGACGCGCCTGGTGCGCGGCGGGCGAAAGTTCGAGGCAATCCCGCTGCGACTGTCGCTGTCGGATGCCGACATGGCCTCGTTCTCCGTCCACCAGTACACGTTCCCCGGCGTCGAGATCCAGACTCGCCTCGCGCGCTGGTATCCGTTCGGCAACGAGGGCGTGCACGCGCTCGGCTACGTCGCGGCGATCTCCGAGGACGACCTGCAGCACATCGACCGGGACCAGTACGCGGGCTCCGCGCTGATCGGCAAGATCGGCCTGGAAAGCGCTTACGAGGCACAGTTGCACGGCACGGCCGGCCACCGCCAGGTGCTGGTGAACGCGCAGGGACGACGCGTCGAACGGCTCGGCACCACTCCCGTGCACCTCGAGACGCTGCCGCCGCGCGCCGGCAACGATATCTTCCTCGGCCTGGACATGCGTGTGCAGCACGTTGCCGAGGAGGCGCTTGCCGGCAAGCGCGGCGCGGTGGTCGCGATCCAACCCGAGACCGGCGACATCGTCGCGCTCGCTTCCGTACCGACCTACGACCCGAACAAGTTCACGCGCGGCATCTCCAGTCGGGAATACGCCGTACTGCGCGACGACATCGACAGGCCGCTGTTCAATCGCGCACTGCGTGGCACCTACCCGCCCGGTTCGACCATCAAACCCATGATGGCGCTGGCCGGCCTCGAATACGCCGTGATCGACCCGAACGCGTCCCGTCCGTGCCACGGCTACTACACGCTGCCGGGCTCCACGCACCACTATCGCGACTGGAAGAAGGAGGGCCACGGCTCGGTGGACATGCGCCATGCGATCGCGACCTCCTGCGATGTCTACTTCTACGGGCTCGCCGAGATACTGGGCATCGATCGGGTGCATGATTCGCTGGCCACGCTCGGCTTCGGCAAGGCGACGGGCGTGGACGTCGGCGGCGAACGTGCCGGCCTGTTGCCGTCGCAGGCGTGGAAGATGCAGACCTACAAGCAGCAGTGGTACCCGGGTGACACGGTCATCGTCGGCATCGGCCAGGGCTACCTGCTGGTGACCCCGATCCAACTCGCGCACGCAGCGGCGGTGATCGCAGCGCGTGGCCGCAGCTTCCAGCCGCGACTGGTGACGGCGATTCGCGACGCGGTGACCGGCCGGGTCGCCAAGCTGCCGCCGGTAGCCGAGACACCGCTCGAGCTGAAGGACCCGGGCATGTGGGACATCGTCGTGCAGGGCATGGAAATGGTCACTGAGGCCGGCGGCACCGCCGTCGCGGCCACGCGCGGCGCGCCTTACCGGATAGCGGCCAAGACCGGCACGGCACAGGTCTTCAGCATCGGCCAGAACGAGAAGTACAACGCAAGCCAGGTCTCGGAGCGTCTGCGCGACCACGCGCTGTTCATCGCCTTCGCGCCGGCGGACGCCCCTAAGCTCGCGATCGCGGTCCTGGTGGAGAACGGTGGTCACGGCGGCAGCGTCGCAGCGCCCATCGCGCGGCGCATCTTCGATGCCTACCTGCTCGGCAAGTACGATGTCGACACGCCCGCACCACCGCCAGCGCTGCCTGCGACACCCCCGCCTGCGCCCGCGCCGTCGCCAGCCGTGACGGAACACTGACGTGCTGTTCACCGACACCCAGTCGCAGACCCGCCGCACCCTCACCGCGACCGGACGCCTGCTGCGGCGGCTGCACCTCGATGGCCCGCTGCTTGCGGCACTGGCCGCGGTCGTCGCGTTCGGACTGTTCGTGCTGTATAGCGCCACCGGCGAGAACGTCGGCCAATGGCTGAACCAGCTCGAGCGGCTGGCGCTTGCGCTGGCAGCGCTGGTCGCGCTCGCCCAGGTTCCGCCGCCCTGGCTGCGGCGGATCTCCCCGCTGCTCTACGGCATCGGTATCGTGCTGCTGGTGGCGGTCGCAGTGCACGGCAGCGTCGGCAACGGCGCGCAGCGCTGGCTGGACCTGAAGATCGTGCGCTTCCAGCCTTCGGAAATCATGAAGCTTGCGGTGCCGATGATGTGCGCCTGGTACCTGCACGAGCGACCGCTGCCGCCTTCGCTGCGCGACGTGCTGGTGGTGCTGATACTGATCCTGGTGCCATCGCTGTTGATCGCGAAACAGCCTGACCTCGGGACGGCGTTGCTGGTGGCTTCGGCGGGAATCCTGGTGCTGTTCCTGGCCGGAATGTCGGCGCTGGTGATCGTCCTGGGGGTCACCGCGATCGGCGCAGCGGTGCCGGTCGCGTGGCACTTCATGCACGACTACCAGCGCCAGCGCGTGCTCACCTTCATCGATCCCTCCACTGACCCGCTTGGCGCCGGCTACCACAGCATCCAGTCGCAGATCGCGATCGGCTCCGGTGGCATCTTCGGCAAGGGCTGGATGAACGGCAGCCAGGCACAGCTGGAATTCCTGCCGGAGCGCTCCACCGACTTCATCTTCGCGGTCATCGGCGAGGAACTGGGCCTGCTCGGCCAGACGTTCCTGATCGTGCTGTACCTGATCGTGATTGGGCGCGCGCTGTACATGGCGTCCGAGGCGCAAAACACTTACGCACGGCTGGTCTGCGGCAGCTTCGCACTGACGTTCTTCGTCTACGTCTTCGTCAACACCGGCATGGTCAGCGGGATCCTGCCCGTGGTCGGCGTGCCGCTGCCGCTGGTCAGCTACGGCGGCACCGCGATGGTGACGCTGCTGGCGAGCTTCGGCGTGCTGATGTCGCTGAACCGCCACCGCAAGCTGGTGGGCGCATGAGGCGCACCGTTGCACTCATCCTCGCCGCCGCGCTGCTGCTGCCGATGGCAGCCCGCGCGCTCGACCTGGAGCGGCCGGAGGTACATTCGTTCGTCGACGAGATGGTCGACCGCCATCACCTCGATCGCAAATGGGTCGAGCGTGTCGTCGGCGCGGCCGAGACCAAGAGTGCAATCGTCGACGCGATGAGCAAGCCGGCCGAGAAGGTCATGCAGTGGGCCGCCTACCGCCGGATCTTCCTGACCGAGCAGCGGATCCGCGACGGCCGCGCATTCTACGCCGAGCATCGCGCGCAGCTCGAGGACGCCGCCTCCCGAACGGGCGTGCCGGGCGAGATCATCGCGGCGATCGTCGGGGTGGAGACCTTCTATGGCACCAAGACCGGCCGCTACCGCGTGCTCGATGCGCTCGCCACGCTCGCCTTCGACTACCCGGCGCGCGCGCCGTACTTCCGCGCCGAGCTCGAACAGTTCCTGCTGCTGTCGCGCGAGGCCGCCTTCGACCCGCTCAAGGCCACCGGCTCGTACGCCGGAGCGATGGGGGCGCCGCAGTTCATGCCGCGCAGCTACCGCTCGTTCGCGCGCGATGGCGACCATGACGGCCACATCGACCTGTGGAGCGACTGGGCCGATATCATCGAGAGCGTCGCCCACTATTTCGTCGAGCACGGCTGGCGGCGCGGCGAACCTGTGTTCGCGACAGCGCAGCTGTGGGACCCGGACGTCGAAGAGCTGCCCGCAAACCGCCTGGAACTCGGCCAGAGCATCGGTTCCCTGCGCACGCGCGGGGTCGAGTTCGACAGCACGCTCGCCGACGACGCGAAGGCCATGTTCGTCGCGCTGCGGGACACGGAGGCCCCGACCTATCGGGTCGGCTTCCATAACTTCTGGGTGATCACCCGCTACAACCACAGCGCCATGTACGCGCTCGCGGTCAGCGAACTGGCGAGCGCGCTCGCGACCCCCGTGCCCGACCCCGACGCTGCCCCTGTGCCCGCCACCGATCCGGCCGCGCCATGACCCGGCGGGCGACGAGGCTCTGCGCATGGGGTTTCGCGCTTGCGCTGCTCGCCGGCTGCGCGGGCCCTGCCCGCTCACCGCCGCGCGGTCCCGAGTCGGTCCCACCCGCCGCTGCCGAAACGCCGGCCCCGACCCCGGCGCCCGCGCCACGGCCACCCGACGCCGACCTGCTCGCACTACCGGACGCGGTCCCGGCCCCCGAACCGCGCGCCAGGCTCGGCAACCCCGCCTTCTACGAGGTCTTCGGCCAGCGCTACACGGTTCTGCCCTCTGCGCGCGGCTTCCTCGAGCGGGGCGTGGCGTCCTGGTACGGGCCGGATTTCCACGGCATCCGCACCTCCACGGGCGAGCCGTACAACATGTATTCGATGACCGCGGCGCACCGCACGCTGCCGCTGCCTGCCTTCGCGCGCGTGACCAACCTCAGGAACGGCCGTGCCATCACGGTGCGCATCAACGATCGTGGCCCGTTCAAGGCCAACCGGATCATCGACCTGTCGTACGCGGCGGCGCTCAAGCTCGACATGGTCCGCGAAGGCACGACCATGGTCGAAGTGCGGGCGCTGGAGCCGGGTGATGGCGCGCTGCTCGAGCCACCCGCGCCCGTCACCGCGCTGTACGCGCAGGCCGGGGCGTTCGGCGTCGAGGCGAACGCACTGCGACTGCGCGAGAAGCTGGTCGCGGCGAATCTGGGGCCGGTGTTCGTGCGCGCTGACGCCATCGCCGGCCACATCGTCCATCGGGTCCGGATCGGCCCCGTGGATTCAGTCCCGGCCTACGACGCGCTGGTCGAGCGGCTGCACGCGGCCGGCGTGCTCTCGGTCACGCTCGTCGGCAATTGACCACACCGCCACCGCCACGGTCCGCGGCCGCGCACGGTACACTGCGCCGTCCGCCACCTTGAGTTTTGCCGAGGCCGAGTAGCACGATGTCGAGACCGTCCCTGCAAGCTGCGTTCCTCCTGGTCATGGCGCTCGTCGCCGCGGACCCTGCCCACGCCGGCATCCCGGTGCCACCGCCGCCGTCGCTACCCGCCAAGGGCTACGTGCTGCTCGACGCGTTCAGCGGTCGCATCCTCGTCGGCCAGAACGACGTCGAGCGGCTGGAGCCGGCGAGCCTGACCAAGCTGATGACGTCCTACGTCGTCTTCCACGCGCTCAGGGACGGCAAGCTGCGTCTCGACCAGGAAGTGCCCATCTCGGAGCATGCCTGGCGGGCCGAAGGCTCGCGCACGTTCGTCGACGTGGGTACGCGCGTGCGCGTCGACCTGCTGATCCAGGGAATGGTCGTCCAGTCGGGTAACGACGCCACGATCGCGCTGGCCGAGGCCATCGCAGGCTCCGAGGCGACGTTCGCGGCGTTGATGAACCAGTACAGCCAGCGGCTCGGGCTCAGGGGCTCACACTGGGCCAACACCGACGGCCTGCCGGACCCGCAGCACTATACGACCGCTCGCGACGTCGCGCTGCTGGGTGCGGCGCTGATCCGCGAGTTCCCGCAGTACTACAAGTGGTTCTCGCAGCGCTCGTTCACCTACAACAACATCACGCAGCAGAACCGCAACGGGCTGCTGGAACGCGACCCGACGGTCGATGGCATCAAGACCGGCCACACCGAGGCCGCCGGCTACTGCCTCGCGACCTCGGCGTTGCGTGACGGCATGCGACTCGTGTCGGTCGTGATGGGGACGACGAGCCCGAAGGTGCGCGAGGACGCAAGCGCAGCTCTGCTCGGCTATGGTTTCAACTTCTTCGAGACCCGCCGCCTGTACGCAGCCGCGCAGAAGGTCGGCGAAGCGCACGTGTTCAAGGTCGGCGAGCCGGTGGCCGTCGTCGTGCGTGGCGATCTTTACGCAACCGCACCGCGCGGCGACCTCGCAGGGATAAAGGCGCAGCTCGCGCTCAACCCGCGTCTGGTGGCACCGCTCGCAGCGACGACCCCGGTGGGCCGGCTGCGGCTGACCCTCGAGGACAAGGTCATCGGCGACGTGCCGGTCTATCCCTCCACCGCCGTGCCGACGGGCAGCCTCTACCGGCGTATCGTCGACACCGTCCGGCTTTGGTTCACCTGACGATGGCCGCTCCGCTACCCATTGCCTGCCTCAACGGCGCATTCCTGCCGCTGGCGGAGGTGCGTATTTCGCCCCTCGACCGCGGCTTCCTGTTCGCCGATTCGGTCTACGAGGTGCTGCCCGTGTATGCGGGCCGGCCGTTCCTGTTCATCGAGCACATCGCGCGCCTGGAGCGCAGTCTCGGCGAGATCCGCATGCACTCGCCGTTGACGCGGTCGGAGTGGGCGACACTGCTGACCGAGTTGGTCGCGCGCAATGGCGGCGGCGACATGTACCTGTACGTGCAGGTCACGCGTGGCGCCGAGGAGGGCCGCAACCACGCGCTGAACGCATCGCTCGTACCGACGGTCTTCCTGATGGCCTGCCCGCTCGCGCCGCTGGACGAGTCGGTCCGCATCACGGGCGTCGGCGCGATCACGACGCAGGACGAACGCTGGGCGCGCTGCGACATCAAGAGCACTTCGCTGCTCGCCAACGTGCTCGCCAAGAGCCGCGCGGCGGATGCCGGCGAGACCGAGGCGATCCTGCTGTCTGGCGGCTGGCTGCGGGAAGGCTCATCCAGCTCGGTGATGATCGTGTGCGGCGGCGTACTGCACGCCCCGCCCTACGGCCCGGAGATCCTGCCGGGGACCACGCGCGACCTCGCGCTCAGGCTTGCCGCAGAAGCCGGCATCGCCGTGCGGATCGCACCGATCGCCGAGGCAACGCTGAGGTCCGCAGACGAGATCCTGCTGTCGTTTGCCACGCGCGGCGTGCTCAGCGTGACACGCCTCGATGGCAAGGCGGTCGGCACGGGTCGTCCTGGACCGGTGTGGTCCGCTCTGGCGGCCGGCTTCGCCCACTACCGGCAGATCCTGGCCGGCACGCCGCTGCTACCCGCCGGCTGAGGCGCCGATGGAGAATTCGCCGCTGGAGTTCCCGGGCGAGCACGACATCAAGGTGATGGGACGCAACTCGCCGACCTTCAGGTCGCGCATCGCCGAGGTGCTGGTCGAGGAGCTGGGCGCCGGCGCGGCAGACAAGATCCAGCAGCGGGCCAGCCGCGACGGCACCTTCACCTCGCTGACCTGCACCGTGCACGTCGAAAGCCGCGATGATCTCGAGCGCGCCTATCGGGCGCTGCACCGCACCGGGCTTGTGCTGTACGCACTCTAGGCGCGCGCCGTCGCCGCCGGACTCAACTCACCCAGCACACCTCGCCGGGCAGACGCAGGGTTCGCCACAGGTGCGGCACCAGCGCGAGCGCGGCGTCTGCCGGCGTGAGCCGCACGCCCAGCGCCGCCAGGTCCACCACTTCGAGGCCCGCATAACCGCACGGATTGATTCGCGCGAACGGCTCCAGATCCATCGCCACGTTCAGGCTCAGGCCGTGGTAGCTGCAGCCGCGGCGGATGCGAAGCCCGACACTCGCGAGCTTGGCGCCATCGACATACACGCCGGGCGCGTCGCGCCGCGCCACTGCCGCGACACCGACGTCGGCGAGGAACGCGATCAGCGCCTGCTCCAGCGCCATCACCAGTTCGCGCACACCCAGCCCCGAGCGGCGCAGGTCCACCAGCGGGTAGACGACGAGCTGCCCGGGACCGTGGTAGGTGACCTGGCCGCCACGATCGATGCCGATCACCGGAATGTCGCCCGGCGCGAGCAGGTGCTCGGGTCGGCCGTTCATCCCCAGCGTGAATACCGGCGGGTGCTCGAGCGCCCACAGCTCGTCGGGCGCTTCCGAATCGCGCTGGTCGGTGTAGCGCTGCATCGCCCGCCAGGTCGGCTCGTAGTCGACGCGACCCCGCCAGCGCGCGAGCGCGCTCATCTACAGTCCAGCGTTGTTGCGTTCGAGGGCGCGTTCCGCCCGGTAGCTGGAGCGCACCAGCGGGCCCGAGACGCATTCGAGGAAGCCTAGCTCGAGCGCGCGCTCCCGCAGCCACTGGAACTCCTGCGGCGGCACATAGCGCTCGATCGGTAGATGGTTGGCGGTCGGCCGCAGGTACTGGCCGAGGGTCAGCAGATCGACGCCCGCCGCGCGCAGGTCGGCCATGCACGCGACGATTTCGGCGGCGGTCTCGCCCAGCCCCAGCATCAGGCTGGACTTCGTCAGCACGGCGGCGCGGTGACGCTTGGCGTGCGCCAGCACCGCGAGCGTCTGCTCGTAGCCGGCGCGCGGGTCGCGCACTGGGTGGGTGAGGCGTCGGACCGTCTCAATGTTCTGCGCGAACACCTCAAGCCCGCTGTCGACCACGACCGCCACCGCCTCGAGGCTGCCCTGGAAGTCGGGCGTCAGCGCCTCGACCGCCGTCGCGGGGCTCATGTCCTTGATCGCACGCACGCAGGCGGCATAGTGCGCCGCACCGCCATCGTCCAGGTCGTCGCGGTTGACCGAGGTGAGCACCACGTAGCGCAGCTTCATCAGCGTCACGGTGCGGGCGGTGTTGGCGGGTTCCTGCGCATCGAGCCAGCCGCGCGGGTTGCCGGTGTCGACCGAGCAGAAGCGGCAGGCGCGCGTACAGACCGCGCCCATCAGCATGATCGTCGCGGTTCCCGCGTTCCAGCACTCGCCGATGTTCGGGCACTTGGCCTCTTCGCAGACGGTCGCCAGTCGGTGCTCGCGAACCACCTCGCGCACGCCATCGAAGCGCGCGCCGGCCGGCATCTGGGCACGCAGCCAGGGGGGTTTGCGGCCGACGACCAGCGGCTCCGCCTCGGCGCCGGACTTGATCCCGTCACGGATCGCGGTGAAGCCCTGCGGCGTCACGTATTTCTGGCCGCTCCTGGCTGTGACGAGCGGGATGCCTTTGAAATCGGTCACGGGAATGGATCCTGGCCCCGGGAGCGGGAGCGGACATTCTACGCGAGCGAGGCCGCCAGCTGTGCCAGGCGCTCCGGGGTGCCGACGTCCACCCACTGCCCGCCATACAGCTCGGCGGTGGCAAGGCCCGCGTGGGCGGCCCGGTCCAGCAGCGGCTTCAGCGGCCGACGGCCGGGCGCCAGACGCTCGAACAGCGCCGGGTGGTAGGTCGCGATGCCGGCGAAGGTGTGCCGCAGGGGGCCCGTGAGCCTCAGTTCCCCGCACTCGATCGCGAAGTCGCCATTCGGGTGCTGGAGGGGGTTGGGGACCAGCACCAGGTGCGCCAGGCGGCCCGGGGCGGGGACGGGTGGCGGCAACGGCAAGTCCGTCCAGACGTCGCCGTTGACGACCGCGAACGGCTCGCCGCCGAACAGGGCGAGTGCGTTGCGGATCCCGCCGGCGGTCTCCAGCGGTTCCGGACCCTCGTCGAACCAACGGATCGCGACGCCGTACGCGGCACCGTCGCCCAGTGCCGCGCGCAGGGCGTCGCCGCGCCAGGAGGTGTTGATGGCGACCTCGCGCACACCGGCAGCGGCGAGTTTCTCGAGGTGCCAGACGATCAACGGCTTGCCGCCGACCGGCAGCAGCGGCTTGGGCATCGTGTCGGTCAGCGGCCGCATGCGCTCGCCCCGACCTGCCGCCAGCAGCAGCGCACGGGTCGGCCTCATGAGGCGCGCGCGCGCGCCTGCGCGGCCTCGAAGCGCGGCTCGACAAGTTCGCCCAGCAGCGCGGCCAGCTCGTCGAGCTCACCGTAGGCGGCGGCCGTCGCGCGTACGTAGGCGAGCACGGTGGGCAGGTCGTCAAGGTAGGAGGACTTGCCGTCGCGGTACCACAGGCGAGCGAAGATGCCGAGCACCTTCAGGTGGCGCTGCAGGCCCATCAGGTCGAACCAGCGAACGAACTTAGCGGACGGCGGCAGCGCGAGCCCGGCAGCGAGGCCGCGCAGGCGGTAGTCCTCGACCCAGCCGAGGACGCGCTCACGCGGCCAGGTCACGTAGCAGTCCTTGTACAGCGAGACCAGGTCGTAGGTGACCGCCCCGCGCACTGCATCCTGAAAATCGAGAATGCCGGGGTTGCCATCGCCGAGCACCATGAGATTGCGGGAATGGTAGTCGCGATGCACGAACACCTGTGGCTGCGCGAGCGCGACACCCACCAGCTGATCGGACAACCGCGCCAGCACGGCCTCTTCCGCGGCACCAAGATCAAGGCCAAGGTGGCGGGCGAGGAACCAGTCGGGGAACAGCCGCAGTTCGCGTCGCAGCAGCTCGCTGTCGTAGGGCGGCAGAGTCGTAGCGTGCGTCGCGCCGCGCACCTGGATCGCGAGCAGCGCGCCGGCCGCGTCCCGATACAGCCGCTCGACATCGCCCCCCGCGCCCAGCGCGGCGAGATAGTGGGTGGAACCGAGATCGGTCAGCAGCAGGAAACCCTGCGCAAGATCCGCGGCGAGGACGCTTGGCACGCTCACCTCGATCGCAGCCAGCTGGGTCGCGACGCTGATGTACGGTCCCAGATCCTCGCGGTTGGGCGGCGCGTCCATCGCGATGAGCGAGCGCCCGCCGTGGTGGACGCGAAAATAGCGCCGGAAACTGGCGTCGGCCGACGCCGGCGCCACCCGTGCCTCGCCCGGGCCCAGCACCCGTGCCAGCCATTGGTCCAGCTGGGCACGGCGGGGATCTGCGCAGAGGTTGGTGTCGGTCGACATGGGCGACTGATTATAATGCCTGCAGCCCGCCGCGCCGCGGCGACCCGCCGCCCGATCAACTAGGCCGCCGAGTGCCCCACCGTCCGTCCCTCCTCCGCTGGCCAGAGACCCTCCTGCTGAGCATCGTCGCGGCCCTCGCCGCCGGCGTCGCCCCCGCCGACACGCCCTGCCCGGCCCTGCCGCCGGCGCCGATTCCTGCAGCGCCGGCGGGCGCCGCGTCGGCGGATTCGCGGCGAATCGAGGTGTCGACCGCGGGCGCTGACGTCGACCTCGAGGGCGCGGCTCGCCTGACCGGGCCGATCCGCGTCCGACAGGGGGCGCGCACGCTCAATGCCCAGGACGGCAGCTACGACCCGGTGCACGAGTCATTCGACGTGCGCGGCAACGTCGAGTACCGCGACCCGCTGATGACGCTCGTCGGCGAGTGGGCGACGTGGAACAGCGATGGGGGGGGCGAGTTCAACCACGCCTCCTTCGAGCTGCCGTCGCGCCCCGCGCGCGGCCGCGCCGACTCGATTCGCCTCGACCCCGACGGCGAGCTGCACCTGACGCGGGTCGAGTACACCGCCTGTCCGGCCGGACGTCGCGACTGGCTGCTGCACGCGCAACGGATCGACATCGACCAGGCGGCCCAGCAGGGCATCGGCCGCAATGTGCGCATCGACTTCAAGGGCGTGCCGCTGGTCTACCTGCCGATCGTCTCATTCCCGGTTGGGGACGCGCGCAAGTCCGGCTTCCTGTTTCCGGCCATCGGCCAGTCCAACCGTAACGGTTTCGAGTTCGCAGCACCCTATTACTGGAACATCGCGCCGAACTATGACGCGACGGTCACGCCGGGATACATGTCCAAGCGTGGCGCGACGCTCGGCGCCGAGTTCCGCTACCTCACCGAGGCGTCGCACGGACAGTTCAGCAGCGATTGGGTGCCCTCCGATGCCGGCGCCGGCCGCGACCGCAGCTTCCTGCGCTTCGCCGAGACGACCGACCTCAACGCACGCCTGCGCTTCGACACCAACCTCGCCCATGCCAGCGACAGCAACTACTTCCAGGACTTCGGCCTTGGCCCCGAAGGCACCAGCGTCACCTACCTGCAGCGCATTGCACGGCTGACCTACCTCGACGAGCACTGGCGCGCGATCGGAATCGTCGAGCAGTTCCAGACCATCGACCGCACGATCGCCCCCGCAGACCGTCCGTACACCCGCGCACCCGAAATCATCCTCGATGGCCGCTGGAACCAAGGCAACGGACCCGGCTTCGAGTTGCGCGCGTCGGCCGCCGAATTCCTGCGCTCGACCGGCGTCGAGGGCCTGCGCTATGGACTTGCGCCGACGGCAAGCTTCGCCTGGCGCGGACCGGGGGCATTCGTGGTGCCGGCGGTCGGCCTGCAGACCGTCCGCTATGCGCTTCGCAACACTGCCGACGGCAACACCTCGCCAGCCGTGTCGGCGCCGATTGCGACCCTCGATGCCGGCCTCAACTTCGAGCGCTCCGCAGGCCGTCGCGTACAGACGCTCGAACCGCGCCTGCTCTACACCTACGTTCCGTATCGCGACCAGTCCTCGCTGCCGCTGTTCGACACCGGCCTGCCGGACCTGAACCTGGTACAGCTGTTCCGTTCGCAGCGCTACGTCGGCGGCGACCGCATCAGTGATGCCAACCAGCTCGCGATGGGCGCCACGACACGGCTGGTCGACGCAGACTCAGGACGCCAGCTGCTGAGCGCGACGCTGGGGCAGATCTACTACTTCAAGCCGCCGCGGGTGCTGCTGCCGAACGAGCCGGATCTGGGCGCCAACTCCTCCGATATCGTCGGCCAGCTCGCCGTCTCGGCCTATCGCCACTGGAACGTCCAGCTGGGCGAGGAGTGGAACCCGCACCAGCAGCAGTCGGCGCGCAGCCAACTGCGGCTGCAGTACCAGCCGGCCGGCAACAAGGTCGCCAACATCGGCTACCGCTACCGGCGAGGGCTCCTGGAGCAGGTTGAGGGCTCCTTCGCGTGGCCGGTCGCCAACGCATGGAACGTCTACGCCCGCGAGGTCTACTCGCTGCGGGACAAGACCTCCATCGAGTCCTTCGGCGGCTTCGAGTACCAGGCCTGCTGCTGGCGGGTTCGGGTCGTGGCGCGTCACTACGTCAGCAGCCGCACCGGCACCCGGGACACGACCATCTCGCTGCAGCTGGAACTGAATGGACTGTCCAGTGTCGGAGAGAAGGCCGACGCTTTCCTAGCGCGGTCGATTCGGGGATACTCCGCGACTCAGGCCCTCGCCGGGTCAGAATAGGCCACTCATGCGTCGCTTCCTGACAATTACCCTGTTTGCCGTCCTTTGCGCCTCCCAGGGCGCCCTCGCCCAGACCCGCGACATCGGGTCCAAGGGCGACCTGCTCGACCGGATCGCCGTCGTCGTCAACGACGGCGTGGTCCTGCAGAGCCAGATCGACGCCCAGGTGACGGCCATCACCCGGCGCCTGCGCGAGCAGGGCACGGCCCTGCCGGCACCGTCGGTGCTTCGCCAACAGATCACCGAGCGGCTCGTGCTGCAGGAAATCCAGCTGCAGCGCGCGACCAAAATCGGCCTGCGGGTCACCGACGAGGCGCTCAACAACGCGATCCGAGAGGTCGCGCAGCAGAACAAGATCGAGTTCAGCGA
This sequence comes from Pseudomonadota bacterium, assembly GCA_025356815.1. Classification (GTDB taxonomy): domain Bacteria; phylum Pseudomonadota; class Gammaproteobacteria; order Steroidobacterales; family Steroidobacteraceae; genus CAIKZZ01. The sequence goes on from JANXQL010000008.1 coordinate 29,421, forward strand.
ACTGCCCACGGCGCTTGCGCGCGAGGGGATTGTCTATGCCGAGTACCGCGAGCAGATGCGCCGCGAGATGACGCTGTCGATGCTGCGCCAGCGCGACGTCTACGCGCGCATCTACGTCAGTCCGCGCGAGATCGATGCGTTCCTGTCACACCAGTCGACCGACAAGACCGGCGAGGGCTCGTACAACGTCTCGCACATCCTGCTCGCCCTGCCCGAGGCCGCGTCGCCCGGCCAGCTCGAGCAGGTGGAGAAGAAGGCGTCCGAGATCCACGAGCGCGCCGCCAAAGGTGAGGACTTTGGTCAGTTGGCCGTCAGCTACTCGCAGGCCCAGACGGCCCTCGATCGCGGCCAGCTCGGCTGGCGCAAGGGCAACGAGCTGCCGACGTTCATGGCCGAGGTGGTCGCGAAGATGCAGCCGGGCGACGTCTCGATGCCGATCCGCACGCCGTCGGGATTCCACATCATTCGGCTGAACGAAGCCAAGAGCGACAACCAGCCGCTGATCGTCGAGCAACTGCATGCCCGCCACATCCTGATCAAGACCAACGAGCTGCAGGACGACGAGACCGTTCGCGGCCGGCTGCAGACGATCCGCGACCGGATCGCGAAGGGCACCGACGACTTCGCCGCAATCGCGAAGGCGGTATCGGAGGATCCGGGGTCGGGCAGCGAGGGCGGCGACCTGGGCTGGACCACGCCCGGCACGTTCGTGCCTGAATTCGAGCAGGCGCTGCAGAAGCTCGCCGACAACGAGATCAGCGAGCCGTTTCGCACGCAGTACGGCTGGCACATCGCGCAGGCGCTGGGTCGGCGCACGCAGGACATGAGCACCGACGAGCGCCGCCGTCGCGCGTTTGAACAGATCCGCTCCAGCAAGCTCGACGAAGAAACCGAGCTCTGGCTGCGCCGGATGCGCGACGAGGCCTTCGTCGACTACCGCAGCTGAGCTGATGGCGGGCCCTCGCGCCGACTCGCCGACGGTCATCGTTACCTCCGGCGAGCCGGCCGGCATCGGCCCGGACCTTTGCCTGGCGCTCGCCACGCGCGACGTGCCGGCCCGCCTGCTGGTCGCCGCCGACCCCGCGCTGCTTGCCCTGCGGGCGGAGGAACTGGGCGTGCGCGTAGAGCTGCACCCGACCGCGCCGGGTGACGCCGAGCCCCATCGCAGGGGTCGGCTGCAGATCGTGCCGTTCCAAACGGCGGTCCCGGTGGTTGCCGGCAAGCTCGACCCACGCAACGCTGCCTACGTGCTGCAGATGCTCGCCGACGCTGCCGACGGCTGCAGCGACGGTCGATACCGCGCGATGGTCACCGCGCCGGTGCAGAAGAGCACGATCAACGACGCGGGCGTCGCATTCAGCGGCCACACGGAGTTCCTCGCGCTGCGCACCGGATCGCCACATCCGGTGATGCTGCTGGTCGCCGGCAAGCTGCGGGTAGCGCTCGCGACAACGCACCTGCCGCTGCGCGCCGTTGCCGAGGCGATCACGACCGACGAGCTGCTGGCGACGCTGCGGGTGCTGTCGGCGGGACTGCGCGCCCGATTTGGACTCGCCCGCCCACGCATCGCCGTGCTCGGCCTGAACCCGCATGCCGGCGAGTCCGGGCACATGGGCCGGGAGGACATCGACGTAATCCGGCCGGCCATCGAACGAGCGGTCGCCGAGGGCATCGTCGCCCACGGACCGGTCCCGGCGGATACGGCGTTCACGCCGCGGCAGCTGACCGACACCGACGCGGTGCTGGCGATGTACCACGACCAGGGCCTGCCGGTGCTGAAGTACGCAGGCTTCGGCCACGCGGTCAACGTGACGCTGGGACTGCCGATCGTGCGCACCTCCGTCGACCACGGCACGGCGCTGGACCTGGCAGGCACCGGTCGCGCCGACCCGGGCAGCCTGCATGCGGCCCTGGACCTCGCGCTCGCGTGTCTTGAGCCATGAGCAAGCGCACGCCGCGGGCCCCCGCGCCACACCGGCCCCGCAAGCGGTTCGGCCAGCACTTCCTGCACGATCGCAACATCCTCGCGATGATCGTCGAGGCGATCAACCCTCGGCCCGGCGAGCGACTGGTCGAAATCGGCCCGGGCCTCGGCGCGCTCACGGTGCCGCTGCTGGAGCGTGCCGGCCGCCTTGAGGCAATCGAGCTGGATCGCGATGTGATTCCGCGGCTGGCCGAGCGCGCAGGTCCCCACGGCGAACTGGTGATCCACGGCGCCGATGTCCTGGACTTCGACTTCCTGGCGTTCGCCGGCGACGGGCCGCCGCTTCGCGTCTGCGGCAACCTGCCGTACAACATCTCGACGCCGCTGCTGTTCCACCTGCTTGAGGCGCGCTCGGTGATCGCCGACATGCACTTCATGCTGCAGAAGGAAGTCGTCGCGCGCATGGCGGCAGAGCCTGGCAGCAAGGCCTACGGGCGACTGACGGTGATGCTGGCGGCACATTGCCGCTGCGAACACCTGTTCGACGTCGGTCCCGAGTCGTTCCGGCCGCCGCCGCAGGTGGATTCCGCGGTCGTGCGGGTGCTGCCGCATGCAACCCCGCCATTCCCGGTGCCGGATACGGTGCGCTTCGCCGCCGTGGTCGCCGCCGCGTTCGGCCAGCGCCGCAAGACGCTGCGCAACTCGCTCGCCGGGATCGTCGGCGCCGAAGGATTCGAGGCCACCGGGATAGACCCCGGTCGGCGCGCCGAAACGCTCTCCCCGGCTGAATTTGCCGGCCTCGCGCTGACACCGGCACCGCTATAATCGGCTCCTCACCGGGGAGTCCCACATGAACCAGACGCGCCCACTGACGGGCCTTTACCAGCACCTGCTGCTGGTGGTGGACCTCACCGACGACAGCCAGGCCATCGGCGCACGTGCCCGCGCGATCGCAGCCGCGTGCGGCGCGCGGGTCAGCCTGCTGCACGTGGTCGAGTACGTGCCCGTCGAGCCCCTCGGCGAGACGCTGCTGCCCGCCGTCGAGATCGAGGAGGAACTCGTCAAGCGGGCGCGCGAGCGCCTCGCGACGCTTGCGATCTCGCTCGGCCTGCCCGACGCCCCCACTCGCGTCGAGACCGGCAATATCAAGAGCGAGATCGTGCGCATCGCCGCGGAGTCCGGCGCCGATCTGGTCGTGCTCGGCAGCCGCGAGCGGCATGGCCTGTCGATCCTGCTCAACTTCACGGAGGACTCGGTCCTGCACGCGGCACCCTGTGACGTGCTCGCCGTGCGGCTGAAGTAGCCATGGACGCACGGCATCGCCGCATCGCCGTCAACGTCGCGACCCAGTACGTCGAGGACCAGTCCGACCCGCGCGAGAAGCGCTACGTGTTCTCCTACACCATCACGATCCGCAACGAGGGAGAAGCCTCTGCGCGCCTGCTGAAGCGCCACTGGATCATCACCGACGCCAACGGGCGGGTCCAGGAAGTGCGCGGCGACGGCGTCGTCGGCGAGCAGCCGCACCTGAAGCCGGGCCAGGGGTTCCGCTACTCGAGTGGCGCCGTGCTCGAGACACCGGTCGGCGTCATGCAGGGCAGCTATCAGATGATCACCGACGATGGCGAGCACTTCGACGCACCGATCGCGCCGTTCTCGCTCGCGATGCCCGGCGTCGTCCACTGAGCCGCGATGGCCGTCTACGCGATCGGCGACCTGCAGGGCTGCTACGACGAATTCAGGGCACTGCTGGACCTGCTCGCCTTCGATCCGGGCCGTGACCGGCTCTGGCTGACCGGCGATCTGGTCAACCGGGGGCCGGCATCGCTCGCGACGCTGCGCTACGTGAAGTCGCTCGCGACGTGCGTGTCCGTGGTGCTGGGCAACCATGACCTGCACCTCCTGGCCGCTGCCGCGGTGCCGGAGCGTGCCCTACTCAGGCGGGGCGACACGCTCGCCGGGATCCTCGCCGCCCCCGATCGCGAGGAACTGCTGGGCTGGCTGAGTCTTCAGCCGCTACTGCACCGAGATGCCCGACTCGGATGGTCGATGGTGCACGCGGGACTTCCGCCGCAGTGGGACCTCGCGACGGCCGCCGCCTGCGCGGCGGAGGTCTCGGCCGCGATGCGCAGCGCACCTGCCGATTTCTTCCGTGCGATGTACGGCAACCAGCCGGACCGATGGAGCGCTGACCTGCGCGGCGACGAGCGCCTGCGCTTCACCGTCAACAGCATGACGCGGCTGCGCATCGTCGACGCCGAGGGCCGGCTGTTGCTCAAGTACAAGGGCGGACTCGACGGCATGCCGCGCGGCGCGGTGCCGTGGTTCCGGGCGCCGCGCAGGCGCAGCGCCGCCGAGCGGATCGTGTTCGGGCACTGGTCGGCGCTGGGCTACCTCGCGAGCGATGCAGTCGTGTCGCTCGACAGCGGCTGCGTCTGGGGCGGCTCGCTGACGGCGTTGCGCCTAGATGCAGCGGCGCCGCCCGTGCAGGTCGCGTGCCGCGGGGCGCTCGAGATCGGCGCCCCGCAGGACGCCGTCAGCGACTGACCGGCTTGGGGGCCGCGGCTTTCGGCAGTGGCGCCAGCACCTCGAAGTTCATCTGGATGCCGTTGAGCGAGATCTGGTGCGGCACGCAGCTGTATCTGCTTGCGCGATTGCGGACCGTGAAGTCCGCCAGCACCTCGCGGTCGAACTGCTCGACCAGCTCGCAGTCGCCGCCCTCGACGTCACGCGTGCGGCCGGCATGGACCTCGACCTTCTTCCACTGGCCCACCGCCGCCACGGGCGCGTCCGCCGCCTGCAGCTCCTTTGGCGCGTGGGCAAGGTTCCGGGTGTCGGCCGCGCGCGGTGCCGCCTGCGGCGAGCCTGGTAGCGCCAGGGTCCAGTAGGTCATCCGGGCGGTGGAGATGCGCGACGGACCGCCGCGCGGCTCCGAGCAGGAGCCATAGACCTTGAGGTCGTCGCGGGCGCCCGCCAGGCGCAACAGCGTCTTGAGCTTTGATTCCAGTCCGTCGCACGAGTAGTGGGAGGTGAAGCCCATGAAGCTGAACATGCGCTCGTGCCTGACCCAGACAGCGTCCACCGGCGATGCGTCCGCTGCGGGCGTCGTTTCCGCCGCGGCGGCAACCACCGGCGTCAGCGACAGCAGCGCCGCCGCCAGCCACAAACCGTTTTTCGCGGACATAGCTCGCTCCTTTCTCAATTCGCCCATCCGATCCGACCGTCACCGCGAGGGCAAGGTTCCCGCGCCGGCAAGTCGCTGACCGGTATAATGCTTCAGGAGTCCCCGATGCGCCCAACCCCGCCGTTCAGCCTGCAGAAGTGGATCGAGGCACACCGGCATGCGCTGGTGCCCCCGGTTGCGAACCGGCAGGTCTACCCCGCCGGGGACTTCATCATCATGGTCGTCGGAGGTCCTAACGCAAGAAGGGATTATCACGTTGACCCGGGCGCGGAATTCTTCTTCCAGCTCGAGGGCACGCTGACGCTGCGCACCATGCAGGATGGCGTGCCGCTCGACTACCAGGTGGGTCCGGGCGAGGTCTTTCTGCTGCCCGCGGGCATTCCCCATTCGCCGCAGCGGCCGGCAGGCTCCATCGGTCTTGTGGTCGAGCGCCGCCGCCAGGCCGGCGAGCAGGACGGCTTCCAGTGGTACTGCCCTGCCTGCCACGGCCTGCTGTACGCGGAATACTTCACGCTCGAGGACATCGAGGCCCAGTTCCCGCCGGTGTTCGCGCGCTTGCACGCGAACCTGCAGGCGCGCACCTGCCGCGACTGCGGCACGGTCCTGGACGTGCCGGCGCCATGAGCGAGCTGCTGCTGACCTGTGGCGCGCACCGCTACCTGGCGGACCTGTCGGACCCGCTGTCGCTCGCGATGCCGATGGACTTCGACGGCGTCCAGCCAAACCACTTCGGGGCGCCCGGCGCCCACGCCGAGGCACTCAGGGCGGACGACTGGATCGGGGATGTCCGTGCCGGCGGCAGCGTCAACTGCGAGCAGCTCGCGCTCGTACCGCACTGCAACGGTACGCACACCGAATGCGTCGGCCACGTCACCACCGACCGCATCGCCGTGCACGAGGTGCTGAAGGGCGGGCTGCACCTGGCGCGGCTGGTATCGGTGCGGCCCACTCCGATCGAGGGTAGTGGCGAGACGCCGGATCCGGACGCCGCGACGGACGAGCCGGTGATCACCCGCGCAGCACTGGCCCGGGCACTCGCCACCCTCCCCGGGAACGCCGAAGCGCTAATCGTCCGTACGCTGCCCAATGACGCAGGCAAGCTCGGTCGTCGCTACGTGGGCGCCGCCCCTGCCGCCTACTTCACGCCCGAGGCCGCGGCGCTCGTTGCGATGCTCGGCGTGCGCCACCTGGTGGTCGACCTGCCTTCACTGGACCGTGGCCGTGACGGCGGCCGCCTCGCCGCCCACCGGACCTACTGGGGCCTGGCGCCCGGCGCGTGCCGGGCGCACGAGGCGACCCGCGGCGATGCGACGATCACCGAGCTTGCCTGGATCGCGCCCACGGTGCGGGACGGCTGGTACCTGCTGGACCTGCAGGTGCCGGCCTTCCTCAGCGACGCCGCGCCCAGCCGGCCACTGCTGTACCCGGCGCGGCTGCATGACTGAGCTCGTGCTCGACCCCGAGTCGGTCGCGCTGGACGCCGGCGATGAGCTGGCACCGCTGCGGCAACGATTCCTGCTGCCGCGCGCGCCGGACGGCCGCGAGGCGCTGTACCTGTGCGGTAACTCACTGGGTCCACAGCCGGCCGCGGCGGCGGCGCATGTCCGCCAGGTGCTCGATGCATGGGCGGCACTGGGCGTGCGGGGCCATCACGAGGGTGACGATCCGTGGCTGCGCTATCACGAGCAGTTCGCCCCCGGCCTCGCGGCACTGGTCGGGGCGGCGCCGCGCGATGTGGTCGCGATGAACACCCTGACCGTGAACCTGCACCTGCTGATGGTCGGCTTCTACCGGCCCACCGCGACGCGCCATCGGATCCTGATCGAGCGCGGCGCGTTCCCGTCCGACCGGCACGCGGTCGTCTCGCAGCTGCAATGGCACGGCCGCAGCGCCACGCAGTCGCTGCTCGAGGTCGGCGCGGCCGATGGCGGCGAGCCGCTGGCGACCGACGCGCTGATCGAGGCGATCGATACCGCCGGCGACTCGCTCGCGCTGGTGCTGCTGCCGGGCGTCCAGTACCTGACCGGGCAGGTCTTCGACCTAGGGCGCATCACTGCCGCCGCGCATCGACACGGTGCCAGCGTCGGCTGGGACCTGGCCCATGCCATCGGCAACGTGCCGCTCGCACTACAGGACGACGGCGCGGACTTCGCCGTCTGGTGTCACTACAAGTACCTGTGCGCCGGGCC
>JANXQL010000026.1 GCA_025356815.1 Pseudomonadota bacterium
ATCTCCCTGCCGTCAACTACGGCGCGATCGGCGCCGTCATCGGCCACGAGATGGGGCACGGCTTCGACGACCAAGGCTCGAAATCCGACGCTCATGGCGTGTTGCGCGCGTGGTGGAAGGACGCCGATGTCGCCGCGTTCAAGGTGCTCGGCGACCGGCTCGCCGCGCAGTACGACGCTTACGAGCCGCTGCCCGGCATCAGGGTGAACGGCCGCCTGACATTGGGCGAAAACATCGGCGACCTGGGAGGCCTGTCGGTGGCACTCGAGGCCTACCACCTCGCCCTGCATGGCAGGCCGGCCCCGCTGCTCGCAAACCTGAGCGGCGATCAGCGCTTCTTCCTCGGCTGGGCGCAGGCCTGGCGCACGCTGTACCGCGACCAGAGCCTGAGAAACCTCGCGATGTCAGACCCGCACAGCCCGGCCATGTACCGGGTCAATGGCGTGTTTCGCAATATCGACGCCTGGTACGAGGCGTTCGGCGTCAAGCCTGGCGACAAGCTGTACCTGCCGCCACCGGAGCGCGTGCACATCTGGTGACGGGCCGGCTCCCGCGAACAGCAAGAGGGCCCCGGGGGTACTCACCCCCGGGGCCCTTGGCTTTTCAGTCCGTCAGGACCGAGGCTTACTTGGCAGCCTCTTCCTTCTTCTCGGTGGCCTTCTTGTGGCTCTTGTGGTGATGCTTCTTGGCGGGCTTGGCATCGCTGGTGGCGGCCGGAGTCGAGGCCGACGGGGTCGAGGCCGAGCTCTGCGCGAAGGCGGGAACGGTGAGCGTCAGGGCGGCGGCGAGCAGGGCGATCTTCTTGATCATGAAACGTAACCTCCAGGGTTCTTCAGGCATCGCGCCCCGGTGGGGCGTCGCAGTTCAATGGTGCGACCTGCGCGGCCAAACATGGCGAGTATGAAGCACACTTAATTCACCCTCCCGGCACCTTACGGCGCGCTGCCGGATGCGGGGCCCGCATGCGGCTTTCGCGGATAGCCGGTCCCGCCAGCGGTTGCGACCCTCGGTCTCCATTGTCCGGAGACCGCATGGCGCGAGCGCATCTCGAGTACCTGCAGACCCAGAGCCTGGCCTGGCAATCGAGCCCGTGGCCGCACCTGGCGGGCTGCCACATCAAGGTCCTGTCGCGCGACGCGACGAACGGCGCGGCGAGCCTGCTGGTGCGCTTCCCGGCCGGCTGGCAGCCGACAACCCCGGGTTGTGTATCGACCCACGAGCAACTGTTTGTCCTCGAAGGTGCGCTGGAACTGGATGGCAGGCACTGCGGACAGGACTGCTTCGCCTGGTTCCCGCAAGGCTCGGCGAGCGCGAGCCGCAGCACGCCGGAGGGCGCGGTCGCACTGGTGTTCTACGATGCCGAACCCACGTGGCAGGCCGAGACATCGGGCACGGCGGCGGCGATCGTTGTCGATGCGTACGACATGCCGTGGGAGGCGGTGGAGACGATGCCGGCCGCGGACAGCTGGGGGCCGAAGCAGAAGATCCTGTGCGGCGACGCAAACGCCGGGGCGCTGACGATGCTGGTAGCATTCCCGCCCCACATGCATCCCGACCATTGGGCCGGGCCCCAGGAACTTCACGCGTGCACCGAAGAACTGTTCCTGCTGTCGGGCGACTGCCTGACCAACGTCGGCCAGATGTTCCCGGGCGCCTACTTCTGGCGGCCACCGGGCATCGCGCATGGCCCTTACGGCTCACGCGGCGGCAACCTCGCGCTGCTGCGCATCCACGGCGCACCGCTGGCCACGACCCGGACTTCACACCAGGTCACCCTCGCCCGGACGCCGGAGTACCAACCGGTGCTGCCGCGCGAGCTGGACTCACTGCGCACGCGGCCCTGGCGACCGCAGTCCTACTGAATCCGCCCGCACCTCGGTCCGGCCTGCGACGCGCCGCTGCCGCACGCACGCACGCCTGCCGATGAGCACCCGTCCTGTCAGGCGCGGGCGGCCTGCGCTCGCGGCGGTGCTTGCCACCAGCGCACTGCTCGCGGCGATGGCGAGCGCCGCCCCGGCTTCCGCGCCCCTGCAGTCGCGCCTCGCCGCACTCGACGCCGGGGACGCGCGGCAGATGCACGGCGACGCGCTGCGGCTGCCCAGGAGCCTGCCATCGATCTATGCAGCCACGGGCGATCAGCTGCTTTGGCGCAGCGCAGCACGCCGCACGAGCCTGCTGGCGGCCATCCGCGCGGCCGCCGACGATGGACTCGAGCCTCTCGACTACCACCTCGAGACCCTCGAACGCCTGCCGCCGACGGCGGAGATCGGCGTCGACGACGACCTGCTTGCGACCGACGCGTACCTGCTGCTGATCCGGCACCTCGCACTGGGCAAAGTCAATCCCGCACGCCTGGAGCCGGACTGGCGCCTGTCGACGACGAACGACCGCGAGCGGGCGGCACTGGCCGCGGTCATCGGCGCCCTACTCGATGGCACGATTGTCGAGACCGCAGCGCGCGCGCGGCCGCAGCACTACTTCTACGAACGCGGGCGGGCGGCGCTGGCACGCTACCGGCGGATGGCGGCGGCGGGCGGCTGGCCGGTGCTGGCACCGGGACCGAAGCTCGTCGTCGGCGCAACTGACGAGCGGGTGCCGGTACTGCGTCGGCGGCTGGCCGCGAGCGACGACCTGCCCTCGGGCGGCGGCTCGTCGCCAACCTTCGACGCTGCGCTTGCCGACGCGGTGAAGGCATTCCAGACCCGGCACCTGCTGCCGCCGGACGGCGTCGTCGGCGAGGCGACGCGGCAGGCGCTGAACGTCTCCGTGCAGGCCCGCATCGACACGCTGCGCCTTAACCTCGAGCGCGGCCGCTGGGTACTCGATGACGTCAGCGATGGCGACATCGTCGTCGTCGACATCGCCGGCTTCGGCGTACGCTACCTGCGCGAGGGCAGCGTCATCTGGCGCAGTCGCGCGATCGTCGGCCGCGCTGCCCGGCAGACCCCCGTGTTCCGGGCCCGCGTCGACCACATCGTGGTGAACCCGACGTGGACGGTGCCACCCGGCATCCTCGCCAAGGACGTGCTACCGGCGATCCAGCGCGGCGAGGATGCACTCGGCCACAAGCACCTGCAGGTCTACGACCACGACGGCAATCCGGTCGATCCCACCGTGGTCGACTGGTCGACGCAATCGGCGGCGACGTTCCCGTACGTGCTGCGCCAGGAGGCCGGCGAGGCGAACGCACTCGGCCGCATCAAGATCGACTTCGAGAACCCGTACGCCGTCTACCTGCACGACACGCCGGCGCACGAACTGTTCGCGCGCAGCGAGCGGACCTTCAGTTCCGGCTGCATCCGCATCGACCGGCCGGTGGAGCTCGCGGAACTGGTACTGGCGGATCCCGAGCACTGGAGCCGGGCTGCACTTATGGAGGCCATCGACGCCGGCGCGACCCGCGCGATCCCAGTGCGCCGCCCGGTGCAGATCCTGGTCATGTATTGGACCGCGGAGGTCGACGGCGACGGCCACGTGATCTTCAAGCGCGACGTCTACCGGCGCGACGCCCGACTGCTGCGCGAGCTCGATCGCCGGCCGGCGCCGAGGGCTCAGCCCCCGCGCAGGCGCCCGCCGCCGGCGTAGCCGAGGATGAAATACGGCGTGTCGAGCCGTGCGCGCTCGACCCGCTTGCCGTTGGAGGGCGCGTGCACGAACTCGCCCCCGCCGAGGTAGAGGCCGACGTGGTCGGCCGGCGTGCGGAAGAACACAAGGTCGCCCGGGCGCAAAGCGTCCGCATCGACATGCGCGGCGACCGCGTGCTGCTCTTGGGCGGTGCGCGGCACGGCGATGCCGACCTGACGATAGACGTACCAGACGAGGCCACTGCAGTCGAAGCCAGAGGGTGAGGCGCCTCCGTACCGGTACGGCGCACCGACCAGCTGCGCCGCGATCGCAGCGGCACGCTCGCCAACGTCGCTGGCCCGCACGACGACGGTCGTCGCGGACGACACCTGCACAGGCGGAGAGGCGGCACAGCCCGCCAGCAGCAGCCCAAGGCAGGAGACGAGCAGGCGACGCATCGGCCGAGTGTAGCCGAGCCGGCGGCGCGCTCGCCCGGTCTTCAGGCGCTGGTCGCCTCCGCGGGCTCCACGACCGGCGCCTTGGCGACAAGCGCAAGCCGGATCAGCTCGTCGACCCGCTCCACGAACAGGAACTCCACGCTCTCGCGCACGCTCGCCGGTATCTCGTCGAGATCGCGACGGTTGCGCGCCGGCAGCAGCACGGTACGGATGCCGGCCCGGGGGGCCGCGACCGCCTTCTCCTTGACGCCGCCGATCGGCAGTACGAGCCCGCGAAGCGACACTTCGCCGGTCATCGCGAGGTCACGTCGCACGACCCGCTGGGTCAGCAGCGAGACGAGTGCGGTGTACATCGACACGCCGGCGCTAGGGCCGTCCTTCGGGATCGCACCGGCCGGTACGTGGATGTGAATGTCGCTCTTCTCGAACGTCGAAGGATCGATCCCCAGCCCGACCGCGTTCGACTTGACCAGCGACAGCGCCGCCTGCGCGCTCTCCTTCATCACATCGCCCAGCTGGCCGGTGAGGATCAGCCGCCCCGTGCCCGGCGTCTGCGCCGCCTCGATGAACAGGATGTCGCCGCCGACCGGCGTCCATGCCAGCCCCGTCGCGACGCCCGGCACCGACGTGCGCATCGCGACCTCGCTCTCGTAGCGCGGACTGCCGAGAATCTCCTCGACGTCACGCGCCTCGATCACCACCTCGCTGGCAGCGCCCGAGGCCACCTTCACCGCCGCGCTGCGGAACAGCGCACCGATCTCGCGCTCGAGGCTGCGCACCCCGGCCTCGCGCGTGTAGTCGCGCGCGGTACGCAGCAGCGCCTCGTCGGAGACGCGCAGCTGCTCCGTTGTGAGGCCATTGGCCTGCAGCTGGCGGGCGACGAGATAGCGGCGCGCGATCTGCAGCTTCTCCTGCTCGGTGTAGCCGGTCAACTCGATGATCTCCATGCGGTCGCGCAGCGGCCCGGGAATCGTGTCGAGCTGGTTGGCGGTCGCGATGAACAGCACCTTCGACAGATCGAAGGGCACGCCGAGATAGTTGTCGCGGAACGTGCCGTTCTGCTCGGGGTCCAGCACCTCCAGCAGCGCGGCTGCCGGATCGCCCTGGAAGCTGCGACCGAGCTTGTCGATCTCGTCCAGCATCAGCACGGGATTGCGCGTGCCGGCCTTGCGCAGCGCCTGGATGACGGTGCCGGGCAGGGCGCCAACGTAGGTGCGCCGGTGGCCACGAATTTCCGACTCGTCGTGCGTGCCGCCGAGCGAGACGCGCTGGAACTTCAGCCCCACCGCGCGTGCGATCGACTGCCCGAGCGAGGTCTTGCCGACGCCGGGTGGTCCGACGAAACACAGGATCGGGCTGCGACCGGCCGGATTGAGCTTGCGTACCGCGAGGTACTCGAGGATGCGCTTCTTGATCTTGTCGAGGCCGTAGTGGTCGGCCTCGAGCACTTCACGGGCCTTGCCGATGTCGATCCGCTCCGCATCGAGCGTCGACCACGGCAACGCCGCGACCAGCTCCAGGTAGGTGCGCAGCATCGAGTACTCGGCCCCCTGCTCGGGCATGCGCGCGAGTCGCTTGAGCTCCTTGCCGACCTGCTCGGCCGTCTCAGGCGGCAGGCCCGCCTTGTCGATGGCCGTCTTGAGTTCGTCGATCTCGGCAGCGCCATCCTCGCCCTCGCCGAGCTCGCGCTGGATCTGCTTGAGCTGCTCGCGCAGCACCGCTTCCTTCTGGCGGCCGTCGATGGCCTCGCGCGTCTTGGACTCGATGCGCCGCGACAGGCGCAGCACCTCGATGCGCTGGGCGAGCAGCGTCGTCACCCGCTCAAGCCTCGTTCGCAGGTCGGTGGTCTCCAGCAGCACCTGCCGCTCTGCTGCCTTCACATCGAGGAAGCTCGCGATCAGGTCGCCCAGGGCCTCGGCCGACTGCATCGTCTGCAGGGTATTGGCGAGCTCCGCCGGGGCCGCCGGCAGCAGCTCAAGCGCTTCGCGGGCGAGGCGCTTTAAGTTCATCTGCCGCGCCTCGATGTCGGGACCGTCGCTCGCGGCCGGCGGCAGGTATTCGACGCGCGCGAGATGGAAGTCGAGTCCGGGCTGGAAGTCGAGCACGCGGAAGCGCTGCTCGCCCTGCACGAGCAGCTGCTGCGGGCCCGCGCCCGCCGGCCCATGGCGCAGGATCGAGGCGACGGTGCCGATCACGTGCAGGTCGGCCGGGGTGGGCTCGTCGACGCCAGCGTCGCGCTGCAGCAGCAAGCCGACCTTGCGGCTCGTGCGCACCGCTTCGTGCACGCCGGCGACGGTCTTCGGTCGCTGCACCGTGAGCGGAGCGACGACACCGGGGTAGAGCACAAGGTTGCGCACCGGCAGGATGATCAGCACGTCCTCGTGCCGATCGCCGGGCGTCGCGTTGTCGATCGTGTTCGGGTCGTTCATGGGTGGCTGCCTGACCGTTCTGTGTCAAGGCAAGCAATGGGGCCGGCCGGCCCGGTTTCAACGGGGGCGCCCCCCCCGGGGCGAGCTCGCCCCGGGCACTCCCTGGCGACTCCGCCCCTTGGCAGCCACGGCCGCGATGGCGCACGATCGCGGACGGCCACGGGAGGCCTTGGGACACCTGCGATGCAACGATTGCGCACCATCGACTCGCACACCGGCGGCGAGCCGACGCGGGTGGTCATCGAGGGCGGACCCGCCCTCAGCGGCAGCCTTGCCGAGCAGCTCGTGACACTGCGCACACGCCACGACGAGCTGCGCGCGGCGGTCTGCAACGAGCCGCGCGGCTCCGACGTGCTGGTCGGCGCGCTGCTGACGCCGCCGGCCGATCCTGCAAACGCCGCCGGCGTCATCTTCTTCAACAACGTCGGCTACCTCGGCATGTGCGGCCACGGCACGATCGGCCTCGTGACGACACTGGCCTGGCTCGGCCGGCTGCAGCCCGGCGTGCATCGCATCGAGACGCCGGTCGGCGTCGTGACGACCGAGCTCAAGGCCTCCGGACAGGTGTCGGTGCGCAACGTACCCGCCTACCGGCACACGCAGGCGGTCGCAGTCGACGTCATCGGCCACGGCCGCGTGCACGGCGACATTGCCTGGGGCGGCAACTGGTTCTACCTGTGCGAGGACCACGGCCAGACACTTGAGTTCACTCAGGTCGACGCGCTGGTTGAGTTTGGCTGGCGCGTGCGCCAGGCGCTCGAGGCCGCCGGCATCACCGGCGCCGGCGGTGCGCTGATCGATCACATCGAGCTGGTGGGACCCTCGCCCACCGCGGGCGTCGACAGCCGCAATTTCGTGCTGTGCCCCGGCAAGGCCTATGACCGCTCGCCCTGTGGCACGGGCACCAGCGCGAAGCTTGCGTGCCTGGTGGCCGACGGCAAGCTCGCTCCCGGCCGCCGCTGGCGGCAGGAGAGCATCATCGGCAGCACTTTCGAGGGGGAGGTGGACCTCGTCGACGGCGTGGTGATCCCGACCATCACGGGACGGGCATGGATCACAGGCGATGCCACGCTGCTGCTCGACCCGACCGACCCGTATTGCCACGGCATCGGGAGGCCGGCGTGAAGGACCTGACCCGAGGCTCGATCACGGGCCACCTGCTGGCGATGGCGGCGCCCATGGCCATCGGCATGCTGGTGCAGACGCTGTACTTCATGGTGGACCTGTACTTCGTCTCGCGCCTCGGCGCGACCTCGCTTGCCGGCGTCAGTGCCGCCGGCAACTTCAATCTTGCCGTGCTGGCGCTGACTCAGATGCTCGGCGTCGGCACGGTCGCGCTGATCGCGCATGCGGTTGGCGCCAAGGACCAGCAGGCGGCCAACCTGATCTTCAATCAGTCGCTGGTGCTGGCCGCGGCGTGCGGCGTCCTCGCCCTCGTCGGCGGCCTGGCTCTCGCGCGGCCCTACATGAGCTCCCTCGGCGCCGATGCCGCGACCGTGGCTGCCGGCACCACCTATCTGTATTGGTACGTGCCGGGACTCGCGCTGCAGTTCGCGATGATCGCGATGGGCTCGGCGCTGCGCGGCACGGGCATCGTCAAGCCAACGATGCTGGTACAGCTGGCGACCGTGCTGGTGAACATCGTGCTTGCGCCGATCCTGATCGCGGGCGTCGGCACCGGTCATCCGATGGGCGTCGCCGGTGCCGGCCTCGCAAGCACGCTTGCCGTGGTGTTCGGCACGGCGCTGCTCGCCTACTACTACACGCGCCTGGAGAAGTACGTCAGCTTCCATCCGGACCAATGGCGCCCGCGGCTGCGCACGTGGCGGCAGATCCTCGACATCGGCCTGCCGGCCGGCGGCGAGTTCATGCTGATGTTTGCCTACATGGCGGTGATCTACCTGATCATCCGCGGCTTCGGCTCCTCGGCACAGGCGGGCTTCGGCGTAGGCCAGCGTGTGATGCAGGCGGTGTTCCTGCCAGCGATGGCGATTGGCTTTGCGATCGCGCCGGTGGCCGGCCAGAACTTCGGCGCGAAGAATGCCGAGCGCGTGCGCGGCACGTTCCGAGCGGGCGCGCTGCTCGGCAGCGCCGTGATGGCGACACTGACGCTGTTGTGCCAGTGGAAGGGTGATCGCTTCATCGGCGCGTTCACCTCCGACCCCGAGGCACTCGCGGTCGGTACGGGCTTCCTCGCGGTGATCTCCTGGAACTTCGTCTGCTCGGGCCTGGTGTTCACCTGCTCGGGCATGTTCCAGGCGCTGGGCAACACCTGGCCTGCAATATGGTCGAGCGCGACCCGGCTCGTCACCTTCGTGGTACCGGCTCTGTGGCTGGCGCGCCAGCCGGGCTTTCGCATCGAGCAGGTCTGGTACCTGTCGTTCACGACCGTGACGCTGCAGGCGCTGGTCAGCCTGTGGCTGGTGCAGCGGCAGATGCGCAGCCGGCTCGCGTTTGCCGCCTGACCGCCCGTCGTGACCCTGCCCGTGCTTCCCCCGCTGCCGATCCTCGCGGCGCTGCCGGCGCTGCGCGACGCGCTCGCCGGCCATAGCGCGGCCGTGCTCGAGGCGCCGCCAGGCGCCGGCAAGAGCACGGTCGTGCCGCTCGCGCTGCTCGATGAGGCGTGGCTCGCCGGTCGGCGCATCGTCATGCTGGAGCCCAGGCGGATCGCAGCCCGCGCCGTCGCCGCCCGGCTCGCGGCAACCCTTGGTGAGCCGGTCGGACGTCGCGCCGGCTACCGGATGCGACTCGACACCAAGGTCAGTCGCGAAACCCGCATCGAAGTCATCACCGAGGGCATCCTGACGCGCAAGCTCGAGGCGGACCCCGCGCTCGAGGACACGGGACTTGTCATCTTCGACGAGTTCCACGAGCGCAGCCTCGCGGCGGACCTGGGTCTCGCACTGTGCCTGGACGTGCAGCGCAACCTGCGGCCGGACCTGCGCCTGCTGGTGATGTCGGCGACGCTGGACGGCGCTGCGATCGCGCGCCTGCTCTGCGACGCGCCACGCATCACCAGCAGCGGGCGCATGTATCCGGTCGAGGTACGACATGCGCGCCGGGCGCCCGACCACCTCGAGCGCGAGGTCGCAGCCACCGTGCGGCGCGCGCTCGCCGCGGAGCCCGGCGATGCGCTGGTGTTCCTGCCGGGTGCGCCCGAGATCCGCAGGCTTGAGCGCGCGCTCAGCGACGGTGCGCTGCCGGCGGGGACGCGCGTGCTGCCGCTGCACGGCGAACTGCCACCGGAGGTGCAGGACGCGGCGCTGCTGCCCGCCGTCGCCGGCGCGCGCAAGGTCGTGCTCGCCACCAGCATCGCAGAGACTTCGCTGACGATCGACGGCGTGCGCATCGTCGTCGACTCGGGCCAGGCGCGGCGCACGCGCTTCGACCCGGGCAGCGGCATGAGCCGCCTGGAGACGCTGCCGGTGTCGCTCGCCGCCGCCGAACAGCGCCGCGGCCGCGCGGGACGCCTGTCGCCCGGCGTCTGCTACCGCGTGTACACGCAGGCGGACGAGCGGCGACTGCCGGAGGCGACCGCCGCGGAAGTGCTGGAGGCAGACCTCGCGCCATTGGCGCTGGATCTTGCCCGCTGGGGGACCGAGGCCGAAGCGCTGTCGTGGCTCGACCCGCCGCCCGCGGCACACCTGGCGCAGGCACGCGATCTGCTGGCGATGCTCGGCGCCGTGGATGCGGCGGGACGCATCACACCGCTCGGTCGTCACATGAGCGGTCTGGGCCTGCATCCGAGGCTTGCACGCATGCTGCTGGCCGCGCGCGGCTCGGCAGCGGTCGCGACCGCCGCGCGACTCGCCGCGCTGCTGAGCGAGCGCGACCTCGCCCGCAGCCGGCCCGGCGAGCGCGACGCGAGCCTCGAGCAGCGCCTGGAGCTGCTCGACGGTCGCCAGGTCGCGGGACTGGAGGCGGATCGCGGTGCGCTCGCGCGCGTGCGCAGGCTCGCAAGCCTGTGGACGCGCGAACTGCCGGCGGCGCCAGGCGCGCGCATCGACAGCGCCGACGCGGGCCTGCTGCTGGCGGCGGCCTATCCAGACCGGATAGCGCGCCGACGCGGCGACAGCACGCGCTACCTGCTCGCGAACGGCCGTGGCGCCGCGTTCCCGGGACCCGATGCGCTGACCCGGCACGAGTGGCTGGTGATCGCAGATCTCGACGGCGGTGATCGCGAGGCGCGCATCCACCTCGCGGCCCCGGTCGCCCACGGCTCGCTGCTTGCGCAGCTGGGTGAGGCGGTGACGTCGACCGAGCGCGTCGAGTGGGACCGGCGGGAAGGCGCGGTGGTCGCGCGGCGCGAGCGCCGCTACGCAGCACTGGTGGTCGAGGAAGGACCGCTGTCGCGGCCCGATCCGGGCGCGCAGCTCGCCGCGATGCTGGCCGGCGTGCGCGAGCTCGGACTCGCGGCGCTGCCGTGGACACGGCCGGCACGCACGCTGCAGACACGGATCGGGTTCCTGCGCACCGTGCTGCCAAAGGCAGAGGCGGAGGCCTGGCCGGACCTATCGGAGGCGGCGCTGGAGGCCACGCTTGAGTCCTGGCTCGGACCTTACCTCGACGGCATCGTGCGCCGCGACCATCTGGGGCGCCTCGATCTCGCCTCGATCCTCGGCGCACGGCTCGACTATGCCCAACAGCAGGCGCTCGAGCGACTCGCGCCGACGCACATCACCGTGCCGAGCGGCTCGCACCTGCCGATCGACTACGACTCAGATCCACCACGGATCGCGGTGCGACTGCAGGAGGTGTTCGGGATGGCAGCGACGCCGCGCGTCGCGGGCGGCCGGGTGGCGCTGGCGCTGGAGCTGCTGTCGCCTGCGCGGCGGCCGGTGCAGGTGACGCGCGACCTGGAGAGCTTCTGGGCGCGCGGCTACGCCGAGGTGCGCAAGGAGCTCAAGGGCCGCTATCCGAAGCACTACTGGCCGGACGACCCGATGCAGGCGGAGCCGACCGCGCGGGTCAGGCCGAGGCGCTGAAGCCCGTCAGCGGCGACGCATGAACCGGTACACCAGCAGCCAGTACAACACGCCGAGCACGGCCACGCCGCCCGCCAGCCACAGCGTGACGCGGTGCATGTCGCCCGCGACCAGAGCCGCGTCCCGGCCGGCCACGACCCCGACCGCGCACAGCACGGCGGTCCAGAAGGCGGCACCGATCAGCGTGACCAGGCTGTACCAGCCGAAGTGCATGCGCACGATGCCGGCCGGCACGCCGATCAGGTGGCGTATCACCGGCAGCAGCCGCGCCGCGAACACGCCATACGGCCCGAAGCTCGCCGACCAGCGCTCGGCGGCGGCTATTTTGTCCGGCGTCACGAACAGGTAACGTCCGAACCTGAGCACGAGCGGCCGGCCCAGCAGGCGGGCAAGCCAGTACATCGCGCTGGCCCCGACCCAGGAGCCGATGGCGCCGGCGATGACGATGCCGGTGAGGCTCATTCGGCCGGTGGTGACCGCCAGGTGCGCGGCCGGCGGGACAACCAGTTCGGACGGCAGCGGCACGATCGAGCTTTCCACGGCCATCAGCAGAGCGACCAGCCAATAGCCCCCGGCATCCAGCGCCCCGAGATACCAGTCGATGAACATCTTCAGCACACCAGACCTCCCGCCCTGCGGATCGCAATCGCCCTGGGCGCTGCGCGCGGGGAAGCATAGCGCGGCCGCCGGGGGACGGCGGCGGCGATTGGCCCTCGGCCTGGCGGCGATGCTGGCCGCGCTCGCCGCCGCCGGCGGCGCGCGCGCCTACGAGGACGGCGAGGTCCTGCAACGACGGCTCGGCGAGGCGGCGGTCGGCTGGCACGCGGGTGGCGCGGTGGCGGATCCGGTGCACGTGCGCCTGCTTGGCGTGAACGACCTGCACGGCCAGCTCGAGACCCGCATCCGCGCCGGCAGCACCGACGGCAGCCGTCCGCTGGGCGGCGCGGCGGTGCTGGCAAGCTACCTTGACGCCGAGCGCGAGCAGGACCCGCTGCACACTCTGACGCTGATCGCGGGTGACTCGACCGGCGCGAGCAGCCTGCTGTCGGGACTGCTTCACGACGAGCCGACGCTTGCGATCCTCAATGCCATCGCCGGTCGCGACTGCCCGCCACTGCGGCGCGAGGACGCCGCGGCGGCGCCGGCCGTGACCCGCTGCCGCACGATCGCGGCGATCGGCAACCACGAGTTCGACCACGGGCCCGAGGAGCTCGAGCGGCAGCTGTACGGCGGACAACATGCAGACGGCATGGGCCTGGGTCGACACTGGGCCGGCAGCCACGTACCGACGCTCGCCAGCAACGTGCTGTGGCGCGACGGCGAGCAGCCGTTCCTGCCGGCGGCCGCCATCGTCGAGATCGACCGCGTCCGCATCGGCATCATCGGCGCCGTGACCGCGGACACGCCATCGCTGCTGTCGGCCGCGCGCGTGTCCGCGCTGCGCTTCGACGCGGAGGCGCCGCACATCAACGCCGCCGTGAAGCAGCTGCGCGCGCTGGGCGCGCACACCATCGTGCTGCTGATCCACGAGGGCCTGCTCGCTCCAATCACGCCGGTTCCTGCGCCTCTCGCCCCGGGCCAGGCACAGGGGCGACTTGCGCAGGTCCTCGCGGAGCTCGACGGCGGCGTGGACGTGGTCGTCGCGGGCCACACGCACCAGTTGAACAACGTGCTGGTGCCCCTGCGCGCGGGACCACCAGCGCTGGTGGTGCAGGCGCGCTCCTATGCGACCGCCTACAGCGTGATCGACATCGACATCGACCGGCGCACGGGCGCGGTCACCGACAAGTCCGCGCGGATCATGAGCACCTGGGCCGACGAGGGCCCGGGCCGCTCGCCGGATCGCGCCACCGCGCGCATCGTCGCGACCGCCGCGCGCGCCACGCGTACTGTGCGCGAGCAGCCGTTCGGCGTCGCCGCAAGCGCCATCCGCCGCGGCGCGGCGAGCGATGCCGAGACCGCGCTCGGCAACCTGGTGGCCGACGCCCACCGCGCCGCGAGCGGTGCACAGATCGCGTTCATGAACGCCGCCGGCATCCGCAACGACCTCGAGGCGGGACCGCTGACCCATGGCGTGCTGTACGACGCGCTGCCGTTCGGCAACCAACTCATCCGCATGTCGATGACCGGCGCCGAGGTGCTCGCGGTACTGGAGCAGCAGTTCGAGGCCGGACGTGCGGCGCTGCCGGCATTCCTTCGCGTCTCCGGACTTCGCTACGTCTACGACCTGTCGCGCCCGTCGGGCAGCCGGATCATCGCGGTGGACGTGGCCGATGGCAGCGCGCTCGATCCCGCGCGACGCTATACCGTCGTCGCCAACGACTACATCGTCGGTGGCGGCGATCACTACACGAGCTTCGCCGCCGGCCACGACCCGACCGCGCTGATGACGGATCTCGAGGCGCTGGAGACTTACATCGCTCAGGCGCCGCAGCCGCTGGCGCCGCGCGTGGACGGGCGCGTGCGCGCGTTTTCGACCTCGCGCTAGGAGCCGCCGGCGGCGGCAGCCGCAGTGGCCGGCCCGCCTGCCCGCGGAGCCGGGCAGCCCGCCGTCCGCCGAGGCTGTTAGGCTGCCGGTTCCGCCCCCGCCGCGGGGCTGCCCCGGATGCCGGCATGACCACACCCGCCCTGCTGCTCGTCGCAGCGCTCACCGTGATCGCCAGCATGACCGGGCTGTGGCTGCTCGGCATCCGGCGGCGCAACTTCAGCTACGTCGACATCGGCTGGTCCGCGAACTTCGCGCTGATTGCGCTGCTGTGCATGCTGTGGGGCGGCGGCGACGCCGGCCGCCGACTGCTGATCGGCGCGATGTACGGTCTGTGGGGCCTGCGCCTGGCCTGGCACCTGGGCCGACGCATCGTCGGCGAGCCGGAAGAGGGCCGCTACGTGGAGCTGCGCCGCAAGTGGGGCGAGGCCGGCGAGGCGGCGCTGAACAGGCGCATGTACCGCTTCTACCTGCTGCAGGCAGTGCTGGATGTGGTGCTGTCCCTGCCGCTGTTCGTGGTCGCCCAGAACCCGGCGCCCGGGATCGCGCCGCTGGAATGGACCGCGCTGGGACTTTGGATCGTCGCGTTCGTCGGCGAAACGATCGCGGACGCCCAGCTCGCCGCGTTCAAGCACAGCGGCGCGGGACACGCCGCCGTGTGCGATCGCGGCCTGTGGCGCTACTCGCGCCATCCGAACTACTTCTGCGAGTGGCTGGTCTGGGTCGCCTACGCGCTTGCGGCACTGGCCTCGCCGCCGTGGGGCTGGCTCGGTCTGACGATGCCGGCGCTGATGCTGTACTTCCTGCTGCGCGTCACCGGCATCCCCGCCACCGAAGCGCAGGCGCTGCGCTCGAAGGGCGACGCGTACCGCGCCTACCAGCGCCGAACCAGCGCCTTCATACCGCTGCCGCCGCGCCGCGCCTGATGGCGCAGAAGCGGCCCTTCCGCGCCGTCCGGGGTGTCGGCTGGCATACCTTGTGTGGCAGACTCCACGCGCCTCCCCGGCGCCGGAACCGCTTGTATTAGTACCGTCCCACAGCATGCCGCACACCCCCACCGCCTGGAGCACAGCGAGCCGCGGCGCGCCGTCGCGCTTTGATCTCATTGCTCTGCTGCTGGTGGTCGGGCTGCTGGCATTCTTCGCCGAGGGCAGCCGGGGAGTCCTCGCCCCGCTGACGACGCTCGACGTGAGCCCGGTCTCGCTCGACCCCCATCACTTGCCCTTGTACGTCGCGCGCACGACGCTGCGCATGCTCGCGGCGCTCGCCCTGTCGCTGCTGTTCACGTTCACCTACGCGACCTGGGCTGCCAAGAGTCACCGCGCCGGCCGGATCCTCGTGCCGCTGTTGGACATCCTGCAGTCGGTGCCGATCCTCGGTTTCATCTCCGTGACGGTGGTGTTCTTCCTGTCGCTGGCGCCGGGCCGGGTGCTCGGTGCGGAGTTCGCCGCGGTGTTCGCAATCTTCACGAGCCAGGCCTGGAACATGGCCTTCAGCTTCTACCAGAGCCTGCGCACGGTGCCAGTGGAACTGACCGAGGCCGCGCGCAGCTTCCGGCTGTCGGCCTGGGCACGCTTCTGGCGGCTGGAGGTACCGTTCGGCATGCCGCCGCTGATCTGGAACATGATGATGTCGATGTCCGGTGGCTGGTTCTTCGTAGTGGCCTCGGAGGCGATCAGCGTCGGCTCCACGACCGTCACGCTCCCGGGCGTGGGTTCCTACATCGCGCTTGCCATCGCCCACAAGAACCTGCATGCCGTCGGCTGGGCGATCGGCGCGATGCTTGCGGTGATCCTGTTGTACGACCAGCTGCTGTTCCGACCACTGGTCGCCTGGGCCGATCGCTTCCGCTTCGAGCAGGACCCCGGCGACCTGCCACCACGGTCATGGGTGCTGGAGGCGCTGGCCGGATCGCGTCTGGTCGCACGCTTCCTGCGCCAGCTGCGCCACGCCGGCCGCGCGGTCGGTGCTGCGATCCGCACCACGACGCCGTCCGTCATGCGCCTCGAGACGCCGCAGACCGCGCGCCGCCTGGATCGCATCGCGACCGGCATCGTCGCGACGCTGCTACTGCTGGCCCTGTGGCAGGCGGTCAAGTTCCTCGCCCCGGAGCTCGGCTGGTCCGACCTCGGCCGCACGGTCGGCCTCGGCGCGATCACGGCACTGCGCGTGTTCCTGCTGATCGCGCTCGCAAGCGCCGTGTGGGTGCCCATCGGCGTCTATGTCGGGTTGCGTCCCGGCGTCGCCCGCATCGTGCAGCCGGTCGCGCAGTTCATGGCGGCTTTCCCCGCCAACCTGCTCTTCCCGGTCGCGGTGTTCGGCATCATCACCTGGAAGCTGAACCCGGACGTCTGGCTCAGCCCGCTGATGATCCTCGGAACCCAGTGGTACATCCTGTTCAACGTGATCGCGGGCGCGACCTCGATCCCCAGCGAGATGCGCCACGTCGGCAACAACTTCCACGTGACCGGCTGGCTGTGGTGGAAGCGGATCGCGCTGCCGGCGGTGTTCCCGTTCTATGTCACTGGGGCACTGACCGCATCAGGTGGCTCGTGGAACGCGGCCATCGTCGCCGAGGTCGCCAGCTGGGGCGACGAACACGTGACCGCGACCGGGCTCGGCGCCTACATCGCCAACGCCACCACCGCTGGCGACTTCCACCGCATCGTGCTGGGCGTCGTGACGATGAGCCTGTACGTCCTGCTGATCAACCGGCTGCTGTGGCGGCCGCTCTACTACTACGCGGAACGCAAGTTCCGACTGTCGTGACCTCATGAACGCTAACCTCAAGCCCTCCGCTGATGGCGTGCCGCTGCTGGACGTGGTCCACGCACGCAAGTCGTTTCCGCGCGGCGACGGCGCCGAGCTGCTGGTCCTTGAGGACGTCAGCCTCACCGTGCAGCCCGGCGAGATCGTCGGCCTGCTGGGCCGCTCGGGCTCCGGCAAGTCAACGTTGCTCAGGCTGATCGCCGGGCTGTCCAAGCCCGCCGGCGGCGAGGTGCGCTACCTCGGCACCCCGGTGCGCGGCCCCGCCGAGGGCATCGCGATGGTGTTCCAGAGCTTCGCGCTGTTCCCGTGGCTGACCGTCTACGAGAACGTGGCGCTCGGACTCGAGGCGCTGAAGGTGCCGCGCGACGAGATCCGCCGCCGTTCGCTTGCCGCGATCGACCTGATCGGCCTCGACGGCTTCGAGTCCGCCTATCCGCGCGAGCTGTCCGGCGGCATGCGCCAGCGGGTCGGCTTCGCGAGGGCGCTGGTCGTGCAACCGAACCTGCTGCTGATGGACGAGCCTTTCTCGGCGCTTGACGTGCTTACCGCCGAGACGCTGCGCACCGACTTCCTCGACCTGTGGTCGGACGGCCGGATGCCGATCAAGGGCGTGATTCTGGTGACCCACAACATCGAGGAGGCGGTACAGATGTGCGACCGCGTGCTCGTGTTCGCGACGAATCCCGGCCGGATCGTCTCGACGATCGAGGTGACCCTCCCGCGGCCGCGCAACCGCCTCGACCCCGCCTTCGCAGCGCTGGTCGAGCGAATCTACGTCGAGATGACGGCGAAGCCCGGCCGCGGCGCGGCGCCGCGGGTCGAGCGCGCGGCCGGGGCCGGCATCGACATGATCCTGGCACGGGTCTCGTCGAACCTGATCTCGGGCCTGATCGAGACGGTTGCGGCGCCGCCGTTCTCCGGCAAGGCCGACCTGCCGGAAATCGCCTCCGAGCTGCAGCTGGAGATCGACGACCTGTTCCCGGTCGCGGAAACCCTGCAGATGCTGCGCCTGGCCGACGTCGAGGGTGGCGACCTGCGGCTCACGCCGGAGGCCATCTTGTTCGCAGACTCGACCGTCGACGAGCGCAAGCGGCTGTTCGCGCGGCATCTGCTGGCCTACGTGCCGCTCGCGGCTCATATCCGCCGGGTGCTGGACGAGCGCGCCAGCCACGCGGCGCCGAAGAGCCGATTCCTCGATGAACTCGAGGACCACATGTCGCCGGAGTCCGCCGAGCAGTCGCTGCGCGCGCTGGTGAGCTGGGCGCGCTACGCCGAGATATTCGCCTACGACGACGAGACCGGCTCGTTCAGCCTCGAGAACCCGACCTGAGTCTCACCACAGCGTGAGCTGGCCGGCCGTGGACGGCGCGCGGAACTGCGTGCAGTCCAGCGGCGGCCCCTCGCCGGTGGCGAGCCCGAGGCGCCGCGCGGCTCGCTCAAAGCGCGCCCCGATCAGCGCGGCATACGCGCCCTGGCCGCGCATGCGGCTGTGGAATCGGCTGTCGTCGTCCTGCCCGCCGCGGCTGGCGCGCAGCAGGCTCATCACATGTGCGGCGGCGAGCGGCCGGTGCGCCTGCAGCCAGTCCCGCATCAACTGCTGCAGCTCCCGCGGCAGGCGCAGCAGGATCCAGCCGGCGTGGCCCGCCCCCGCTGCTGCTGCCGCCTCCAGGATCGCCTCGAGCTCGTGGTCATTCACGCGCGGGATCACCGGCGCGACCATCACCGCGGTCGGCACGCCGGCCGCCGTCAGGGTACGGATCGCCCGAAGGCGCGCCTGCGGCGAGGCCGCGCGCGGCTCCAGGGTCCGTTTCAGGGCCGGATCGAGCGTCGTGATGCTGATCGCCGCGCGGGCGAGCCCGCGTCGCGCCATTGCCGCGAGCAGGTCCGCGTCGCGCTCGATCAGCGCCCCCTTGGTGAGCACCGTGACCGGGTGACCGGCGTCATGCAGCGTCTGCAGGATCGCCCGCGTGATCCCCGTGTCGCGCTCGACGGGCTGGTAGGGGTCGGTGTTGGCGCCGAGGTGGATGGGCTCGGGCCGATAGCCGGGCCGGCCTAGCTCCTCGGCCAACAGCCGCGCCGCGTCCGGCTTCATGTAGATCTGCGTCTCGAAGTCCAGGCCCGGCGACAGGTCCAGCCACGCGTGCGAGGGTCGCGCGAAGCAGTACACGCAACCATGCTCGCAGCCCCGATAGGGGTTGATGGAGCGGTTGAACGGCACGTCCGGCGAGCGGTTGGTGGCAATGACGCTGCGGCTCGCGTCGACATGCAGGCGGGTCGCCGGGTGGCGCGGGGGCTCCTCGTCGCCGGCGACGGCGTCGATGTATTCGGGCGCCGCGTCGAGCCGGTGGGCCCGATAGCGGGAGGCGTGGTTGGAGGTCACGCCACGTCCCTTGGGGGGAAGCTGCATACTGTATAAATATACAGTCCCGTCTCGCTGGTCAAGTCTCGCGAAAGCGGTCCATGCCGGCCAGTTCCGGGAACCAGCGCGTCCACGCCCAGGCCACCGCCAGCGTCGCGAGCCCGCCGACCAGCACCGCCGGGGCAAGCCCCCACCAGGCCGCCGTCAGGCCCGACTCGAACTCGCCGAGCTCGTTTGAGGCACCGATGAACATCGAATTGACCGCCCCGACCCGGCCGCGCATCGCGTCCGGGGTTTCCAGCTGCACCAGCAGGTGGCGCACGAACACGCTGACCATGTCCGCGGCGCCGAGCACCGCGAGCGCCGCCACCGACAGCAGGTAGCTGCGGCTGAGCGCAAACACGACCGTCGCGAGGCCGAAGACGAAGACGCCGCCGAACATCGCCCGGCCCACGCTGCGGCTGATGGGCCGCAGCGTCAGCCAGGCGCCCATCAGCGCCGCGCCGATGCCCGGCGCAGCGCGCAGCCAGCCGTAGCCGGTGGGACCGGTGTGCAGCACGTCGGTCGCGAACGCAGGCAGCAGCGCGGTCGCGCCCCCGAACAGCACCGCGAACAGGTCGAGCGAGATCGCGCCGAGGATCCGGTGGCGCTGCCAGACAAACCGCAGGCCCTCGACAACCGCGTGCCAGGTCGGCCGCTAGGTGGCCGGCACCTGCGGCGGCGCGGCCATGATCCCCGTCGCGACGACCGCGATGGCGAACAGCGCGGCGACAACCTCGTAGACCACCACCGGGCCGAGGTGGGCGTACAGCGCGCCACCGATCGCGGGACCGGCGATCGCGGTGACCTGCCACATCGAGGAATTGAGGCCAATCGCGTTGCTGAACAGCCGCTGCGGAACGAGGTTCGGCAGGATCGCCTGGCTCGCGGGCGCCATCAGCGCGCGCGCGATGCCAAACGGAACCATCACCGCGAACACCGGCACGGCGCTCGCGAGCCCGCGCGCGGTCAGCATCACCAACGCCACCGAGCACACCAGCTCGAGCACGAAGCAGCCGAGCACGATCGCCTTGCGGCTCCAGCGGTCGGCCGCGTGTCCGGCCGGCAGCACGAACAGCAGAAACGGCAGGAACTGCGACAGCCCGATCAGGCCCAGATCGAGCGGTCGATGCGTAAGCTCGTAGACCTGCAGACCCACGGCGACCGTCTGGATCTGCGCCGCAAGTGACGCTGCGGTGCGTGCCAAGAGGTAGCGCACGAACGGCGTCTCGGCGAGCACCTCGCGCAGCGAACCGCTCTGGACCGGGCCGCTCGTGTCGCTCACGCGGCCGTGCCGTCGAGGAAATCCTCGATCAGTGCCGCGACAGCCTCCGGCTCGTCGTGATGCAGCATGTGCCCGGCGGCGGGCACACTCGCCAGCCGCAGGCGCGGATGATGCGCGCGCAGGTAGGCCTCGCTCGCATCCTCGCCGAGCTGGCCGACGAGCTCCGACAGGCCACCGAGCACCATCAGCACCGGCGCGGTCGTGGCGGCCCAGCAAGCCTCGGCCTCCTCGCGCCGGTAGAGCATGGGGTTGATCAGCTTGTGGGCAGGGTCCGAGCAGGCCGTGTAGCCGCCTTCCGGCAGCGCCTGGGACCAGCTCGCGGCGATGAATGCCGCGCGCGCCTCCGTCAGGCGCGGGTTGCGACGGCGCAGTACGTCGGCGAAGTGTGCCAGCGACTCGTAGCGGGCGAACGTCGGCGGCGCCCTCAACTCGTCGAGCCAGCGCCGGTAGCGGGCGGGCGCCTCGGCAGGTCGGGTGCGGCGCATGCCCAGCCCCTCGAGGTTGACGACGCAACCGACCCGCTCCGGGCGGATGCCGGCGTACAGGCAGGCGACGTTGCCGCCCATGCTGTGACCCACCAGCGCAACGGGCCCGGACGGGCTCAGGTGGTCGAGCAGTGCGTCGAGATCGGCAACATAGTCGGCGAACCAGTAGGGGCCGCCCTGCCACTGGCTGCGGCCGAAGCCGCGCCAGTCGGGCGCGATGATGCTGCGCTCGCGACCGAATGCATCGACGACAAACTGGAACGTGTCGCTGGTGTCAGCCCAGCCGTGAAGCATTAGCCATGGGTTGTCCGAGGGCGGACCCCAGCAGGTGATGTGGTGATCGAGGCCCCGCAGGGTGAGCCGTTCGTGCCGGGGCACGCGACGCGGCTGATAGACCATCTTGGAACGGACCTCAGCAGTGGCGCGCGTCGGGTACGCCGGACCGGCCCATCAGGGCCGGCCCGGCGTGCTCGTCACATCGGTCAGACGCCCGTCGGCTCCGCCACGGTCGGGGCGGCGGGAGCCGCCTCGACGGGTGCCGGCGCAGGCGCCGGCGCCGCGGCCGGCTTGCGCGCCTTCGCCTTCTTCTTCGGTGCCGCCTTGCGTGCCGGTGCGGACTTCTTGGCCGCAGCCTTTTTCTTGGGTGCGGCCTTGCGCTTGGCCGGCTTCTTGGCCGCCTTCTTGGCCGACTTCTTCAGGGGTCGCTTCGCGGCCTTGCGGGCGACGGCCTTCGCGCCTTTCTTCTTGGCCTTCACCGGCTTCGCCTTCGCCTTGCTCTTCTTCCGCTTCGCCATGGCAGCTCCTATGGAAGGAATCGAGTCGTGCAGATCCGCCGCGCAACCGCGCCGGCGGGGGAACGCTACGTTCTCCCGAATGGGTACTCATGCGCAAGAGGCACGCGCGAGGAATCGCGCTCAGGCACCAAGGAACATCCGGCAGGCCGGGTTCATCGTCTCCTCGACGAAGTTGAAGCCGAGCTCACCGATGTGGCGCAGGAAATCGGCCTCGGTGGCCGGCGGCACCTGGATGCCGGCGAGCACCCGGCCGTAGTCCGAGCCGTGGTTGCGGTAGTGGAAAAGGCTGATGTTCCAGCGCTCGCCGATCGCGGTCAGGAAGAGCAGCAGCGCGCCGGGTCGTTCCGGGAACTCGAACCGGTACAACCGCTCGTCGGTCAGCCCGTGACCGTGGCCTCCCACCATGTAGCGCACGTGCAGCTTGGCGACCTCGTTGTCGCTCATGTCAACCACCGGGAAGCCGGCGGCGGCGATCGCCTCGCGGACCCGGTTCTTCTCGGCGACGCCGCCGGCGAGGGCGAGTCCGACGAAGATCTGCGCGGCACTCGCATCGGTGTAGCGGTAGTTGAACTCGGTGACGTTGCGCGTGCCGATGATCTCGCAGAAATGGCGAAAACTGCCCGGCTTCTCGGGGATCTCCACCGCGAACAGCGCCTCGCGCTGCTGGCCCAGGTCGGCCCGCTCGGCCACGTGCCGCAGCCGATCGAAATTCATGTTGGCGCCGCAGTTGAGCGTCACGAAGGTCTTGCCCTCGACGCCCTCGCGAGCGACCCACTTCTTCAGGCCCGCGACGGCCAGGGCGCCGGCGGGCTCCACGATCGATCGGGTGTCCTCGAAGATGTCCTGGATGGCCGCGCACGTCTCGTCGGTGTTCACGAGGATCACCTCGTCGACGTACTGCTGCGCGAGCCTGAACGTCTCCTCGCCGACACGCCGCACGGCGACGCCGTCGGCAAAGATGCCGACCCGCGCGAGGGTCACTCGGTGCCCGGCGCGCAGCGAATCGTGCATGCTCGCCGCGTCCTCGGGCTCCACGCCGACGATGCGGATCGACGGATACAGGGCCTTGACGTAGCAGGCGATGCCGGCGATCAGCCCCCCGCCGCCGATCGGCACGAAGATGGCGTCGATCGGGCCGTCGTGCTGGCGCAGGATCTCCATCGCGATGGTGCCCTGGCCTGCGATCACCTCGGGGTCGTCGAACGGGTGGATGAAGGTCATGCCGCGCTCGCGGGCAAGCTTGACCGCGTGTTCGTAGGCCGCGTCGTAGTCGCCACCGACCAGCTCGATCTCGCCGCCCAGGTCCAGCACCGCCTGCACCTTGATCTGCGGGGTCGAGCGCGGCATCACGATCAGTGCCGGAATGCCGCGGCGACGCGCGCACAGCGCGACGCCCTGCGCGTGGTTGCCTGCGGAGGCGCAGATGACCCCGCGGGCGGCCTCCTCCTCGGTCAGGTGCGCCATGCGGTTGCTGGCGCCGCGCAGCTTGAACGAGAACACCGGCTGCAGGTCCTCGCGCTTGAACAGCACGCGGTTCGCCAGCCGCTTGGACAGCCGGGCGGCCGGCTCCAGCGGGGTTTCGATCGCCACGTCGTAGACGCGTGCCTTGAGGATGCGTTCGAGGTATTCGGATTTCACGGGTCCGATCTTGCGGGCAAATTGTGCGCCGCCGCAACCGTGGCGATCACCGTGCCGGCCGCAGGCAGGGCCTCAGCGGTCGAGGAATGCCCGAACGCGGGCCGCCAGCGTATCGGCCGCGAGGTCGAACAGCCCGGCGGCCGGCAGCGGCAAGTCCTCCTGCAGGGCCTTCGGCAGCAGCGGACGGGCGTCCCCTGCGCGGTCCGCCGCGGTGGGGTGCAGCAGCAGCAGCGGCTGGCGCAGCTGCGCCAGGCGTTCCTGCGCCGGCCATGCCCGCGCCGCTGCCGCGCCCCAGACGCCGCGCACGCCATGGCTCAGCTCCTCAGCAAAGCCCGCCGCGAAGTGTTCGAGCGGCTCACCGACCCCGCGCTCGGCACGACTCTGGCGCCAGCAGCCTGCAAGGTGGCCGCCGTCCTCGGACGGCGGCGGCAGTGGCCTCACGGCGCTGCTGGCGGTCGCCAGCGGCAGCGCGGCGAGCACCAGCCGGCGCACGCCCTGCGGGCGCGCGAGCGCGACCTCCGCGGCGATCGCGGCCCCCGTGCCGACTCCGACGAGATCGACTTCGCGCAGCCGCAGGCCATCGAGGAAGTCGCCGATCGAGGCGGCGTAGTCGGCCACCGTCGGAGCCTCTGCCGGCGGATCGGACTCGCCGTAGCCGGGTGTGTCGCAGGCGTAGACCGAGCGGTCAGCGGCCATGGCCGGCAGGAAGGCGCCGAACGCGGCGCTGGAGCGGGGGGTGTCGTGCAGACAGATCAGCGGCGTGAGTTCGTCGAAGCCGCCGGTCGACGGGAAGGCGGTACGTACGTGCAGCTGCCCGTAGCGACACTCGAAGTAGGCGCGGCGCTGGTTGACGACTGGCCGGCGCGAGGAGGATTTCTTCATGGGTGGAAGCCTACGGCTTCGGCCGCGCCTGGGAAAGTGGCGGGTGTCCGGCATGTCCTGCGGTGAAATGCTCGGGCGCCGCGACCAGGCGCCGCAACCTTTGGGCGTCTGGATGCATCCTAACTACCGCAGCAAGCACAACCCCACACCCAAGGAAGCCCGCCATGTCCGCCAAGATCCTCGTCATCCTCACCGCTGGCCTTGCCAGTTCGCTCTTCGGTGCCAGCGTCTGGGCCACCGACACGACCGACGCCTCCGTGCGCGTGACCTATGCCGATCTCGACCTGTCGCGTGATGCGGGCGTTGAACACCTGTACTCGCGACTGCGCCAGGCCGCGACAACCGCCTGCGGCAGCGCCGACCTGCGCGACCTGCGCGGGAGCGCCGCGCAGCGCAAGTGCGTAACCCAGGCACTCGATCAGGCGGTCGCGAAGATCAACAGCAGCCGACTGTCCTCGCGCCACGCCCTCGGCGCCGTCGCGTCGAGCGTGGCGATGCGAGACTGATTACTCCCTGAGTCGTCCCGTGACTCATTGAGCGCGCGGCTTCCACCGCGCGCCTTTTTTTCAGCGCGACCCGGCGGCGTGGTCGTCGATCATCAGCCGACCATCACGCACCGGGATGCGCTCGCCCGGGCGCTGCTTCATGCGCACGACATCGACGTTGTCGCCGAGCCGATAGCGGACGTCGTAGCCGACGACCTCGTGCTGGACGTCCTGCACGGTGTGGCAGCGACGGGCGGTGGAGGCCACCGTGTCGTGCTCCTGCAGGTGCTGCTGCGCGCGGTTGCCCGCATAGCCGCCCGCGGCGGCGCCTGCGACCGTGGCGAGCGCACGCCCGTTGCCGTTGCCGACCTGGTGGCCGAGCACGCCGCCGACCAGCGCGCCGAGCGCGGTGCCGGCGACGCGGTGCTGGTCCTGGACCGGACGCTGCTGCTGCACCGTCTCCTCGCCACACACCTGGCGCGGCAGCCGGACCTCCTGACTGACCGGTTGTACGTCGAGTACTTCGGCGTCGTGGCTGTCACGACTGGCGAAGCCCGCCACCACCGCGCCACTGGTGGCCAGTGTCACGCCGATCAGCACGCCACCAATCATTGCCTTGTTCATCTGTCGCACTCCAAATTTCCGGGGTCATGGCCCGCGGCCGGATTGTAGGCAGCCCGGTGAGCGCGGTCGCCGCTATGCCTGTCGTGAATTGGCGACTTGGGAGACGGTTCGCATTTTCGCGCCCGCCGGGGCGGCCCGTGGCAACTACGAATGGCGGCTGCGGGATACCGCGACCCCGGGGCCTGCGGTTGCGCGCAAATGCGAATACTCCTGCCGCTTTGCAGCAATCAGACTGGCTGGGTCTTGAAACCCCCACAGAGCTGAGGTCTCGCCGTGCCCCACTTGATCCGTATTGCCATTGCCACCGCCATCGCGTCCGCCGCGCTGCTGAGCGTCCCGGCGCAGGCCGAGGAAAGTCCGTTCGTCGTGCGCCTGCGGGCGCTGCACCTCGGGCCTGCCAACAAGTCCGACGCCGTCAGCGTCCCGGCCCTCGCCGAAGGTGGCTCGGCACTGAACCTGCCGGCCGACTACATCGAGGTCTCCTCGAAGTGGATTCCGGACATCGACCTCGAGTACTTCTTCACGCCGAACTGGTCGGCCGAACTTCTGCTGACCATTCCGCAGAAGCACGACGTGTCGGTGAAGGGCGTGGCGACCATCGGTTCCTTCAAGCACCTGCCGCCGACGCTGACCGCGAAGTACAACTTCAATCCGACCGGCACCGTCCGCCCGTACATCGGCGTAGGCGTGAACCTCACGCTAATCATGAACGTCGACATCACCGTGCCCGCGGCACTCAGCCCGACCGGTGCCGACCTGCCGCTCAGTCTCGACAACCACAGCATCGGCGCTGCCGCGCAGGCGGGCATGGACATCAAGCTCGCCGAGCACTGGTTCGCGAGCATCGACGCGAAGTACGTGCAGTTGAAGACCGATGTGAAGGCCGGCAGCCTGAAGGTCACGACCGTCAAGGTGGACCCGTGGCTGCTGGGCGTCGGCGTCGCGTACCGCTTCTGATCGTCGATTCGAAGACAACGACAGCCCCGATCCCCCTTGAGACTGTCGTTTCGCTCCAGGCCGGGCTCTGCCCGGCCTGATTTTATTCCAGGCTGGCGCAGCCGGAATTGCTTGGTAGGCATCCCCGCGACCCCGCAGAATCCGGCACATCCCGCCCGCCGGAGTAGCCGATGCCCCCGCCCGCCCCACGGCCCCTCGCGTGCCTCGCGCCGGTCCTGCTGGCCGCCATGGCCATGGCCGCGAGCGTCGCCGCGACGCCCGATCCCGATGCCCAGCCGCTGTCCGCTGCCGCGATGTGGAAACTCGCCCGTGTTGGCGAGCCGCGCCTGTCGCCCGATGGCTCGCGTGCGGTCTTCACCATCACGCGCTACGACGTCGAAGCGAACCGCGGCTACACGCAGATCGTGCTGCTGCCGACCGGCGCCGGCGCGGCGGGGCGGCTGCTGACGTCGGGTCCTGCGCCAAGCGCAGAGCCTGCGTGGAGCCCGGATGGGCGAGCCCTGGTGTTCGTCTCGCGGCGCGACGGGGAGCCCGAGCCGCAGGTCTACCTGCTGCCCGGTGACGGCGGCGAGGCCCGGCGCCTGACGCACCTGCCGACCGGCGCCGCGATGCCGCGCTGGTTCCCGGACGGGCGGCGGATCTCGTTCGTCTCGCGGGTCTGGCCCGACGCGCGCGATGAGCCGGCCGCCCGCAAGCGCCTGCGCGAGCGGGCAGAGCCTGCCATGACGGCGCGCACGTGGGAGCACGCGCCGTTCAGCCGCGGCGATCACTTCCTCGACGACCGCGAGGCCCACCTGTTCGTCACCGACGTGGACGGCGCGGAGCCCTTCTCGCCCACGCTCGACAGCGGCCAGCACCTCGACCTCGCCGACAACGACGTCGCCTCCTACGACATCTCCCCGGACGGCCGCGAGATCGCCTTCGTCGCCGACGCCGATACCACCCATGTCCGCGCCAACCGCGATGTGTACGTCGTGGCCGCGAGCGGCGGCCCGGCGCGCGATGTAACGGCCGACAACGAGGCGGACGACCTCGAGCCCCGCTACAGCCCCGATGGCCGCTGGCTGGCGTGGCTTGCGCAGGCCAAGCCACGCTTCTACGCCGACACCCGCCAAGTGCGACTGCTGGAACGCACCAGCGGCGCGAGGCGCGCGCTAGCCGCCGGCTTCGACCGCTCGCCGGAGGGGATCACCTGGTCGCCGGACTCGCGTGGTCTGTACGCGATCGCCGAGGATCGCGCGACGCGGCGGATCTTCCACTTTCCGTTGAGCGGCCGCGAGCCACGCCCGCTCACTCAGGCCGGCGATTACGCCGGCATCGCGATCGCGGGCGCTCCGGCGGTCATGGTCGCGCTGCGCCAGAGCCTCGCCGAGCCACCGAACCTGGTGAGGGTCGCGCTGCACGGTGGCGCGGCCACACCCTTGTCAGGCATCAACCGTTCACCGCTCACGCACGTGCGCATGGGCACGGTGGAGAGCGTGACGTACCCTGGAGCCGGCGGAACACCGATCCAGATGTGGGTGGTGAAGCCGCCCGACTTCGATTCGGCACGGCGCTATCCGCTGCTGCTGTTACTGCACGGCGGACCGCACAATGCGATCACCGACCAATGGCAGTGGCATTGGAACGCGCAGGTGTTCGCCGCGTGGGGCTACGTCGTCGCGTGGCACAACTTCCACGGCTCCAGTGGTTTCGGCGAGGCGTTCACCGATTCGATCACTCGCGACTGGGCGCAGCTGCCGTACGAAGACACGATCCGTGCCGCCGACTGGTTCCGCGGCCAGCCGTGGATCGACCCCGAGCGGATGGTCGCTGGCGGCGCAAGCTACGGCGGCTATCTTGCGACCCTGCTGCTCGGCCGCCCGCACCCGTTCAAGGCACTGATCGCACACGCCGCGGTGTTCGACCTCTACACGCAGCAGGCGTCGGACTTCGGCGCTCAGCGCCAGCGTTTCGGCGAGTATTGGGAACGCGGGCCTGAGTACACCGCGCAGTCGCCGCACCTGTACGCCGCGAACTTCAACACGCCGACGCTGGTGATCCACAACGCGCTCGACATGCGCGTGCCGGTGGACCAGGGGCTGGAGCTGTTCAACGTGCTGCAGAACCGCGGCGTTCCGTCCAAGCTGGTCATGTTCCCGGACGAAGGCCACTGGGTGCTCAAGCCACAGAACTCGCTCTACTGGTACCAGACCGTGCGCGAGTGGCTGGCGCGTTTCGCGCCGCCCTGAGCCCGGGCCTCGGGCATCAGCCGTCTGGCTCGAAGCGCAGCACGACACCATTGATGCAGTAGCGCAAGCCGGTCGGTGCGGGCCCGTCCGGAAACACGTGCCCGAGGTGTCCCTGACAGCGGCCGCAGTTCACCTCGGTGCGGATCATGCCGTGGCTCTTGTCGACCGTCGTTGCCACTGCGTTTGGCAGCGGCGAAAAGAAGCTTGGCCAGCCGGTGCCGCTGTTGAATTTGGTGGTCGACTCGAACACGGCATTGCCACAGCCGACGCAGTAATAGCGACCGGTGCGGTACTCCTTGTCGAGCGGACTCGAGCGCGGGGGTTCGGTACCGTGCTCGCGCAGCACCCGCTGCTGCTCGGGCGTGAGCGTCACGCAGTGCGCGGCGACCAGGTCGTCGGCGTCGTGCTGGTCGGTCATCCGGGGTCTCCGCGGCGAGGTTTGCAGGGCCCTATTGGATCACGACCCGGCCCGCCCGGCACGGGGCGACTGCACTGGACAGTGTTCAGCAGGATCGGCGCGTCCGGGCTAGGATCCCCCCCATGCCACGCCCCCGTCTTCCGCCGGCCTGCGTCGCGCTTGGCGCCGCCCTCGCACTGTGCGCGCTCGCGCTACCCCCCGCCGCTCGGGCGGGCCGGCTGCCCATCGCGCTTGCGGTGCCCGGCGGCGTCGCGCTGCTCGACCTCGGTCCCGCGACGGACCGCGCCCCGACGGTCCTGAGCGCCACGCACCGGGTGCTCGTGCTCGAGGACGCAGGCCGCTGGATCGCGGTCGTCGGCATCGCGCTGGCCACGCCGCCGGGCCGCGCGGCCGTCAGCGTGCGGACCGGCGACGGCGAGCACACAGTCGGCTACGAGGTCGGCGCCCGTGACTACCCGACGCAGGCCCTGAAGGTCGCGCCCAAGCACGTCGACCTCGCGCCACGCGACCTCGCCCGCTACGAGAAGGAAAAGCCGCGGCTGGCCGCGGCGCTGGCGACCTGGTCCGAGGTGCCGCCGATGACGCTCGAGCTGCGTGCGCCCGCGCAGGGCCCGCGCTCGAGTTCGTTCGGCTCGCGGCGGGTGTTCAACGGTCAGGGTCGCAATCCGCATACCGGCATGGACATCGCCGCCGCCGAGGGCGAGCAGGTCAGTGCCGCCGCCGCCGGTCGCGTCGTCGACACCGGCGACTATTTCTTCAACGGCAGGACGGTCATCGTCGACCACGGCGAGGGCTACCTGACGCTGTACTGCCATCTGAGCCGAATCGACGTGAAGCCGGGCCAAGTGGTCACCGCCGCGACGCGACTCGGGCTCGTGGGGGCCACGGGACGCGCGACCGGGCCGCACCTGCACTTCAGCGTGATGCTCAACCACGCCTGGGTGGACCCGGACTTGTTCCTGGCTGGCGGACGCTAGCGCGCGCGCTGCGCGCTCACCACGGCAGTTCCCTGCCGTCCCACTGCCAGAACCGGCCTGACTTCTCGCGCGTCAGTCCCGCGATCACGTGGCGCAGCCCCGCGACGCTGTGCTGGGGCCGCATCGGCGCGTCCGGTCCGCCGATGTCGGTGGCGGCCCAGCCCGGGTGCAGCGGCGCGACGATGATGCCGCGCCGCGCGAGGTCGAGCGCCATCGACTTCAGAATCGCGTTCAGCGCGGCCTTCGAGCTGCGATAGGCGTACAGACCACCGAGATTGTTGCTGCCGATCGAGGCGACGACGCTGGAGAGCGCGACGATCTTCTTCTGCTGACTGGCCGCGACGTGATCGGCGAATGACTCGGCCATCTTCATCGGGCCGAGCGCGTTGATCGCAAAGGTCTGCAGCCAGTCCTCGTAGTTGGAGTGGCCGAAGCGCTGCGCCTGCATGCCCTGGCCGGCATAGCCTTCTGCTCCCATGGTGCCTGCGTTGTTGATCAGCACGTCGATGGCCATGCCCGCGAGCGTCGTCGCCAGTGCGTCGATCGCGGCACGATCGGCGACGTCCAGCGAGTGCACCTGGATGCGTCCGGCCGCCGCGGCGACCAGCGTCTGCAGTTCGGCATGGCGGGCCGGATCGCGCACGGTGGCGATGACCGTCCAGCCGTCGGCCGCGTATTGGCGAACGAACTCGAGCCCGAGTCCGCGCCCGGCTCCGGTGATCAGCACTGTCGGCATGCGGCACTCCTCGGCGTTGAACCGCAGGAAAGTGCGGCGACGCTGCGATGGTAGCAGCCGCTAGAGCGTCGCGCGCAGGACCGCGGCGAGGCGGATGCCCGCCCGTGCCAACCGGTCCTCGACGATGTGCCGGGCGCCGGCGGCGTACTGCGGCGACAGCCACACCGGACCCGCCTGCGCCGTCGCGCAGCTGAACCCGGGCAGGCGCCCGTAGCTGTAGTCATGCGCGATCAGGTACGACTCGCCGAGCCAGCTGTCGATGTCGCCGCGCTCCAGCGCGGCGCGGTCGCCTCGATGCTCGTTCACCAGCCGCGCGGCGAACGACTCCTCCGACGAGCCGCGCAGCAGCTGCTTGACGAAGTCGACGTCCCACGCCGTGTGCAGCGGCGTCGGGCGCTTGCGACGCCCGATCAGCACGGGCACGTCGTTGCCGCCGCGGTCGTCGTGGTCAGCCGCGTGCAGCGGCTGGTGCGCATCGCCGAGCAGGTGCACCACGACCCGTAGCGCGAACAGGCGCTCTTCGCGCGACGCGCCGTGATCGCCGAGACGGGCGAGGTAGCGGGTATAGGCGCGCGAGGCGCACTGGCCGTCGGTGCAGTAGCGTTCGGGGCCGACCGCCGCCTCGCACAATGGCCGATTGTCGTAGTGCCAGCGAGGCGAGCCGCGCAGCGTCGAACGCAGGTGCAGCCGCTCGCGGTCGAGCCAGGTGGCGAGGTCCTCCAGGCTCTCGTCGCCTGCAATCTCGCGCAGCGCCGCCCGCGTGCGGGCGTCGAGCAGCTCGTCCGCCACCCGCGCGACCCCGCGGTGGCCGGCGGCGCCCCAGGCACGGGCGGGCGCCGGCAGCAGGAGGGCGAGCGCCAGCGCCATAGCCCACAGGAGGAGGGCCGGTGAGCGGTCATGGGGCATGGGGACTCCAGCGCGCGGGACGAGGCGGTAGACTCTAGCGTACGGCCGTCCTGCCGGTCGCGGCGGGATTCGGTTTCCGCTGTTGTGCCGACCGATCGCGAAGGCGTTCCATAGCAGGCATCGGCACCGTTTACACATCCGCGTCAGGAGTCCCGCCATGAAGACCGTCAGCCTGCTTACCGCCGCCCTCAGTCTGTGGGCGTTCACGGCCGCCGCCGATCCGGCCCCCGGAGATGCCGTCCGCGGCGCCGCCGTATTCAAGGCGCAATGTGCCGCCTGCCACTTCGCCAAGGAGACCGACAAGTCGCCGCCAATCGGGCCACAGCTGCTCGGGGTCGTCGGCCGCAAGGCCGGCAGCTGGGACCACTTCGCGTACACGCCGGCGATGAAGAAGGCCGGCCACGTCTGGGACGCGAAGCTGCTGGACCGCTACCTGGAGAACCCGTATTCGGTCGTGCCGGGAGCGGCGATGGGGCTGCTGGTGCCGTCGCCGTCGCATCGCGCCGACCTGATCGCCTACCTGTCGAGCAATCCGGCCGAGCTCAAGCAGCCCGAGCGCGCCCAGTAGGATCAGCCCTGCGGGAGCGCGCGGCGCGCTCCCGCCGTGCGGCCACTACCACTGGCCGGTGTTGGGCATCGACTTCCAGGGTTCGCGCACCGGTAGTGCACCGCCCTTCTGCAGGAGCTCGACTGAGACGCCGTCCGGCGAACGCACGAACGCCATCCGCCCGTCGCGCGGCGGCCGGTTGATCGCGACGCCGGCCGCCATCAGCCGCGCGCAGATCCCGTAGATGTCGTCGACCTCGTAGGCGAGGTGACCGAAGGCGCGTCCCATCGTGTACGCCTCCGGATCCCAGTTGTAGGTCAGTTCCACCTGCGCGGCGTGATCGCCCGGCGCCGCGAGATAGACCAGCGTGAACCGGCCGGCCTCGTAGTCCTTGCGACCGACGAGCTCCAGTCCGAGTTTGTCGCGGTAAAAATCCAGCGATGCGTCCAGGTCAGTGACGCGGACCATCGTGTGCAGGTATTTCATCTCGGCCTCCTAGGTCCGTACATGATGCAGCCCCGTGAGGGCGCTGTGCTAGTCTGCGGCCGGCGGTCACCCGCTGCCGCCGCCTGAGACATTCACCATGAAGATCCTGCCGCTGCTCGCCGTCGTTGCCGGGGCGGTCCTCGTGATGTCGAGCGTGCACGCGAGCGACGCCGGGCTCAGTGCCGCCCAGGGGGAACAGATCCTCACCGAGCTGCGCCAGATCCACCAGCTGCTGCTCGAACAGAAGGCGGCCCCGGCGCAGGCGGCGGCCCGGCCGCCGGTGCCGGCGGCAACGGCCGTCGCGGCGCCCACCATGCCGCTGGTCTCGCTCGACGCCTCGCCGCACGATTCGATCGGCTCCAGCAGTGCGCCGCTCGTGCTGGTCGAGTACACGGACTATCAGTGCCCGTTCTGCCGTCGCTTTCACGAGCGCAGCTGGCCGGAGATCAAGCGCCGCTACGTCGACACCGGCAAGGTGCGCCTGGAGGTGCGCGACATGCCGCTGCAGTTCCACGACCAGGCGCTGCCCGCAGC
Source organism: Pseudomonadota bacterium (assembly GCA_025356815.1). Classification (GTDB taxonomy): domain Bacteria; phylum Pseudomonadota; class Gammaproteobacteria; order Steroidobacterales; family Steroidobacteraceae; genus CAIKZZ01. Next base: position 33,074 of record JANXQL010000026.1, read on the forward strand.
GACCGCGGCGCGCTGCGCGGGCCGGCAGGGGAAGTTCTGGGCAGTATTCAACGCACTGCTAGACAAGCCGGAGGCGCTTACCGCCGACGGACCGCGGCAGGCCGCGACCGCGGCAGGTGTCTCGCTGCCCGAGTTCGAGCAGTGCCTGAAGAGCCCGGCCGTGCGCCGCGCGATCGAGGCGGACATCGAGGATGCCGAGCGCATTGGCGTCGACGGCACGCCGGGATTCGTGATTGCACGGCGCAAGGGCGAGCGGCTCGAGGGCACGCTGCTGCTCGGTGCACAGCCGGCCAGCGTCTTCGCCAGCCGCTTCGACGCATTGCTCGGCAGCCCTACGCCCTAGGCCATCAGCCGCTCGCTAGCGCCGCCAGCAGCGAGGCGCCGGCACCGCACGCCAGCACCCACGGCAGGGCGAGCCGGGTGCGCGCCAGCAGGGCCCAGGCGCCGAGCGCTATCGCCATCGACAGCCAGCGTGGCGCGCCAGTACCGGCCGCGAACAGGACCGACCTCGCCACCGTCAGCGCGAACGCGCCGATCACGCCGACGACCGCTGCAGTGACGCCGGCAAGCGCGGCGGCGAGAGATCGGCTCGCGAGCAGACGGCCTACCCACGGCGCCAGCGCGATCACCAGCACGAACGACGGCAGAAACGTCGCCCAGCTGGCAAGCAGCGCCGAGACAAGCGCGGCGCCCGCCTGTGACAGTCCGCCCGGCGCATGCCAGCCGGCGACGAAGCCGTAGAACTGCAGCACGATCACCAGTGGCCCGGGCGTCGTCTCCGACAGCGCGAGCCCCGCCAGCAGGTCCTGCCGGTCGAGCCAGCCGAGCGTGCCGACCAGTTCCTGGTTGACGTAGGCGAGGACTGCGTAGGCCCCGCCGAAACCACCGAGCGCGACCTTGGTGAAATAGAGATACAGGCGCTCGGGCCGCGAGCCCGGCACGGTCGCGAGCAGTGCAAGCCATGGCAGCAGCCAGGCCACGAGGCCGGCGAAGAGGTGCGTGAGCGTGCGCCGCCATGGCGGCGGTGAACTCGGGACCGGCACCGTTGCGGGCGCGAGCGCGAGAAGGCCGAACGCGCCGCCAAGCGCGAGCACGGCGAGGAACGGCGCGTGGACGAGGGCGAGAGCCGCGAATGAGGCCAGCGCGATCAGACGCTGGCGCACGCCACTCAGTGCGCGCAGCGCGAGCCGATGCAGGGCCTGCACGAGCAGCGCGACCACCACGCACTGCAGGCCCGTCACGGCGGCCGCGACCGGCGCGAACGTGCCGTACAGCACCCAGACGAACGACAGCGCTGTCAGCAGCACAGACGCCGGCAACAGGAAGCAGAGCCCGGCAGCGATCCCGCCCGGCGCGCCGTACCAGCGCCAGCCGAGGTAGATCACCAGTTGCAGCGCCTCGGGTCCTGGCAGCAGCATGCACAGGTTGAGCGCACGCGCGAACTCGGCATCAGACAGCCACCCGCGCTCGTCGACCACCTCGCGGTGCAGGATGCCTATCTGACCGCCAGGCCCACCGAACGAGATGCAACCGAGCCGCAGCCCGTAGCAAAGCGCCTCGCCCCGACCGGGGTCACGCACCGGCGCTGGCGCCGTCACGGGCGCACAGCCGGCGAGTGCGGCACGGCCAGCCCCCCGGCCGAGCACGTCGAGCGGTTGCTGGCGGACGGGTTCGCCGCACACATCACCCGCGAGGACACCGCGATCCGCCAGTTCATCCTGACCGCGGGCGGGTCAGAACATCTCCGACGCGCCGGGCGGGGCCGAGGGCCCCTTGCCGCGGGAGGGAATCCAGTCCCCGGTAATCATGTCCTCGTAGGCCTGGCCGGGGCCGACCATCGGATAGACGCCCGCATCCGGGTCGATCAACACCTCGAGGAATGCCGGTCCCTTGAAGGCGATGAAGTCGGCGACCACGCGCGCGACGTCCGCCTTGCGCTCGAGCCGCTGCGCCCACGGGAAACCGTCGGCCTGCGCGGCCTTGATGAAATCCTTCTTGTGCAGCGACTTGTCGCTGGCCGACAGGCGGCCCTTGAAGAACAACTTCTGCCACTGCTTGACCATGCCGTCGCCGAAGTTGTTCAGCACGACGACCTTGATCGGCAGGTCGTAGGTCGTCACGGTTTCCAGTTCGCCGAGATTCATGCGAATGCTCGCGTCGCCGTCAATGTCGATGACCAGCCGCTTCGGGTTCGCGAACTGCGCACCGATCGCGGCCGGCAATCCGAAGCCCATCGTGCCCATGCTTCCGGAGGTCAGCCACAGCCGCGGCTCGCGGAAGTCGAAGTACTGTGCCGCCCACATCTGGTGCTGGCCCACGCCGGTGGAGATGATCGCCTCACCGCGGGTGAGCCGGTTGATCTCCTCGATCACGTAGTAGGGCTGGATCAGGGCACTTTCGCGGTCGTAGTTCATCGCATACACGCGCTTGAGTTCGGCGCAGTGCGCGTGCCAGGCGGACCGTTCGCTCACCAAGCCCTGCGCGCGGCCGTACTCGGTCAGGCGCGCGAGCGCCTCGCCGAGCACGCCGACATAGCTCCACTGCACGCGCTTGACCTTGTTGATCTCCGACGCGTCGATGTCCAGGTGCGCGATGTGCTTCGCGCCGCGCGCGAAGCGCTTGGGATCGCCGGCGACGCGGTCGTCGAAGCGCGCCCCGAGGGCGATCAGGAAGTCGCAATCGTCGACGGCGTAGTTGGCGAATGCGGCGCCGTGCATGCCGAGCATGTGCATGGAGCGCGCCTGGGTCGTGTCGACCGTGCCGATGCCCATGAGCGTCGTGACCACCGGGATGCCGAACGCGTCCGCGAACTCGCGCAGTGCTACAGCCGCCTCGCCATGGACCACGCCGCCGCCGGCGTAGATCAACGGCCGCTCCGACTGGGCCAGCATCGCGAAGAACGACGCGAGCTCGGCATCGCCAAGGCGGCGCGACTGCAGCTGCTTCAGGCGAGTGCGGTAGCCCGGCAGCGGCAGGCCGCCCTGACCTGCAAACGCTCCGCTCCAGTTCTGCACATCCTTCGGAATGTCGATGACGACCGGTCCGGGACGACCGGTGCGGGCGATCTCGAACGCGGTCCGCACCGTCGCCTCGAGGCGAGTCGGATCGGTGACCAGAAACACGTGCTTGGCGACCGAGCCCATCAGCGCCGACACCGGCGCCTCCTGAAAGGCGTCCGAACCGATGGCCGCGGTAGGCACCTGGCCGCAGATCACGACCATCGGCACCGAGTCCGCCATCGAATCGCGCACGGGCGTGATCGTATTGGTGGCCCCTGGGCCGGAGGTGACGATGCAGACCCCCACCCGGCCGCTGGCGCGGGCGTAGCCGGCTGCCATGAACCCGGCGCCCTGCTCGTTGGCAGGCACGATCAGCGGGATCGGCTTCTTCTGCGGGTCCTTGTTGTGGACGAAGATCGCGTCATAGGTCGGCAGGATCGCCCCGCCCGAATAGCCGAAAACGACATCGACGCCCTCGTCGGCCATGACCTGAACGATGATCTCGGCACCGGACATAATTCGTCCGGCGTGCGGATGGGAAGGGGTCCCGGCGGTTTCGTGGCTCTGTCTCACGGCTCTATTTCCAGATCTTTCCGAGCCGAGAGTAGCAATGGCGGGACGCCCCGTCTATGCACTGCAAAAAGATCCGCGCTATGCTTGAAAAGTCCTGACCCAACACCCGGTTACCCGCATGCGACACATCATTGCCGTGCTCCTGCAGAACGAGGCGGGCGCCCTCAGCCGGGTGGCCGGACTGTTCTCGACCCGGGCCTACAACATAGAGTCGTTGTCGGTCGCACCGACCGAGGACCCGACGGTGTCGCGCCTGACGCTGGTCACCACTGGCAACGACGCTGTGATGGCGCAGATCGTCAGCCAGCTGCGCAAGCTTGTCGACGTGGTGCTGGTCGAGGACCTGACCCGCGGCGATCACTTCGAGCGCGAGCTGCTGCTGATCAAGCTCAAGGTCGGCGCCAACCAGCTCGAACCGCTGACTCACCTAGTCACCGAGGCCGCCGGCCGGATTCTCGCAGGCTCGCTGTCCAGCTTCGTCGTCGAGTTGACCAGCGGCGAGGCGCAGGTGTCGCGCTTCATCGCGCAGGTCTCGCAGTACGCGGAGGTGCTCGAGGTCGTGCGCAGCGGTGCGCTGGGCATCCGTCACGGCACCTCGACCGTCTCGCTGCATCCCGCGCTGGCCTGAGCCGATGTATCGCCTTTACGACTATCTGCCATCTGGCAACGGCTACAAGGTGCGGTTGGTACTGAAGTTCCTGCGCCTGCCGTACGAGCTGGTGGAGATGGACATCAAGACCGGCGAAACCCGCACGCCGGAGTACCTTGCCAAGAACCCGAACGGCCGGATCCCGCTGCTGGAAGTGCCGGGCCGCGGCTACCTCGCCGAGAGCCACGCGATCATCCACTTCCTCGCGGCCGACTCGCTGCTGGTCCCCAACGACGCCTGGCAGCAGGCGCAGATGTGGCACTGGCTGTGTTTCGAGCAGTACAACCTCGAGCCGAACATCGGCACAGCGCGGTTCTGGCGCGTGTCGCAGCGGCGGACACCGCAGGAGCTGGGTGACAAGCTCGTTGAGAAGCTAGCCAAGGGCGCCGAGGCGCTGGCGGTGCTCGAGCGCGGGCTCACCGACCGCAGCTGGCTGCTCGGCGAACAGCATTCGCTCGCCGACATCGCGCTGTACGCCTACACGCACGTGGCACCGGACGCCGGGCTGTCGCTGGTCCCGTATCCGCACATCCGCGCCTGGATCCGCCGCATCGAGGCGGAGCCCTACTGGGAGCCGATCACCGCCGCCTGACCGCGCGCTCGGTGCCCGGTCAGAATCGCTCGCTCGTCTCGACCGACACCTGCAGCCGCTTCGTCCCGGGCGGCGCGTCGAACGCATACGACAGGTCGACGTGCAGCACGTTGCCGAGCCCGGACCGGTTATTGCCGAGGCGCAGGCCGAGGCCGGCGTCCTTCAGCGTCCCGATCGGCGCAGCGCCGGCGAAGTCACGGCCCCAGGTACGCCCCACGTCGAAGAACGCAGCGGCACCCACCGTGAACAGCCGGAACGGGAACCAGTTGGTGAACACGCGATGCTCGAGCGTGAGCAGCGCGCTCGAGGTGCCGCCCTGGAAGCGAATCGGATAGCCACGCAGGCCCGTGTCGCCGCCGAGCAGCAACTGCTGGTCGCCATCCAGCCGGCGCGTCGTGGTGGCGGCGAGCGCTGCGTAGAACACCTGGCTGTCGGTGACGGGGGCGAAGTAGCGTGCGCCGAGAGTCAGGCGCAGGTTGCGCAGCATGCCATCGTCCAGACGCCCGTCGAGCGCGACGTTCGCGTACAGCTGCTGGTCGCGGCCGGGTTGCCATGCGTCCAGACCGGTGAGGCGCAGCAGTACCGAGTGGCTGACCGCCGTGGTTGCGCCGCGTGAGTAGCCGAGTTCCGCATACAGCGAGCGGCCCAGGTACAGGTCCTCGGTGCGGCCGATCAGGTCGACGTTCTCGCTCTTGACGTAGCGATCCTCGAGCATCTGCCAGCCGACCCACGGATAGACCAGGCGCCGGTCCTCGGGCAGCGCGTAGGCGGTCGGTGCGGCAGGCTGCGACGTAAACGTCACCAGGTCATAGCGCATGCCGGCGAACCAGCGCCGCGTGACGCCGTTGACGAGGCCGCCAGACCAGCCGTAGTAAAGCTGCCCGCTGCGGTGCTGCTCGTCGAACTGGTCGAGCGCCTGCCCGCCGGAATACCGCTCTACATGGCTGGTGCCGTCGTAACCACCAACAGCGTACGCGTGATGGGTGTCGAGCGAATAGAACGGACGGGTGAGCGCGAGCGACTGCACGCGGCCGTCGCTGTTGTCGGCGTACTCGGCCGACACCTGCCACCAGGTCCCGAACGCCGTCGGATCGAAGTAGCTCAGCGCGGTCGAGCTGCGATCGACGTCGTGCGAGCGCGCCAGCGTGATCTTGCTGCCGCGACCGAGTAGATTGTTCTCGTCGATCTGTACCTTCGTATGGTTCTGGCCGCCGGCGCGGCCGAGCGAAACACCGGGGTTGAGCGTCCAGACATCGCGCACCGTGACCGCGATGTCGACGACATTTGCCGCGTCATCGTAGGCGATCGGCACGACCCAGGCGTCGAATAGGTAGCGCCGGCCGCGTAGGATCCGCTCGGTCTCCTCCAGCCGCTGCGCCCGGAACAACTCGCCACTGACGAACAGCAGCTGCGCGCGCACGATCGATTCGCGGGTCTGGTAATGCAGCCGATTGGCGGCACGGTACAGCAGCCGATCCTCGCGCGGATCGGTGGTGTCGAAGATGTTCTGCACATGCAGCTCTACCCGCCCGATGCGGGCCTGGCGGCGCTCGAGTTCGACGGCGTCGGGAACCCCGGCCGCGGCCTGCGCGGTCGCCGGCCGCTCGGCGGCGGGCGCGCCGGCGGCAAGCAGCAGCAGACAGCCAAGGAGCGCCGCGCGCGTTGCCGCTGCTCCGTTCAGGGGACAAGCACCGTAGAGCCGGTCGTGCGTCGACCCTCGAGGTCGGCATGCGCACGCGCGGCCTCGGCGAGCGAATAGCGCTGGCCGACGACGATCTCGACGACGCCGTTGGCAACGACGTCGAACAGCTCGCGCGCAGCGCGGCCGAGTTCAGCCTTGGTGGCAATGTAGTGGAACAGCGTCGGGCGGGTCAGCAACAACGAGCCGCGCTTGCTCAACTCCAGCACGCTGAACGGCGCAACCGGGCCGGACGCGTTGCCGTAGGTCACCATCATGCCGAGCCTGCGCAGACAGTCCAGCGAGGCGAAGAACGTGTCCTTGCCGACCGAGTCGTACACGACCGGCACACCCTTGCCGCGGGTAATCTCGCGCACACGGGTGACCAGCTCGTCGCGCGGCGTGACCAGCACGTGGTGCGCACCGTAGCGGCGCACCAGCGCCGCCTTCTCGTCGCTGCCGACCACTGCAATTACCTCAGCGCCCAGATGGCGGGCCCATTGCACCAGAATCAGGCCGACGCCACCTGCGGCGGCATGCACGACGATCGGGTCGCCCTTCTTTACCTTGTAGGTGCGCCGCAGCAGGTAGTGCGCGGTCAGGCCCTTCAGCATCATCGCGGCCGCCTGCTCGTCGGTGATCGCGTCCGGCAGGCGCACGACCCGCTCCGCCGGCATGTTGCGCGCCTCGGCATAGGAGCCGGGCGACGTCGAGGTGTAGGCGACCCGGTCGCCGACGGCAAGCGACTTCACACCGCTCCCGAGTTCCTCGACGACGCCTGCCGCTTCGCGGCCAAGCAGCGAGGGCAGCGCCATCGGATACAGGCCGGTTCGGTCGTAGACGTCGATGAAGTTCACGCCCACGGCCGTGTGTCGGATGCGCACTTCGTCGCGCTTCAGGCGCGGCAGTTCCACTTCTGACCACTCGAGCACTTCGGGTCCGCCGTGCGCGCGTACCAGGACGCCTCGGGTCATGCCAACTCCTCGACAGGTTTGGGGGGGGGAACGGAGCATGCCAAGTCTAGCAGCCCGCGCGCAGGGGGCCGTCAGTGGCCGAGCGGGCCGGTGGCGAGCACAAGATCGACGACCGGTGCGCCGCCGAGCAGGTGCTGGTCGATGATGCGGTCCAGGTTGTCGGGCGTGCAGCGCCTGTACCACGTGCCGTCCGGATAGACGACGGCGATCGGGCCCTCACGACAGATGCGCAGGCAGCCGGCCTTGGTGCGCAGCACGCCGCCCTCGACGTCGACGAGGCGCCGCTCGCGCAGGCGCCGCTTCAGATGCTCCCAGGCCGCCTCGCTCTCGTCGACCGGCGCACACTTTCCTCCGCCCACGCAGAGAAAGATGTGTCGTCGGGCGCTATCCAGATGCCGCGCGGCGAGGATGCCTGCGAGTTCGTCAAGGGGTGCGCTCATGGCTGGAAGTGTATCCCAGCCACGAGCGTTGATCGGGCTACAGCGCCTGCTCGTCCGCCTCGCCGGTGCGGATGCGGACGACGCGCTCAATCTCGGAGACGAAGATCTTGCCGTCGCCGACCTTGCCGGTACGGGCCGCGCCGACGATCGCCTCGACCACCTGGTCGAGCAGATCGTTCTTCACGGCGACCTCGACACGCGTCTTGGGGACGAAGTCAACCACGTACTCGGCACCCCGGTACAACTCGGTATGGCCGCGCTGCCGGCCGAAGCCCTTGACCTCGGTGACCGTCATGCCGGAAATGCCGATCTCTGACAGCGCCGCGCGGACGTCGTCGAGTTTGAAAGGCTTGATAATCGCGGTAATCAGTTTCATGTCAGCAGGCTCCTGTCGCCCGTCTACTCTAACGAAATTCGTGGGCACTCGCCCTCATTGCAGCTTCCGTGCCGACGCCCGTGCGCCCGCAAATCATGGACTTAGTCGCCTGGCAGACCTGCTGACGCACCACCGTGGCGCAGTCGCGCCGAACGATGCGCGGCAATGGTGCGCGCGCCGGCGCCGAGCCATCGATACGGCGTCAGGGGACGGCGGTAAAGTCGTGGCTTACCACCGGCCGGTCTGCCGCACGAGGCGACGGCGGCACACGGCAAAGGCCGGCCGGAGTTGAACGGCCGCGACAGCGTGGCCCAGTTCGGCGAGTTTTGCTGCACTGCAAAATCACCGCTATACTCCCCGAGTCACGATCTGCAGGAGACAGGCCGATGAGCGACCCGACGCTTCCCAAGCCCGATGCCGCTGCGACGGCGGCCGCCCATCCCCTGCTGCCGCGCGCACCGACCCCGGAGGCGATCGATCACGCGTTCCGTGCCGCCGTCGGCAAGCTCTCCGGGGGCCTGTCGCCGACGCCGTACGCGACCGCCTGGACTGATTGGGCCGTGCAGTTGGCCGCTTCGCCCGGTCGGCAGTTCGAGCTCGCCGCCAACGCGATGAAACGCGCTGCCGACACGATGCAGTTCGCAGCCCGCGCAGCCGGCGGCGAGAAGCTCGCGCCCGCGGACGGCAGCGCGGCCGACGCCGACAAGCGCTTTGTCGGCGATGCCTGGTCGCAGTATCCGTTCAACGTGTACGCGCGGGCGTTCCAGAACAGCGCCGGCTGGCTGAAGGAGCTGCCCAAGGACATGGACGGCCTGGAGAAGTACCACGGCGACCTGATCGAGTTCACGGTGCGGCAGTGGCTCGATGCGCTGTCACCCACGAACTTCCTGACGACGAACCCGGAGCTGCTGGAGCTGACGAGGGCCGAGGGCGGCCAGAACCTGATGCGCGGCGCGCAGCACCTGGTGGAGGACCTGACGCGTACGATGCAGAAGAAGGGTCCGGTCGGCACCGAGGCATTTGAAGTCGGTAAGGGCGTCGCGCTCACAGCCGGCAAGGTGGTGTTCCGCAACGCGCTGATCGAGCTGCTGCAGTACACGCCGACGACGCCGGACGTCTACGCGGAGCCGGTGCTCATCGTGCCGGCGTGGATCATGAAGTACTACATCCTCGACCTGAGCGCCCGCAACTCACTGGTCAAGTACCTAGTGGACCAGGGACACACGGTGTTCATGATCTCGTGGAAGAACCCAAGCCCCTCCGATCGCGACTTCGGCATGGACGACTACCTCGAGCTCGGCTTGAAGGCGGCCGTCGACGCTGTCAGCGCGATCGTCCCTGCGCGCGGCATCCACGCGACCGGCTATTGCATCGGCGGCACGTTGCTCGCGATCGGCGCAGCCTCCTTCGCGCTGCGAGGCGACACGCGGCTCGCGAGCGTGACGCTGTTGGCGGCGCAGACCGACTTCTCCGAGCCGGGCGAACTGTCGCTGTTCATCAACCCGAGCCAGCTGGCGATCCTCGAGTCGCAGATGCACCAGGAAGGCGTTCTCGACAGTCGCCAGATGGGTGGCGCGTTCCAGATGCTGCGACCGCGCGATCTGATCTGGCAGCCGATGGTGCAAAGCTACGTGAAGGGCCAGCGCGAGCCGATGATCGACCTGATGGCATGGAACGCCGACGGCACGCGCATGCCGTACAAGATGCACACCGAGTACCTGTACCGGCTGTACCTGGACAACGAGCTGGCGACCGGCCGCTTTCCGGTCCACGGCGAATCGGTGCGGCTCGGCGACGTGCACGCACCGATGTTCGTGGTCGGTACCGAGACCGACCACGTCGCGCCCTGGAAGAGTGTATTCAAGATCGGCGCGATGGTGCGCTCACCGGACTTCACCTTCCTGCTCACCAGCGGTGGCCACAACGCCGGCATCGTCAGCGGCCCGGTGCACCCGAAGCGCAAGCACCGCGTCCGTCGGCAGGAAGCGGGACACCGGCGCATCGAGGCCGACGAGTGGCTGGCAACGACCGCGCCGGCGCCGGGCTCCTGGTGGCCGACCTGGCAGCAGTGGCTGGTGGAGCACTCCGCTGCTCGCACGGCGCCGCCGTCGATGGGCGCCGAGGGCTACCCGGCACTCATGGACGCGCCGGGCGAGTACGTGCGCGGCTGAAAGCCCTTCAGCGCACGGCGGCGAGCGAGCGGATCAGCCGGTAGCTGAACTCGAGCGACTCGAAGAACTCGTTCACGCCGACGCGCTCGTCGCGGCCGTGCGCGCGCAGGTCCGACTCCTCGACGAACGTGCCAGACACGCCGAAGGTCTGCAGTCCTGCGCGACGGAAGTACACACTGTCCGAAGCGCCCGACGACATCACCGGCACCAGCTTCAGACCCGGCCACATCTCGTCGGTGACCTTCTCCACCTTCGCGACCACCGCCCGATCTAACGTCGCCGCCGGGCTCGGGACCGGCGCCCAGACCACGCCGATCTCCACCGTCGGGTCATCGATGACCCGCTTGAGCGTCGCGAGCACCTCGTCGGGCTTCTCGTCCGGCAGCAGCCGGCACTGGATGGTCGCCTTGGCCCGCATCGGGAGCGCGCTCTCGCTCTGGCCGCCCTGCAGCACGGTCACCGGGCAGGTGCTGTGGACCTGCGCGTTGATCACCGGCGCGTCACGCAGCTTGTCCAGCGCCACCGCATCGGTGGGGTTGGCGAGCAGCGAGCGCACGGCGACGGCAGTCTCGACACCGACGCGGCCGGACACGGCCTCCAGGTACTGGCGCGTCGTGTCCGAGAAGCGCACCGGGAACTGGTACGCGTCGAGCTTCGCCAGCGCCCGCGCGAGCCGCGCGATCGCGTTGTCGCGCGGCGGCAGCGAGCTATGGCCGCCGGCACCGGCCGTCGTCAGCGAATAGGTCGCGTAGACCTTCTCGGCTGTCTGGATCGTGTTCCACAGCTTCTCGCCGTGCAGCGCCTGCGCCTTGCCGGCGTCATGGTTGATCACCAGGCCCGCCTCGATCAGCGGTCGATGCTCCTTGAGCATCCACTCGACACCGTTGGCATCCCCGCCGGTTTCCTCGTCGGTGTTGAAGAACAGGATGATATCGCGCTCGGGCGTGTAGCCCTCCCGCTTAAGGCGGATCAGGTTGGCGGCCAGGATCGCCACCTCGTTCTTCACATCGACCGTGCCGCGGCCGTAGAAGAACCCGTCCTTTTCGGTCAGCGCGAACGGATCCATGCTCCAGGTCTCGCGGATCGCCTCGACGACGTCGAGGTGCGCGTTGTACAGCACCGGCGAGCCCTTGCCCTTGCCGTGCAGGCGCACGACGATGTTCATCTTGTCGGGGCGGGGTCCGCCGACGTAGACGTCGGTCGTCGGGAAGCCGGCGGCGAGAAAGCGCGCCGCGAGCGCATCGGCGGCCTTGGCCGAGCCGATCGCGTGCGTGGTGTTGAGACCGACGAGCTCGGCAAATATCTCGCGGGCGAGCGTCTCGGATGCGACCGGTGAACGGGGCGCCGATGCCGCAAGGGCGGGGGTCGCGACGAGCAGACTAAGCAGCGTGCCGAGGGCGGCGACGCGCAGGCGGTCGATCGGGGTCATGGACGGGCTCCGGGCGTGGGCGCAGGAATCGCGCAGCCCGAGACTGTGCCCCCTCGCGCGCCGCTTCGCAAATCGCGCGCCCGCCGTTGCCCGCGTGGCATCAACGCAGCGTCAGCATCAAGTCCTTGGCATCGACGTGCTGGCCAGGGCGCACCAGCACCTCGACCACCTCGGCGTCGCGCTCGGCGCGCACCGCGGCCTCCATCTTCATCGCCTCGAGCGTCACCAGCGTGTCGCCGGCGGCAACCTTCTGGCCGGCCTTGACCGCGACCGTCACGACGTTGCCAGGCATCGGCGCGCCGATCTGGTTTGCGTCGCCAATCTCCGCCTTGCGGGCCGGCGGGCGCTTGGCGACCTTACTGCGGTCAGCGACGCGTACCGAGCGTGGCTGGCCGTTGAGCTCGAAGAAGACGGTGCGCGAGCCGTCCTCGTGCGCTTCACTCGCAGCCACGAAACGCACGATCAGCGTCTTGCCGCGCTCGAGGTCAATCGACAGCTCCTCGCCGACTTCCATGCCGTAGAAGAACGTCGGCGTCGGCAGCACCCCGACGTTGCCGTAGCGGGCGCGCTCCTTGGCGTAGTCGACAAACACCTTCGGGTACATCAGGTAGGAGGCGAACTCGCTGTCAATGATCGTACGGTCCACCTTCTTCTCGGCGGCGGCACGCTCGGCTACCAGGTCCGCGGGGGGAAGCACCTCGCCCGGGCGGCGGGTGAGCGGTGCCCGGCCCTTCAGCACCTTCCGCTGCAGGTCCTGGGGGAAGCCGCCGTACGGCTGGCCGATGTCGCCGTGGAAGAACTGCACCACCGACTCGGGGAACGCGACCTCGTGCTCGGGATCCTCGACCTGCGCGCGGGAGAGGCCCGAGGTCACCATCATGATCGCCATGTCACCGACGACCTTCGAGCTGGGTGTGACTTTCACGATGTCGCCGAACATCTGGTTCACGTCGGCGTAGGCCGACGCCACTTCCGGCCAGCGGTGCTCGTCGATGCCGAGCGAGCGCGCCTGCTCGCGCAGGTTGGTGTACTGGCCACCGGGCATGCCATGCAGGTAGACCTCGCTCGCGCCGGAACGGATGTCGCTCTCGAATGCACCGTAGCAGTGGCGTACCTGCTCCCAGTAGACTGACAGCAGTCGCAGGTGTCCGGCATCGAGGCCGGGGTCGCGTGGCGAGTGGCGCAGCGCCGCGGCGATCGAGCCTAGGTTGGGCTGCGAGGTCAGTCCGCTCATCGAATCGATGGCGGCGTCCACCGCATCGCAGCCGGCTTCCACCGCCGCCAGTACGCTTGCCGAGGCGACGCCGCTGGTGTCATGGGTGTGGAAGTGGATCGGGATAGAGATCTCCCCCTTCAGAGCAGTGACCAGCGCGCGCGCCGCCTGCGGCCTGCAAAGGCCTGCCATGTCCTTGATGCCCAGCACATGGGCGCCGGCCTTCTCCAGCTCCTTCGCCAAGCGTACGTAGTACTTGAGGTCGTACTTGGTCTCGCGCGGGTCGGACAGATTGCCGGTGTAGCAGATCGCGGCCTCCACGACCTTGCCGCTCGCGCCGACGGCGTCGATCGCGACACGCATGTTGTCGATCCAATTGAGCGAGTCGAAGATGCGGAACACATCCACGCCCGCGTTCGCCGCCTGCGCGACGAAATAGCGAACGACATTGTCCGGATAGTTCGTGTAGCCGACCGCATTGGCGGACCGCAGCAGCATCTGCAGCAGCAGGTTCGGCATGGCTGCACGAAATTCCACCAGCCGCTCCCACGGGTCTTCCTTGAGAAAGCGCATCGCGACGTCGAAGGTCGCGCCACCCCAGCACTCGACCGAGAACAGGTCCGGCAGCAGGCTGGCGTAGTACGGCGCGATCACGCTCATGTCGTGGGTGCGCATGCGCGTCGCCAGGAGCGACTGGTGGGCGTCGCGCATCGTCGTGTCGGTGATCAGCACGCGCTCTGAGGCAAGCATCCAGTCGGCGAGACCCTTCGGACCGCGTTCGTCCAGCAGCTGCTTGGTGCCCGGCCGCGGTGGCCCCAGGTCGAGCTTCGGCACACGCGGTTGCGCGAGCCGCGTCGGCCGGCTGCGGTTCTTGACCTCGGGGTTGCCGTTGATGATGAGGTCACCGACGAAGTTCAATAGGCGGGTCGCGCGATCCCGCCGGTGCGGGAAATTGAACAGCTCCGGCGTCTCGTCGATGAATTTGGTCGTGTAGGTGCCATCGACAAAGCGCGGGTGGTTGATGACCTGATCGAGGAAGCGCAGGTTGGTGGTCACGCCGCGGATGCGGAACTCCCACAGGCCGCGGTGCATGCGGCGGATCGTTTCCTCGGCGGTCGGCGCCCACGCCGTCACCTTGACCAGCAGCGAGTCGTAGAACCGGCCGATGAATGCGCCGGAATATGCAGTGCCCGCATCGAGACGGATGCCGAACCCGGCGGGACTGCGATAGGCGGTGATCGTGCCGTAGTCGGGGATGAAGTTGTTTTCAGGATCCTCGGTCGTGATGCGGCCCTGCAGCGCATGGCCGAATACTCGGATCTCCGCCTGCGGTGGCACGCCCGAGGCGGGCGTGCCGATCACGGCACCCTCGGCGATGCGGATCTGCGCCTTGACGATGTCGATGCCGGTCACGACCTCCGTGACGGTGTGCTCGACCTGGATGCGCGGGTTCACCTCGATGAAGAACATCTTGCCGGTGTCGGCGTCCTGCAAGAACTCGACGGTGCCTGCATTCTTGTAGCGAACAGCGTTGCCGATCCTCAGCGCGAGCGCGCACAGCTCGGCGCGCTGGGCGTCGTCGAGAAACACCGCCGGGGCACGCTCGACAACCTTCTGGTTGCGACGCTGCACGGTGCAGTCCCGCTCCCACAGGTGGAAGAGGTTGCCGTGCTGGTCGCCCAGCAACTGCACCTCGATGTGCCGGGCACGGCGGATCAGCTTCTCGAGGTAGACCTCATCATTGCCGAAGGCGGCCTTCGCCTCGCGGCGCGCGGCCGCGACGAGTTCCTCCAGCGTCGCTTCGCTCTCGATCACGCGCATGCCCCGTCCGCCGCCACCCCAGCTGGCCTTCAGCATCAGCGGGTAGCCGATTCCGGCCGCGAGCGCCGCCGCGGCCGCAGGGTCGGCCGGCAGCGGACCGGTGGCCGGCATCACCGGCACGCCCGCGGAGATCGCGAGGTTGCGCGCCGCGACCTTGTTTCCCAACGTGCGCATCGTCTCGGGAGAAGGGCCGATGAAGATCAGGCCCGCTGCGGCGCAGGCGTCGGCGAACTCCGGGTTCTCGGCGAGGAACCCGTAGCCGGGATGCACGGCGTCCGCGTGGGCGTCGTGCGCGATGCGGATGATGTCCGGAATGTCGAGGTAGGCCTCGATCGGGCCCTTGCCGTCGCCGACCAGGTAGCTCTCGTCGGACTTGGTCCGGTGCAGCGAGAAGCGGTCCTCGCGCGAGTGAATCGCGATGGTGCGGATGCCGAGCTCGTTGGCCGCGCGCATGACGCGGATCGCGATCTCGCCGCGGTTGGCGATCAGCAGCCGCTGGATACGGCCGCGCGCTGGATGGAGTGTCGACATGGGCAGCTCTCGAAGTGGTTCCCGGCGTCCGCGGACAGCGGCCGGCGGTGCGCTGCATCATAACCGGCGAGGAGCGTCTGCCGCGACGGCAAACCGTCTGCTGGTCCCGGGCGCGGTGGCCTTTGCACCACGACCGGGCAGCGGCGCCGGACGCCGCCCTTCGGTGGCGCAGGGCGACGCCGCGGGGTCGCCGTCGGCTATGGCAATACGCTGAAGCCGTGCCGTTGGAAAGCCGCCCGGCCGGCGGCGCCACGCAGGTAGTCGACGAAGCCGGCCGCCGCCGCTGAGCTATCGCGGCTGAGGGCAATCGGATAAGTGATGGCTGGGTGCGACGTGGCGGGAAACGTGTCGACGATGCGCACTCTGCGGTCGGCTAGCGCGTCGGTCGAGTAGACGATGCCCAGCGGGGCCTCGCCACGGGCGACGAAGGCAAGCGCGGCGCGGACATTCTCGGCTCGAACCAGGCGGTCCGCGACTGCGTTCCAGACGCCGAGCGTGACGAGCGCCGCACGGGCGTAGCGACCCGCCGGCACCATGTCCGGGTCGCCGGTCGACAGGCGCTGCGTGCCGAGCGTCGCGCGCAATGGAAAGTTCGGCCCGATCCTTAGCACGACCCGGCTATCGGCCGGAGCCACCAGCACGAGCCGGTTGCCGAGCAGGTCGTGGCGCGAGCCTGTCCGCAGAAGCGCGCGCTGCTGCAGGTAGTCCATCCACTCGGGATCGGCGGAAATGAATACGTCGGCGCGGGCACCGGCCTCGATCTGCCGGGCGAGCGCGGAGCTCGCGGCGAAGGACGACCTGACGAGGACGCCTGTCGCCCGCGTGTATTGGTCGGCGAGCTGCTGCAGGACGTCGCCGAGCGAGGCGGCGGCAAACACCGTGACCTCCCCCGCGGCTTGTGCCACTGCGCATTGAGTCACGCACAGCAGTAGTGCGGCGAGGCCGGTGAGAAGGGCGCTGCGTCGGCTACTGGGTGTCATGCTCTGCCGTTGGATTCGCGTGGATAGAGCGTGACGCGTACCGGCGCTGCCTGCAAGCAGCGCATTCGACTGCTGCTGGATGCGCTGCGCCGCGCCGACGTCAGACCGCGGCACGCGGCTTGAACGAGCCCGTCTCCAGGTCGGCGTAGGCAGTCTCGCTGAACACCGAACGATTGCGGCCCTCGCCCTTGGCGCCGTAGAGCGCCTCGTCGGCCAGCTGCACGAAGCCGGCCGTGCTGCGCTCAAGCGTCGGTGCGACGTACGCCACGCCGATCGAAACCGTCACCGCCCGGGCGATGTCGGAGTCGCCGTGCGGAATGCCGAGTCCCGCGACGTTGGCGTGAATCTGGCTGGCGACGTCCTGCAGGTACTGCCGCGACGGGTCGTACAGGATCATTGCGAACTCCTCGCCGCCGTAACGCGCGGTGAAGTCCAGCGGGCGGCGCGCCGAGCGCGTGAGCGCCGCGGCGACAGCCTTGAGACACTCGTCGCCGGCCTGGTGGCCGTGCCGGTCGTTGAAGCGCTTGAAGAAATCGATGTCCACCAGCAGCAGGGCGAGGGTCACGCCCTCGCGCTGCGCCAGTTGCCAGACCGTCTCGAGGTGCTCGTCGAAGCGCCTGCGGTTGTACAGGCCCGTGAGGCCGTCACGCGCCGCAGTTTCGGCGAGCATGCGCTGCTCGAGGAAGTGGGTGCGAATCTCCAACTCGAACGAGTAGGCCACCGTCGCGCCAACGACGTTGGCGATCAGCAGCACGAGCGTGTTGTAGAGGACGGCCGCTTCCGGCAAGGCGCTCACGATGCCTACAGCCAGGTAGGAGCACCAGATGATCACGTTGGCGCGCAGCGCCTCGTAGAACAGCAGCCCGACCAGGTAGTAGACATAGACCGAGCACAGCAGGACGCCGACGAACAGGATCTGCACGCCGGCCAGAGCGGCGCGCGACTCCACCAGCACCACGGCGACGCCTATGAACGCCACCGTGACAGGCGCATAACGCTGGTAGACCTTGTGGGCGGCGTGGTGTCGGGTCAGCGCGATCAAGAGCCCTATCGCCGGCAACACCAGGCCAAACTGCAGCCAGTAGATGGCACTGTGGATCGTCGCACCGATCACCAGTGTGTTCAGCAGCGCAAAGGCGACGACGATCACGCCGGCGAGATAGAGGTTGGAGCGGACCTGCGACAGGCGCGAGCGCATCTGCTCGCGGCGAAACTCCTGCTCCAGGTCCTTCTCGAAGCGCAGCCACGGGAATCCGGCCCGCAGCTGTCGCGCCGCGGCGGACTCGTCGATGATCAGCCTCTGGGTCTCGTCTGGGTTCAAAGCTGACGCCGTCCGGTCACGGCCCGCCCTCTTTCGCCATTAATATGTCCAGTAGACACCGTGGCAAACCTTCCAGACCGAGCCGTGCCGCACGAAAACGCATGCGCCGCGACACCGCGGGTCGGCCCGAAGCGCAAAACCGGTAATTCGTCACAACTGCGAGTCGATCTTAGGAGTGTGCGCGTGCGCGGACCGCTGTCAAGGGGACGGCTGCCGCGCGGCGATCAGCTGGCCTGCAGCTCGGTCCCGCCCCGGCGCGCCAGCGCTCGACCGGCGATGAAGCTCGCGCAGACGATGCCGATGACGGCCCCGCCAAAAGCGAGCTCTCGTCCCTCGCTCCAGGCCGCGAACGCGGGCGCCACCAGGCGCGCCGTGCCGACCAACGCGACCAGCAGGCTCACCCCACCGACCGCCAGTCCCATGACCCGCGAGGCGACCCGCGCCAGCGCGTCCGAGGTCTCGATCAGGCGGGCGATGAACAGGCCGTTGCAGCCGTCCGTCAGCAGCATGCCGGCGAGAAACACCAGCCCGAGCATCAATGCATTGGCGAGTCCGCCGTACTGCACGCCGGCCACCGCGAACAGGATCGCCTGGCTGACGGTGTCGAACGACAGCGCGAACAGTGCGCCTACCGCCATGACCATCCACGGCCGGTGCACGCGCATCAGTCGACCGAGGTAGCGTCCCTTCAATCCCACCGGCGCGACGACTTCGTCCGGCTGCGCGTTGAGCACCGCATGCAGGTTGATCACGCCGAGCAGGGTCAGGAACAGGATCGACGTCCAAGCGCCGCTGGTCTCGAGCCAGCCTGGCGCCTGCCAGCGTGCGGTCGCTCCGCCGACAAGCAGTGCGATCGCGACGACCACCGCACCATGGCCGAGGGAGAACAGCGCGCCTGCATAGCGGGCATGGTCCACGCCTGCGCGACGACCGAAGCGGGTCAGCCCGTCGATGGTCGCAAGGTGATCGGCATCCAGCCCGTGGCGCATCCCGAGCAGGAACACGATGGCGGCGAGAGAGGTGAAATCCGCCGGTAGACTGACCACGACGCCGTCCGTATGAGGATTTCGAGAACCTTCATACTAGGCCGCCCACCGCCCCCGGCGATAGCGGTTTTCCGCAGCGTTCAGTAGCGCGGCTTGAGGTGCAGGTGGGGTTCGCGACCCGGCACGTAGGGGGCGTGGGTGTGGTGGTCGCCGCGGTCAACACTGACGAGATTGAGAGCACCATGGCGAACGCCCGGCTCCGCCGTCAGCTGCCCGGCCAGCGCCCGAACGGCGGCGACCCGCCCCTGCAGCACCACGCTCTCGAGGCAATTGTCGTGGTCGAGGTGGACGTGCAGGCTGGCGACCGTCAGGTCGTGGTGGGCGTGCTGGTGCCCCGCGAGCCGTTCGGCCAGCTCGCGCTCGTGGTGGTTGTAGACGAACGACAGGCTCGCGACGCAGTCGCCATCGCCTTGCTCCGAGGCGTCGCGCTCGAGGCGCGCCCGGATCAAATCACGCACCGCCTCGCTGCGGTTCCCGTAGCCGCAAGCGGCGATGAACGCGTCGAAGTCGCGAGCCAGGTCGTCGTCGAGCGAGATCGTGAACCGTTCCATGCTGCCTCCCGCCATCGCCGGCGCTGTCAGTCGCGGAAATAGTCGCCCAGGTACTCGCGGAACGGTTGCTGCGGTGCCGCCTCCAGGCGCGCCTGTGCCTCCAGCGACGCCTCCGCCTCGGCCGCGAACTCGGCGATCCGCGGCTCGTCCGGGGAGTGCAACTCGGTGAAGTAGGACTTGTAGGTCGACGACATGCGAAACGCCAGATCGAAGAACGACTCGCCCGTCTCGCGCAGTTCCTTGAGCAGCCTCGCCGACGGCGTGGTGCTCGGGTCCGCTACCTTCTGCGCCTGGATTGCCAGCGCCGCCGAATAGGGCTTCGCCGGGTCCCCCTGGTCCAGCAGCTCGCAGGTCCCCTGCATCGCGTCGAGGATCTCGCCGGCCCACGTGCGCAGGTCCGCCGGCCGCCCATCGAAGCTCAGCACAAGGCCCGGCTCGCGGCCACGGCGCGCGACGGTGACGTGGTTGCGGTCGAGCTCCAACTGTGCGGCGAGGTCCAGCGGCGCGCTCGGCGCAAGCGCGCAGAACGCCGCGAATGCCTCGAGAAAGCGCAGCTTGTTCTGGTTCACGCCGACGGGATCCAGGGCGCTGACATCGAGCGAGCGCATCTCGACGTACTCGACACCGGCGCGCTTGAGCGCCTTCGTGGGGCGCTCGCCCGAGCGCGCGACGCGCTTCGGGCGGATGAACGCGTAGTACTCGTTCTCGATCTGCAGTCGGTTGGCGTTCAGCTGCCGCCACTGCCCGTCGACCTCGACGCCGAGGCGCTGGTACTCGGGGCTGGGCGTCGAGATCGCGACGCCAAGATCGCGCACGTACTCCTGCAGCGAGTTCACCGAGATCGCCAGTTCCGACTGGCTCTTGTTGCGGTAGCCGAGGTCGCTCATCCGCAGCGAGGTTGCGTACGGCGCGTACAGCGTGCCCTGGCCGAACTCCTCGAGGCCATGGTCGTCGTGACCTGCGACGAACGAGCGGCACACGGCCGGCGATACCCCGAACAGGTAGTGGACGATCCAGCCGTGGCGGCGATAGTTGCGCAGCAGGCCGAAGTAGGTCTCGGAGATGAAATCCTGACCCACGTCGCGGCGACCGAGCACCTCGCCGAGGACATGCCAGAACTGCGCCGGGAACGAGTAGTTGAAGTGCACCCCCGAGATCGCCTGCATGATACGGCCGTAGCGCAGGCCGAGGCCCTCGCGGTAGACGGTCTTCATGCGGCCGACGTTGGACGTACCGAACTGCGCGATCGGGATGCTCGCATCGCCGTTCAGCCGGCAGGGCATGCTCGTGCCCCACAGCAGCTCGTCACCGAGGTGCCGGTAGACAAACTGGTGCAGGTCGGTCAGGTACTGCAGCAGTTCCCAGGTCGTGGTGAAGGTCGGCGTGACCAGCTCGATCAGCGCCTCGGAATAATCCGTCGTGACATGCGGATGGGTGAGCGGCGAGCCCAGCGCCGACGGATGCGCGCGCTGCGAGATGCGCCCGTCCGGGGTCACCCGCAGCGACTCCTTCTCGACGCCCTTCAGGCCGCCAAGCAGGACGCCGCGTTCGCCGGAATTGACCAGTCCGGCGAGGTGTCGTTCGTAGCGACGATCGATGCGCAGTGGGGGCACGCGGAACTCATTCGGACGCAAAGGGCAGCCATTGTAATGGAACCCGTTGGCCGCCTCTGGCCGAACGGTCACCGCGGGGCTCAGCTCCGGAACTCGACCCTGGCCCGGGTCCCCCTGCCGCCCGGCCCCGCCGTCAGGTCGAACCGCGCACCATGCAGGGCGACGATGTCGCTGACGATCGCGAGCCCCAACCCGCTGCCGTCTCCGGCCGTGCCCGGCACGCGGTGGAAACGCTGCACGACCAGCGGGCGCTGCTCCGGTGGAATCCCCGGCCCGTCGTCGTCCACCTCGAGAAATGCCCCGCCCGGGATCGTCCCGCAGCGCAGCGTCACCACGCCGCCGGCCGGCGTGTAGCGCAACGCGTTGTCCAGCAGGTTGCCCACCAGCTCGCGCAGCAGCCACTGCACGCCGCGCATACTGGCAGGTAACGCCTCCGCCCCGAGGTCGATGCCACTGTCGAGCGCGCGATCGAACTGCGCGCCGACCGCGGCCTCGACCAGCGCCGCCAGATCGACGGTGACGAAATCGCGGTCGAGCGTCGCCGAGCCCTCGGCGCGCGCCAGCGTCAACAGCTGATGCGCCGTGTGCGCGAGGCGCCTGAGCCCCTCGCGGACGACGATGACCTGCGGCTGGACAGGCAGCGCGGCGGCATCGCGCTCCAGCAGCTCCAGCTGCGCCTGTACGCCGGCCAGCGGCGTGCGCAGCTGGTGCGCGGCATCGGCGACGAACTTCTGCTGCGCCTCCGCGGTCGCTCGCACCTGCTCGAGCAGCGCATTGAGCGACACGACCAGAGTTCGCACCTCGACCGGCACGCGTTCGGCATCCAGCGGCCGCAGATCGCGCGCGGAGCGCGCAGCGAGCTCGTCGCGAAATTCCAGCAGCGGCCGCAAGCCACGGCGCACGCCGATCAGCACCAGCGCCACGACCGCGACCAGCTGCAGCACGTCAAGCGTCAGCGTCGCCGTGACCAGCGGGCGGGCCGCGGCGTCGCGCACCTCGGTGCGCTGCGCGACCGCGAGCACGAGCGGCACGCTGGACGCGTTCCAGCGGTACCACGCGATCCGCGTCGGCCCCAGTCCCGCGAGCGGCAGCGTCGCATAGCTGATCGCGGTCGATGCCGCGACGGGCGGCGGCGGCAGGCGCACATCGCCCGCAAGCCAGCGCCCGTCGCTGGCGCGCAGAACGTAAAATGGCGCCGCGCCCTGCTCCTCGCTGAGCTGGCGTGCGAGCTCGGCCGGCAGGTCAATCGCAGCGCGGCCGTCGTCGCCGAGACGAACGCGCGCGGCGATGGTGCCTGCGGCGTTTGCAAGCTCGCGATCGAACGCCGCCCGCGACGGTCCGGCCACGACCAGATAGTCGAACAGCAGCGCCAGCAGCAGCAGGCCGCCAAGCGGCACCAGCAGCAGCGTCAGCAGCCGCCGGGCGATGGACGGCGGACGCGGGTCAGGCCCCGGGTTCATCGAGCCGGTATCCGAGACCGCGCACGGTGCGGATCGGCACCGCATCGCCGAGCTTGCCCCGCAGCCGCGAGACATACACCTCGACGGCGTTCGGCGTCAGCTCCTCGTCCCAGCCACCGATCGCGCGCAACAGGCGTTCCTTGCGCACGACGCGACCGGCGTCCAGCGCGAGACACTCGAGCAGCGCCCACTCGCGCCGCGTCACCTCGAGCGGGCTGCCGCCGAGAGCGGCGGTGTGGCTGGCGAGGTCCAGGCTCAGCGGGCCGACATGCAGCTCGGCACTCGTGGCCGAGCGGGTGCGCCGGATCAACGCGCGGCAGCGAGCTGCCACCTCGGGCAACTCGAACGGCTTCACCAAGTAGTCGTCGGCGCCGAGATCCAGGGCATCGACACGATCGGCGAGACCGTCGCGCGCCGTCAGGATCAGCACCGGCGTCGCGTTGCCGGCGCGACGCAGGCGCCGGACCAGCGTCAGGCCGTCGACCTGCGGCAACCCGATGTCGACCACGGCGAGGTCGAACTCTCCGGCCGCGATAGCCGGCTCCGCCTGCTCGGCGCTACCGACCCGGTCGACGACGAAGCCCGCCTCGGTGAGCCCGCGCTTGAGCGCGTCGGCCACCAGTTCATCGTCCTCGACGATCAGGATTCGCATCGTCGCAGCCTAACGCAATGCGTCATCACGGCGCAGCCCCCCGCGCGACGTCCGCCAACGCATCACGAGCGTGGCGTCACGAACGGGGTGGCTGCTCACGAGGCTGTCGGTGAAGGCGCCATCGTCGTGGCGGTCTGCGCGCATCCAACCCCCCGACCGGGCGGGAACGGCAGGCCTCAGCCAGGCGCCGTGAGTCGTTTCGAGACGCTCAGGTAACGCAGGTTCAGCAGCGCCGCCGACACCGACAGGCCAACGATCAGGCCCCACCAGACGCTCACCGGCCCCCCGCCTTTCACGATTCCGCCCCAGAACGCGAGCGGAAAGCCGACCGCCCAGTAGGAGGTGATCGTGATCGCGAGCGGCCATCGAGCGTCCTTGAAGCCGCGCAGGGCGCCCATCGCGCCGACCTGCAGCCCGTCGGACACCTGGAAGACGCCGGCCAGCAGCAGCAGGCGCGCCGCGAGGCTGCGGACGTTCACGTCGTGCGTATACAACGCGGCGATCACCTCGTTCGCCAGCGACAGGACGAGCGCGGAGCCGATCATCAGCAGCGCGCACAGGCCGATGCCGACGAAGCCGGCGCGCCGCGCGGCGGCGCCGGCGCCCCGCCCGAGCGCGTGGCCGACATGGATGGTCGTCGCCGAGTGCAGCGAGACCGGCGCCATGAACATGAACGCGGCGTAGTTGAGGGCGATCTGGTGGGCCGCGACGGTCGTCTCGCCGAGCGTCCCCATCATCAGTCCCGCCGCGGAGAAGAGCGCACACTCGGCGACCATGCTGCCGCCGATCGGGATCCCGAGGGCGAGGATCTCGCGGATTCGCCGGCGGTCGGGACGCTCACGCCGCGCGAACAGCCCGTAGGGCTGGTAGGCGCGGTGGTGGCGCGCATGCATGAACATGCAGCCGAACATGATCCACTGCACCAGCGCGGTCGCGACCCCGGTGCCGACTGCACCCAGCGCCGGCATGCCGAGCCGGCCGTACATAAACACCCAGTTACCGACGATGTTGGCCGCGAGGCCCACCAGCGCGACCACCATCATCGGGCGCGTGCGGCCCAGACCCTCACTGACCGCGCGCAGTGCCTGGAAACCCAGCAGTCCGGGGATCCCTGCCGAGATCGCGTGCACATAGCCGACGGCATCGGGAACCACGCGTGGATCGGTGCCGATCAGCGTCAGCACCCAACGCACGCCGGCAAGGCCAAGCAGCAGCAGTACCGCGAGGCCCGCCCCTATCCATGCGCCCTGGCGGGCGTAGCCGCCGACCAGATCGTATCGACCGGCACCGTACGCGTGCGCGACCAGGGGCGATAGCGCGGTCATCGTGCCCAGGCCAATCACCAGGAACACCGCGTAGTAGCTCGAGCCGACCGCAACCGCAGCCAGTGCCTCGGCCCCGAGTTGACCGGACATGACCGTATCTGCGAGCGACATCCCGGCAACCGCGAGGTTCGCAACCAGCAACGGCAGGCCGAGCCGGAGGATGGCCCGCGCGTGGACGCGCAGGCCGACACCAGAGGGGTCGCCGGCAGGGGCAGGCAGGGAAATGGAAGGCTGCACGGCCGGCATTCTAGGAGAACGGTCCCGCCGTGGCCGGACTAACGGCCCCGGCGGGGGCGCCCGTCGCCGACCGGCCGATCAGGCGCCGAGGGCGAAGCGCGGCCGGAAGCCGTCCGCCGTCCGCTCCACACGCACCGTGTGCTCGCCGGCGAAATGCGCCGGCACAAGCCGGGCGCCGCTGTCGGCGGCACGCGCAAGCACCGCCCCGCGCGATGCCCTCGCCTGCTGTGCGTCCTCGCAAAAGATGCTGTTCCAGCCCGGGTTCAGGATCTGCAGCGGGTGGTGCACGACGTCGCCGCAGAAGATCGCGGCGTCGCCATCGCAGGACAGCGTGATCGTCGTCGAACCCGGTGTGTGGCCCGGCGCCGGGTCGAGTCGCAGACCGGGGCCGATCTCGACCGGCGCGTCGACGAGCCGCGCCCGGCCCGCCGCGAGGATGGGCCTGACGCTGTCCTCGAAGAATCCGGCGTTGACCGCCTCCCCGACGTGCGGTGGGTAGCGGTCGGCGTTGCGCGGATCCCAGTAGACGGCGTCGGCGGCCGGAAACACATACTCCGCGCGCGGGAACGTCGGTTGCCAGAGGCCCTTGATCAGGCGCGTGTTCCAGCCGACATGGTCGACATGCAGGTGGGTGCAGATGACCAGGTCGATATCCTCGACGCCGAAGCCGGCCGTGGCGAGCCGCTCCAGGAACGGCGTCTTCAGGCCACCGAACAGCGGCAGGCCAGGCCGCTCCTTGTCGTTACCGGCGCCGGTATCGATCAGCACCGTCTGGCGCTCGTGCTCGATGACCCAGCTCTGCAGGCGAGCATTGATCGCGTCAGTCGCCAGATCGAGGTACGGGGCACCGATCGCGTCCCGGGTGGCCGCGTAGGCGCCCGTGTCAAAGCCCGCGAACAGGACCTGCGGCGTCAGGAACGCCCCGCGCCACTCCTCGACCCGGGTGACTCGCGCCCGGCCCACTAAGAAGGTGTCGATCTCCGGATCAGCCAGTGTCTGCATGGTGTCGCGACTCCCGTCGGGGGCCTGCAGGCCCGAAACCGGGCCCGTCGTTGCCCTGAAGCAACAAAATATTCCTGATATCGCCAAATGTTGACTGCCAGTAAGAACCTATATACTACTAGTACTGCCGGCGTTGAAGCAGGCGCGTTCCACGAAATTTTCAGGGGGTCGGACACATGAAGGTTGCTAGCCGGGCGACGGATCGTCGCTTTTCCATAGTTGCGCTCGCGGTCAGCGCCGCCCTGAGTTCGGGGGCCGCCTGGGCCGACACCGCCGCGAGTTCCAGCGCGCTCGAGGAAGTGGTCGTCACCGCCACCAAGCGCAGCGACAAGATTTCCGACACGCCCGCAGCGATCAGCGCGATCACCGCCGAGGGCCTCGGCGCCGGCGGTATCAGCAATGTCTCCGACCTCTCCTCGGCGGTGCCCAACCTGTCGATCGGCAACCAGTTCGGCGTCAACCGGGCCTTCATCCGCGGCGTCGGCCTGACTTCGATCGACCTTGGCGCCGATGGCGCGGTCGCGTTCCTGCAGAACGAGGCGCAGATCGCCCGTCCCGCGGAGCAGCTGACCGGCTTCTTCGACCTCGAGCGCGTCGAAGTGCTGCGCGGCCCGCAGGGAACCACCTACGGCCGTGGTGCGACCGCAGGCGTCGTCAACCTCGTCACGAAGAAGCCGACCGACAAGCTCGAGGGCTACGCCGACTTCACGCTGGGTGAATACTCCGCGAAGATCTTCGAGGGCGCCATCGGCGGCCCGCTCTCCGACCGCGTCTCGGCCCGCATCGCCGGCAAGAGCGAGAAGCACGACGGCTACGGCACCAACCTCTACACCGGCAATCCGGTGGATGATCGCAACGCTTACGCGGTGCGTGCCAGCCTGCGCATCAAGGCAAGCGACGACGTACTGGTCGACGTAGTCGCCGACCACTTCAAGGAAGACGACAACAACTACGCGTTCCACTACTTCGGTGGTACCGCCTTCCTGCCGCTGACCCTGGCCGCCGTTTATGGCGGCACAACGATCTTCGACCACGGCGGCGACGTCCGTAACATCTGGTCGCGTGAGGACGCCATCAATCAGCGGCACGGCTCGAGCGCAACCGCGATCATCGACTGGAAGCCGGCGGGCTTCGAGCTGAAGTCGGTGTCCGCCTGGCGCGACTTCACGCGCTTCAATCGCGACGACCTGGCCGCGACCGATGCTCACTTGTATGGCCAGAACAACTACGACGAGTCGAGCACCTCCTGGAGCCAGGAGTTCACCCTCAGCACGACTGCCGTGACCGTGGACTGGCTGGCCGGTGCCATGTACTTCCACGAGAAGAACCCCGGCAGCGTGCTCGTGCCGCTGTACAACCTCGGGCCCTTCATCCTCGCCGGCAACTGCTCGCCGATCACGCCGGATGCGACGACGCCGTGCAACGCCTTCGACAACACCAACTACCACCAGTCGGGCACGGTCACGACCGATGCCTACGGTGCCTACGTGCAGGGCACCAAGGAGATCGCGCCCCGCCTGAAGGTCACCCTCGGCGCGCGCTTCAACAACGAGAAGCGCAAGGGCGTGGGCTCCTTCGAATTCGGCGCGCTGGGCATCTTCCTGCCGACGGACAAGGAGAAGAGCTGGAACGCGGTCACGCCGAAGGCGCAGATCGAGTACCACACCGAAGGCGGTTCGCTGGTCTACGGCGGCATCACCCGCGGCTTCAAGTCGGGCGTGATCAACATCGGCAGCCTCAACGCGGCGATCAACCCCGAATTCGTAACGTCCTACGAAGTCGGCTTCAAGACCAAGGTGAACGACAGCCGCACGTTCCTCGGCCTGACGGCGTTCTACTACGACTACAAGGACCTGCAGGTCGGGTTCGTCAACCAGAACAGCACCGTGGAGACGAAGAACGCTGCAAAGGCCCGTAACTACGGCCTCGAGTTCGAATCGCAGTCGAAGCTGACCGAGCACCTGTCGGCAGACCTTGCGGTCACCTACCTGAACGCGAAGTACAAGGACTTCGAGAACAGCTATTACCGTGATGGCTTCCAGCTGCATCAGCTGGCAGGCAACGCCCTGTCGAACGCGCCCGAATTTAGCGGCCACATCGGTCTGTCGTATCGCCTGCCAGTGCTCGATGGCAACATGTCGCTGCACGGCGAGGCGGTCTACTCGGACAAGGTGTTCTTCACCGAGTGGAACAACTCGGACGCGTTCCAGCCGGCCTATACGCTGGTGAACCTGAGCGCGACCTACGACCTGTCGAGCCACATGGCGGTGACCGGCTGGATCCGCAACGCCGGCGACAAGACGGTGTACGGCAACAACATCATCACCGCGCCGCTGTACCTGAGCTCGCGCGTCGGCACCCTGATGCCGCCGCGGACCTTCGGCATGACGGTCAGCGTGAGTTTCTAGGCGACGATCAGGCAGCGGCGGACGTCGGTCCGCCGCCGCTCCCCTTCTCGCACCGCCGGCGCGGTCCGCGGCCAGGACGGCGCAGCGAGACGACGGAGCGAATCAGCGGCCGGCGATCTTTGCGAGAAAGGCCCGGATCCGGGCACGAAACTCCTCACCGACCGCAAGCATCGACTGCTGTCGGTCCTCGATTTCCACCGCATTTTCGAGGCTGCCCGCGTCCTGCGCGGCGGCCAGCCCCTGCTTGGTGAGCTCGAGCGCGAGGGGTCCTGCGCGCAGCAGATCCTCGACGAGCGTGCCGGCGGCGGCTTCGATCGCCTCGGGCGCGTGCAGTTCGGAGACGAGACCGAGTCCGTGCGCGCGCGCAGCGCTCAGGAACCGGCCCGTCATCAGAAGTTCTGCCGCCACGGAGCTGCCGACCAGACGCGGCAGGTGATAGCTCACGCCTACATCGCAGCCGGACAGCCCGACCTGGATGAACGCGGCATTCATCCGCGCATCGGGGGTCGCAAGCCGGATGTCCGAGGCGAGCGCGAGCGCGAAGCCGCCGCCCGAGGCCGAGCCGTGCAGCAGGCAGACGATCGGCTGCGGGCAGCGCCGCATCGCGATGATCATCCGGCTCAGCGCGCGCTGAAAGGCCCACACGCCGCCGGCGTCCATCGCCTCGAGCCGCGGCCCGATCTCCTTCAGGTCGAGACCGGCGCAGAACGCACGACCACGACCGCGCAGCACCACCGCCCGCACCGAGCGATCCTGCGCAAGACCGGTGAAGTAGCGGTGCAGCTCGGCGATCATCGCCGCGTTCATCGCGTTTAGCGACTCGGGTCGGTTCAGGCTGACCCATTCCGCCGCCCCGCGGCGTTCGATTTCAAGCGTCGTGTATAGCGCGCTCATTGGCACTCCTTCAATGGGCGATCAGGATGCCGCCGTCGATCGGGATGATGGCGCCGGTGATGTAGCTGCCGGCGCGCGAGCACAGGAACATGGCGAGCCCTGCGATGTCATCCGGCGTCCCCGTGCGGCCCAACGGGATGGACTTCAGGAGCGCGTTGCGCGCAGCGGCGTCCTTGAGCACAAAGCCCGTCATCTTCGACGGGAACAGGCCCGGGGCGATCGCATTGCACAGGATCCGGCGCGCGGCGAGGTCGTGCGCCATGACACGGGTCAGCTGGTGGATCGCGGCCTTGCTGGCGGTGTAGGAGTAGGCCTTCATGACCTCGGTCGTCTCGGCGTAGACGCTGCCGATGTTGATGATCCGGGCAGGGCTTTCGTCGCTGGCCGCGGCCTCCAGCAGCGGCAGCAGCCCCTGCGCCAGCATGAACGGCGCCTGCACGTTGACGGTCATGACCGGCGACCAGGCTCTGGCCGGAAACTCCTCCAGCGGCGCGCCCCAGGTCTGACCGGCGTTGTTCACCAGCACGTCGAGGCGTCTCTCGGCGGCGGTGAGTTCCGCGACGATGACGGCGACGCCCTCGGCCGTGCCGAGATCTGCGACGATGCCCCGCACGAAGGCGCCACCGGCACCCAGCTGCGCGACGGCCTCTGCCAGGGCATCGGGCTTGCGGCCGGTGATCCAGACGCGGGCGCCGGCGGCGGCGAACCCTTCCGAGAGCATTCGGCCGATGCCGCCGACCCCTCCGGTGATCAGCACGGTCTTGCCGGCGACCGAGTACAGGCTGTTGAGGTCCATCGCAGCGCTCCCCTGCAGTGCATGGTCAGTTCCGGCTGCTTTTTCCGCCGGAATTGACTCTATGTACAAAATTAAAACTCTTGGTAGATTCCTGATACCAACAGTATACTAACCATCAGGTCGCATCACGTCGATCGCACGGGACCGTCCCAGCTGATGAGCCGTCCACCGCTACCGCCGACGTTCGCCACCCGCTCGGGCATCCCTCTGCGCGCATCCTACGGTCCCGAGGACGTACCCGAATCGCACCGCGCGGTGATGGGTACCCGTCCCGGTCAGCCGCCGTTCCATCGCGGCGGGTTCGCGCAAGGCTATCGCACCAAGCCCTGGCGCATCTTCCAGCTGTCGGGCTTCGGCAAGCCGGAAGACGAGAACGAGCGCATCAAGTTCCTGCTGGAACACGGCGAGACCGGCTTCCTGATGGAGCACGACCGCAACACCGCCGACCACATGTACAACGTCGACCACCCCGATGTGGTCGCCCGGCGGGAAGATGTCGGCCAGACCGGGGCGGTCATGCAGAGCGTGCGCGAGGTCGCCATCTGCCTGGACGGCATCCCGATCGAGTCGACCTATGGCCACGCCGGCGGCGCGGTCGTGCAGCACGCGCCGTTCGCGCTCGCCGCCTACTGGACCGTTGCCAAGCGCCGCGGCATTGCGCTGGACGCACTCGGCGGGACCGGCCAGAGCGACTTCTTCCTGACCTACCTCGGCTGCGTCACCAAGCAGCAGGTGCCGACCGCGGCCGGCCTGCGGCTCAACGCCGACATCATCGAGTTCTGCAGCGAGCACGTCCCCAAGTGGGTGCCGGTCTCGATAGCCGGCTACAACGGCGGCGACACGGGGCTGAACGCCTACCAGGAACTCGGCGCGGTGATCGCCAACGCCATCGAGTACCTCGACGAGATCAAGCGCCGTGGCCGGCTCGACATGGCCACCGCCGCCTACCGCGTCGCGGGCGTCAATTTCCGCAGCACGATGGACATCTTCGAGGACGCGGCCAAGCTGCGTGCCGCTCGCAAGATGTGGTGCACGCTGCTGCGGGACCGCTACGGCATCACCGACGAGCGCGCGCAACGGATGCGCATCCACATCGTCACGGCCGGGTCGATGATGACCTACCAGCAGCCGTTCAATAACATCGTGCGCGGCACGCTGATGGCCCTGTCCGCGGTGCTCGGCGGAACGCAGTCGCTGGGTGTCTCCGGCTATGACGAGGCGATCTCGATTCCTAGCGAGCACGCCCACCAGATGTCGGTGCGCATCCAGCAGATCCTGCAGCACGAGACCAATCTCGCGTCGGTGGCCGATCCGCTCGGCGGCTCCTACTACATCGAGACGCTCACCGCGGACATCGAGAAACGTGCATGGGAGTTCGCTGCCGACATCGAGCAGCGCGGCGGCTTCCTCGCGACGCTCGACTCGGGCTGGCTGCACGCCCGCGCCCGCGACAATCAGGTCGCCTGGCAGCAGGCCGAGAACGACGGGCGCCAGACGATCGTCGGCGTGACCGACTTCCGCGGCGACTCGACGCCCTTCGAGGTGGACGGATTCCCCGGCGTGAACGACTCCTTCGACGTTGCGCTCGAACGCCTCCACACGGTCAAGCGCGAGCGCCACGAGGCAGGCGCGCACGCGGCGCTGAAGGGCCTCGAGGCGGCGTGCCGCGGCACTGCCAACGTGATGCCGGCGATGATGGTCGCCCTCGACGCCGAGGTCACCCTGGGCGAGGTCGGCGATCTGTTCCGCGACGTGTGGGGCGACTGGCAGACCCCGGAGCTGATCTGACGCCATGACCAACGCCGCTGCCCGCATCCTGCTCGTGAAGACGTCCCTTGACGGCCACTGGCGCGGCCTGTCGGTCGTTGCCCGCGCGCTGCGCGACGCGGGCTTCCACGTGATCATGGGGGGCATGCTCACCGGCGCCGAGATTGTCCGCGCCGCCGTGGACGAGGACGTGGACCTGGTGGGTCTGAACGTCGGTGGCCACGTCGAGGTGGTCATCCGGGTCATCGGCGAGCTGCGCGCCGCGCGGCAGGACCTGCCGATCTTCGCCGGCGGCGTCCTGCCGCCGTCCAGCTGCAGACGCCTAAATGCGATGGGCGTGGAGACTTTCCCGCCCGGCTCGTCGCTCGATGAGATCGTGGCCGCCGCACGCCGACTGACGGCACCCGTCGCGGGCGCCTGACCCGCCGCTAGAGCCGGGAAAGCACCGCCGCGCTGGCCTCCGGTAGCGAGCGCTCACCGCGCTCCACGGCCGCGACCAGTGCCGCGATCGAGGGCTCCGAGAGCGCCGCCGCGAGCCGCACGCGCAGTTCCCGGTCGACAAGTGCGCGGATCGCAAGCGCACTGAAGCGCTGGCGACGCAGCGGCAGCGCGCCGCTGCCTTCCTGGAACTGGCGATGCGCGTCGATCGCCGCCCACAGCTCGCCGGTCCCGCGCCGCTCGCTCGCCACGGTGTCCAGTACCGGCACCCGCCAGCCACCCTTCGGTCCGGCCGCGAGCAGGCGCTCGAGGTCGTACCTGAGCACGGCGGCACCGTCACGATCGGCCTTGTTGATGACGAACACGTCCGCCACCTCGAGCAGGCCGGCCTTGACCGCCTGCACCTCGTCGCCCCAACCGGGGTTCAGCACGACGATGGTGGTCGCGGCCGCCTCGACGACATCCAGCTCCGACTGGCCGACGCCGACCGTTTCGATCAGGATCCAGGGCCACCCGGCCGCATCGAGTGCGCGCACCGCCAGCGGTGTCGTCGCCGACAGCCCGCCACCGTGCGGGTCGGCGGTCATCGAGCGCACGAACACACGCGGATCCGCTGTCGCACTCTCCATGCGCATGCGATCGCCGAGGATCGCACCGTGCGTCAGCGGTGAACGGGGATCGAGCGCGAGGACGGCGGTGCGCCGATCGGCACGCAGTGCCTCGTCGAGCAGCGCGCCGACCAGTGTCGACTTGCCGGCACCGGGGGCGCCCGTGATCCCCACCGTGTAGGCGCGTCCGGTATGCGGCGCGATCGCAGCGTCGAGCACCGCGATCGCGGCCGGATCGCGCTCCAACCGTGTCAGCACCCGCGCCAGGGCCGCGCGTTCTCCGGCGACGAGCCGCAACGCCAGAGCGCCGGCGTCGGTGCCCAGCGTGGTCACAGCGTCAGAGCGCGCGTCGCAGCAACTCGATCAGCGCGCCGCTGTCGGGAACCGGGCGAGGGTTCGTGCCGCACCAGATGTCCTGGAACGTGAAGCCGGCAAGCGCCTGCAGGTCCGACTCCTTGATGCCGACCGTCGTGAGGCTGCGCGGCATGCCGAGGCTGCGGATGATCCGGTCGGCGAGCACGCTCGCCTTCGTGTCCGGCTCGCCCAGCGCAACGCTGATCAGCTTCTGGCGATGGCTGTTGACGCTCTCGTTGAAGTCGAGTGCGAACGGTGCCATCACGCAGGATGTGTAGCCGTGCGGCACGTCGAAGGAGCCGCCGAGCGCATGACCGATCGCGTGGCTGATCCCCATCGGCAGGCCGGAGACGATCGCGACCATCGAGCACCAGGCGCCTTCCTGGCATTTCTGCCGCGCAGCGAGATCGGCGGCGTTCGCCTTGACCGCTGCCAGGCCCTGCGACAGCAGCCGCAGGCCGTTCATGGCCATGCCGTCCCAGTAGTGGTTCGAGTTCAGCGAGCCAAGTGTCTCGAAGCAGTGATCGAGCGAGCGCACGCCGGTGGAGAACCAGATCCACTCCGGCGTATGGGTCGTGACCGCCGGATCGAGCACGATCGCACGCGGCGTCATCGTCGGGTGGAAGTAGGCCTGCTTTACGTTGATGACCTTGTCGGTCGCGCCGGACAGCGGGTTGAACTCGCCGCCCGAAAGCGTCGTCGGTACGATCACGACCGGGATGTCCGGGCCTTCGAAGGCCGGCATGGTCACCGTTCGGTCGGGGTTTACCACGACGTGATACGGCTCCATGGACGTGGGGGTGCGCAGGCCGTGCTTGAGGCACAGCGCGAGGATCTTGGTCGCGTCGGTGACCGAGCCGCCACCGAGCGAGATCAGAAGATCCGGCTTCAGCGGCTCCGCGGCCGCGACCGCGGCGCAGACGTCCTCGCGCGGAACATGCGGTCGGACGCTGTCGAAGATGCCGACCAGCCGGTCGCCGAGGGCGCGCTGGATCTTCTGGACCTCGTCGGTCTTGTGGCGCAGGGTATTGCTGCACACCAGGAACACGCGCTTCGCGCCGTGCAGGGCAGCCTCGTCCGCCAGTGCGTCGGCACATGGGCGGCCGCTGTGGACCCGCTGGAGCGGGGTCAAACCGATCGTCGTCTGGTACATGACGGTCTCCGGTCGCGTGACAGATTTGAGGCCGGCGCGGCGTTCCGCGCGGGTCCCGCCAATTGTACTGGGTATACCGATCGTGTACAAATGCTTACCATCGGGAAACGGAATGCTACAACCGGTATGAACTCGCCCACGACCGTGCCGACGCGCCACGCCGATCCGCGCGTCCCGGCGCGCGAAACCTGCGTTGTCCGCTATCTGATCGACCGCTTTGCCGCGGAGCGGCCGAAGCAGGTATACGCGCTGTTCGACGGCGGGCTCAGCTTCACCTTCGGCGAGCTGGCGCGCCGCACGCGGTGCATCGCCGCGGGCCTTGCGCAGCTGGGTGTCGCTCAGGGCGACCACGTGCTTGCCTGGCAGCCGAACACCCCGGAAATGCTACTGACGTTTTTCGCGATCAACTATCTCGGCGCGGTGTACGTGCCAATCAACACCGCCTTTCGCGGCGGCGTGCTCGAGCACGTGATCGACAACTCCGATGCTAGCGTGGCAATCGTCCATGCCGACCTCGTGCCGCGGCTGCACGGCGTGCGGCTGGCCCGGCTCGCGCAACTGGTGGTCGTCGGCGGCGCGGTGCCGGCGCAGGTGCCGCTGCCGTCAGTGCCGTTCGCGACCCTTGAGCACGGCGCGGCCGAACCCGGCCCGCTGAAGCGGCCGATCGAGCCGTGGCACACGCAGTCGATCATCTATACGTCGGGCACGACCGGGCCGTCCAAGGGTGTGCTGTCGTCATACCTGCACATGTACACGAACCCCGGGCCGGAGGCCTGGCACTTCGTGACCGGCGCGGATCGCTTCCTGGTCAACATGCCAATGTTCCACATCGGCGGACTGGGCCTTTCGTTCGCGATGCTGGCGCGCGGCGGCTCGCTGGTGATGCCGGAGCGGTTCTCGACAGAACGCTTCTGGCCGCTGGTACGGGAGACCGAGGTGACGGTCGTGTTCCTGCTCGGCGTCATGGCGACCTTCCTGCTGAAGGCGCCGCCGTCGCCCGACGACCGCCGCCATCAGGTGGCCAAGTGCTTCATCGTGCCATTGAGCGAGGGCTCGCAGCAGTTCCATGATCGCTTCGGCATCGACGTCTACACGATTTTCAACATGACCGAGATCTCCTCGCCGATCGTCTCGGAGCCGAACCCCGCCGTGCGTGGCACCTGCGGCAAGGTGCGTGCCGGCGTCGACGTCCGGCTCGTGGACGAGAACGACTGTGAGGTCGCGACCGGCAGCGTCGGCGAGATGATCGTGCGCACCGACCGGCCGTGGGCGATGAATAGCGGCTACTACAAGAACGTCGAGGCCACTGTGAGCGCCTGGCGCAACGGCTGGTTCCATACCGGCGATGCGTTCCGATGCGATGCCGACGGCAACTTCTTCTTCGTCGACCGCATCAAGGACGCGATTCGTCGGCGCGGCGAGAACATCTCCTCCTTCGAGGTGGAGGCCGAGATCGTGGCCTACCCGGACGTACGCGAGGCAGCGGTGATCGCCGTGCCCAGCGAGTTCGGCGAGGACGAGGTGATGGCGGTGGTCGCCGCCGCTCCCGGTCGCGAAATCGACCCGGCGGCGCTAATCGAGTTCCTGCGCGAGCGGCTGGCCTACTTCATGATCCCGCGCTATATCCGCATCCTGCCGGAACTGCCGAAGACGCCCTCGTCGAAGGTCCTGAAAACCGACCTGCGCACGACCGGGATCACCGTCGAGACCTGGGACCGCGAAAAGGCGGGGATCGTCGTCCGGCGCGATAAGATCGGCAACTGATAGCTGCGGCGCTGCAACCTGCGGCGCCGGCCGCACCGGATCACAAGACCATGAAGTCACCCGAACTGAAGACCGAGGTCCAGGAATTCAAGCGCCGGCGCATCCTTGAGGAGTCGCGCGAGCTGTTCTATTCGCTCGGTTACGAGGCGACGACGCTGGACGCGATCGCGGAAGGCCTGAACGTCACCAAGCCGTTCATTTACTCCTACTTCAAGAACAAGAGTGAGATCCTGCGGGCGATCTGCGAAATCGGCATCCGCTCTTCCCTGGCAGCGCTCGCCGAGGCGCTGGCAACATCGCTGCCGCCGCGCGAGAAGCTGCGGATGATCGTCGACAGCGTCGTCTCGATCATCATCAAGAACCAGAAGTACATCGTCGTCTACGAGCGCGAGGAAAAGAACCTCCAGCCGCGCGATGCCAAGCAGCTGATGGCACTGCGCAAGGAGTTCGGCATTCACCTCGCAACGCTGCTCGAGGCCGGTGCCCGCAGCGGCGACTTCGACGTCGACGACCCGGTGCTGACCGCGGTCTCGATCGGCGGGCTGGTGACCTGGGTGGCCAGCTGGTACCGGCCGCTCGGTCGCTGGACACAGACCGACGTGACCGCGCACATGATCCGCAACGTCGAGCGGATGGTGTGCCGCCACCCCGTGCCGTGACTGGACTGACGGATCCCGCATGACTTCCTCCGCTTTCGCTCCGAACCTGCTGCTCTCGCGCGTCGCCTTCGTGACCGGCGGCAGCTCGGGAATCAACAAGGCGCTCGCCCGCCGCTTCCTCGAGCAGGGCGCGTCGGTGGTGATCGTCGCCCGCAATGTCGGCCGCCTGGAGGCCGCCCAGGCCGAGCTCGACGCGCTCGCGCCGGGGCGCGTGCAGGCCGCTTGCGCGGACGTCCGTGACGGCGACGCCGTGCAGGCCGCGGCCGACGCGGGCGCCGAATGCTTCGGCCGCTACGACATCGTGATCGCGGGCGCCGCCGGCAACTTTCTGAGCCCGACCGCGCTTCTGAGCTCGAACGCGTTCGCCGCGGTCGTCGACACCGACCTGAAGGGCACCTTCCACACCTTCCGCGCCTGCTACCGCCACCTCGCGCCGCGCGCGCGCCTGATCGCGATCTCGGCACCGCAGGCGCAACTGCCGATGGCGCTGCAGGCACACGCCTGTGCTGCCAAGGCCGGCATCGAGGCGCTGGTGCGCACGCTCGCCATCGAATGGGGCGGAATCGACGGCGCACGCGTGAACGCGCTCTCACCCGGCCTCGTGGCGGGCACGCACGGTGCGGAGATCTTCCTGCAGGCCGTTGGCGAAGCGGCGCTGGTCGGTGGCCAGCCGATTCCAAGACTGGCGACGCTCGACGAGATCGCCGACGCCGCGCTGTTCCTCGCCGGACCGACCGGCGACTACGTCACGGGACTCACGCTTGCGATCGACGGCGGCCTCGGCCTGCCGACGACCGCGGCGGCGGCGATCGGCGCCGCCGCTACTCGCGCCCTGGCCGCCGCCAGACGCTAAACTGCCGACGACCGGGGCCGGCGCCACGGCGGCGCAGGCAGCGGCCGGTGGCACACCACGGGGATTGCCAGTCATGACCGACGCATACATCTACGACCACCTGCGCACGCCGCGCGGCCGCGGCCGCGCCGACGGGGCGCTGCATGAGGTACCTGCGATCGCACTCGCGAGCCAGACGCTCGCGGCGCTTCGCGACCGCAATGGGCTCGATACGCGGGCGATCGACGACGTCATCCTCGGCTGTGTATCCCCGATCGGCGATCAGGGCTCGGCGATCGGCCGCGTCGCGGCACTCAACGCGGGCTTCGACGACAGCGTCGCCGGCTACCAGCTGAACCGCTTCTGCGCCTCCGGACTCGAAGCGATCAACAGCGGCGCCGCGCAGATCATGTCCGGCCAGGCGGACGCGGTGATTGCGGGCGGCGTCGAGAGCATGTCGCGCGTGCCGATCGCGGCCGACGGGGGGGCCTGGTACGGCGACCCGACAGTTGCCCGTCAGGTCTACTTCGTTCCGCAGGGCATCGGCGCGGACCTGATCGCGACGCTCGACGGCTACACGCGCACCGACGTCGATACCTTCGCGCTGGAGAGCCAGCGGCGCGCCGCGGCAGCCATGGCCGACGGACGCTTTGCCGCCTCGCTGG
Organism: Pseudomonadota bacterium; assembly: GCA_025356815.1. Classification (GTDB taxonomy): domain Bacteria; phylum Pseudomonadota; class Gammaproteobacteria; order Steroidobacterales; family Steroidobacteraceae; genus CAIKZZ01. The sequence goes on from JANXQL010000026.1 coordinate 71,045, forward strand.
TCCCCGTCAGGGACGTCATCGGCGAGGTGCTGCTGGCGCGCGACGAGCACCCACGACCGGCGACCACGCTCGCCGACCTCGGCGCACTCAAGCCCGCGTTCCTGCAGGCCGGCGAGGAAGGCGGCTTCGCCGCGGTCGCCATGCAGCGTTATCCGTCCGTTGAGGCGATCCGCTACGTGCACACCGCCGGCAACTCCAGCGGCATCGTCGACGGCGCAGCTGCCGTGCTGCTAGGCAGCAAGAGCGCCGGCAAGCGCCTGGGCCGCGCGCCGCGGGCCCGCATCCGCGCATTCGCCTCCATCGGCAGCGAGCCGACGATCATGCTGACCGGCCCGGCGCTCGCCACCCACAAGCTGCTCAAGCGCGCCCGCATGTCGCTGGCGGACATCGACCTATTCGAAGTCAACGAGGCCTTCGCCGCGGTCGTGATGCGTTTCATGCGCGAGACCGGCGTGCCGCACGACAAGGTCAACGTCAACGGCGGCGCGATCGCGTTCGGGCACCCGCTCGGCGCGACCGGCGCGATGATCCTCGGCATGGCCGTGGACGAACTCGAGCGGCGCAACCTCGGCACTGCGCTGATCACCCTGTGCGTCGGCGCCGGCATGGGCACCGCCACCATCATCGAACGCGTCTGAGGAAGGTACTCATGTACACCACCCTCAAGATCGGCATCGACGCCGACGGTATCGCCACGATCACCATCGACGTCCCCGACCGGCCGATGAACGTGTTCACACCCGCACTCACGGCGGATCTCGGCGCCGCCATCACGGCGCTCGGCGCCGACGCATCGGTGCGCGGCGTCCTGATCACATCCGGCAAGTCGAGCTTCATCGCCGGCGCGGACATCAAGGATATCGCCAGCGCCTACGACCGGGGCATCGCGCCCACGGTGGCTTACCAGTGGAGCCAGACGCTGTCACAGACGTTCCGCCGGCTCGAGACGATCGGCAAGCCGGTCGCCGCCGCGATCAATGGCGTCGCACTCGGCGGCGGCCTCGAACTCGCCCTCGCCTGCCACTATCGGGTGCTCGCCGACGACGCGAAGGCCGTGGTCGGCCTGCCGGAGGTCAAGATCGGCCTGTTGCCCGGCGCCGGAGGCACCGCGCGCGTACCGCGGCTGATCGGCATCGCGGCCGCCGCGAAGCTCATGACGGACGGCTCGAGCGTGACCCCCGCCGAGGCGCTCAGGATGGGGCTCGTCCACGAGCTCGCGCCGCGTGGCGAGGTCGCGTCCCGCGCCCGTGCCTGGCTGATGGGCAAGCCCGAGGCCATGGCGCCGTGGGATCGCAAGGGGTTCCGCATTCCCGGTGGCGCGGGACTCACCAACGCCGCGATCGCGCAGACCTTCTCCATCGGCACTGCGCTGATCACCAAGAGCGCCGGCCGGAACTACCCTGCCCCCGGCGAGATCCTCAGCGCGCTGTACGAGGGCACCACGGTTCCGTTCGAGCTCGCACTGAAGCTGGAATCGAAGCACTTCGCCCGCCTGCTGACTGGCGCCGTGGCGCGCAACCTGATGCGCACGCTGTTCCTGCACAAAGGCGAGCTCGACAAGCTGTCGCGGCGCCCGCCGGGCGAGCCGAAGGTCGAGCTCAAGCGTCTGGGCATCCTAGGCGCCGGCATGATGGGCGCGGGCATCGCGCACGTCGCTGCACTCGCAGGTGTGGAGGTCGTGCTGATCGATGCCACCGACGGGCAGGCCGTCCGCGGCAAGGCGCACGCCGAGCGGCAGCTGGCCCGCGACGTGGAGAAGGGGCGGCGCAGCGCGGAGTCCGCCGCACAGGTGCTCGCCCGGATCACGGCGACCAGCGACTACGCCGGCCTCGCCGGCTGCGAGCTGGTCGTCGAGGCCGTCTTCGAGGACCGCGCCGTCAAGGCCGAAGTCACCCGCCGCGCGCTGCAGGTCATGTCGAAGGACGCCGTGTTCGCCAGCAATACCTCGACGCTGCCGATCTCGGGACTCGCCGCAGCCTCGCCACGGCCTGCGCAGTTCATCGGCATCCACTTCTTCTCGCCGGTCGAACGCATGCCGCTGGTGGAGATCATCCTCGGCAAGAAGACGCGACCAGCGACGCTTGCGCGGGCTCTGGATTTCGTCGGCCTGCTGAAGAAGACGCCGATCGTCGTCAACGACAGTCGTGGGTTCTACACGACGCGCGTGTTCGGCGCCTATTGCCACGAGGGCCAGGCGATGCTCGCCGAGGGCGTCGACCCCGCGCTGATCGAGAACGCCGGACGCCTCGCAGGCATGCCCGTCGGCCCGCTTGCGGTCACCGACGAGGTCTCGCTGGAGCTGCAGTACCGCGCGACGCGCCAGGCCATGGAGGACCTCGGCGAACGCTTCGTGCCGCCGGTGTCCATGCCGGTGCTGACGCACTTCGTCGAGGACCTCCAGCGCCTCGGCCGCAAGAGCGGCGGCGGCTTCTACGACTACCCCGCCGACGGCCCGAAGCGACTTTGGACGGGGCTTGCGCAGCATTACCCGCGCGCGCCGGTGCAGCCGTCGGTCGAGCAGGTCAAGCAGCGCCTGCTGCACATCCAGGCGCTCGAAGCAGCCCGCTGCTACGAGGAGGGCGTCGTCACGACCGCCGCCGAGGCCGACGTCGGATCGATTCTCGGCATCGGCTTCCCGGCCTGGACCGGCGGCACGCTGTCGTATATCGATACGCTCGGCGTCGCACGCTTCGTCGGCGACTGCGAGAAGCTCTCCCGCACGGTCGGCAGGCGCTTCAAGCCGCCGCGCGGCCTGAAGGCACGTGCCACGTCCGACACGCCGTTCCATCCGCGCCCCGCCACAGGCGACGCCGCCTGACATTGATTGAGGTCGAGTCCATGCTGCCCCGTACCATCTTTGAGCCAGAGCATGAGCTGTTCCGCGATACCGCGCGGCGCTACTTCCAGGAACGCGTCGCGCCGCATGCCGAACGCTGGCGCGACCAGGGCTACTGCGATCGCGAGGCGTTCACCGACGCAGGGGCCCAGGGCTACCTGTTGATGTGGGCGGACGAGGCCTACGGCGGCGCGGGCATGGCGGACTTCCGCTACGAGCAGATCCTGGTCGAGGAGAACATCCGCCACGGTGAGCCATCGCTGTTCCTGACGCTGCACTCGCGCCTCGTGGGACCCTACCTCGGCTCGCTGGGCAACGCCGAACAGAAGGCGCGGCTGCTGCCGGCCGCGATCCGCGGCGAGACGATCCTCGGTATTGCGATGACCGAGCCCGGCGCCGGCAGCGACCTTGCTGGCATGCGCACGAGCGCCGTCGAGCAGGACGACCAATGGCTGCTGAACGGCTCTAAGACGTACATCTCGAACGGCCAGATCGGCGACGTATTCATCGTCGCGGCACGCACGGTCCCGGACCAGCGCCACGGGCTCGGGCTGTTCATCGTCGAGCGTGGCATGCCGGGCTTCGAGCGCGGGCGCAACCTCAAGAAGATCGGCATGGCCGCGCAGGACACCTCCGAGCTCTTCTTTCGCAACGTACGCGTGCCGAAGACCAACGTGCTGGGCGACCCGACGCAGGGCTTCAAGTCGCTGGCGCACTTCCTCAGCGAGGAGCGCCTGATCAGCATGGTGCAGTACACCACCGCTGCGCAGCTGGCGTGGGACATCACGCTCGACTTCATCCGCGAACGGCGCGTGTTCGGCAAGCCCGTCGGGGCTTACCAGAACGCGCGCTTCAAGATGGCCGAGATGCGCAGCCACCTGGACGCTGCGCAGGTGTGGGTCGACTACTGCGTGATGCTGCACAACGCCGGCAAGCTGACCGCCGAGATCGCGGCCCAGGGCAAGCTGCTGTGCAGCGAGCTGGAGGGCCGGGTGGTCGATGAGTGTCTGCAGCTGCACGGCGGCGCCGGTTACATGCAGGAGTACCGCATCAGCCGTCTGTACACCGATGCGCGCATCTCGAGGATCTACGCCGGCACGAGCGAGATCATGAAGGAAATCATCGCGCGCGGCATCGGGCTCGACGACCGCAAGATGAGCTGAGCGCCGGGGAGACCGGACGGCCGCGCATCCGTCTTCCGCCGGTGGCATCCTAGGCGGCGTCGCCGTCGCCTGAAGGAGAAGCGCCATGCTCGTCGGCCCCCAGGTTCAGCGCGTCGCCATCCTCGGCGGCAGCCGCATCCCCTTCGTGCGCGGCATGGGCGCCTACGCCGCCGTCGGCAACCAGGAGATGCTCACCGCCGCGCTGCGCGGCGTGGTCGACCGCTTCGGCCTGGAGGGCGCGCGCCTCGGCGAGGTCGCCGCCGGCGCCGTCCTCAAGCATTCCAGCCAGTGGAACCTCACGCGCGAGTCCGCGCTGGGCGCGGGGCTCGCCGCCGAGACTCCCGCGCTCGACCTGCAGCGCGCCTGCGGCACCAGCCTCGAGGCCGCCATCCTGGTCGGCAACAAGATCGCGCTGGGCCAGATCGACGCCGGGATCGCCGCCGGCGTCGATACGGTCAGCGACGCACCGATCGTCTATGCCCGTCCCTACCAGCAGCTGCTGCTTGAGAGCGCCCGCGGCCGTACCCTCGGCGCGCGCCTGAAGCCGTGGCTCAGGCTGCGACCCGCGCACTTCAAGCCGGTCGCCCCCGCGGTCAGCGAGCCGCGCACGGGGCTGTCGATGGGCGAGAGCTGCGAGCGCATGGCGCAGCATTGGGGGATCGCCCGCACCGACCAGGACGCGCTCGCCTGCGAGAGCCACGGGCGCGCCGCGGCGGCCTACGCGGCCGGGTTCTACCGCGACCTGGTCGTGCCTTTCCAGGGCGTGAGCATCGACAACATCCTGCGGCCCGACACGTCGATGCAGCGGCTGGCGGCGCTGCGGCCCGTGTTCGACCGCTCGGCGGCGGGCACGCTGACCGCCGGCAATTCGACGCCGCTGACCGACGGTGCCGCCGCCGTGCTGCTGGCTAACGAGACCTGGGCACAGCAGCGAGGGCTACCGGTACAGGCGTGGCTGACGACCGCCGCGGTCGCGGCGGTCGACTTCGTCGGCCGCGAGGGCCTGCTGATGGCGCCCGCGTACGCGGTGCCGCGGCTGCTCGCCGCACGCGGGCTGTCGCTTGCGGACTTCAACTACTACGAGATCCACGAAGCCTTCGCAGCCCAGGTGCTGTGCACGCTCAAGGCATGGGAGTCGGCCGAGTTCTGCCGCGAGCGGCTCGGGCTTGCCGCCGCGCTCGGGGGAATAGACCGCGCCAAGCTCAACGTCGTCGGCTCGAGCCTCGCCTACGGTCATCCGTTCGCCGCGACCGGCGCACGCATCCTCGCGACCCTTGCGCAGCTGCTGGCGCAGCGTGGCGGCGGGCGCGGACTGATCTCGATCTGCACGGCCGGCGGGATGGGCGTGACGGCGATCGTCGAGCGCTGAAGGATCGCGCCCGACTCGACCGCCGGAGTCGCTACAGCACCTCGAACAGGCCGGCGGCGCCCATGCCGCCGCCGATGCACATCGTCGCCACGATCCAGCGCGCGCCGCGGCGCTTGCCCTCGATCAGCGCGTGGCCGACGAGTCGTTGCCCGCTCATCCCATACGGGTGGCCGACCGCGATCGCACCGCCGTTGACGTTCAGGCGGTCGTCGGGGATGCCCAGATGATCGCGGCAGTACAGCACCTGCACGGCGAAGGCCTCGTTCAGTTCCCACAGGTCGATGTCGGAGACCTTCAGGCCCGCTCGCCCGAGCAGCTTCGGCACCGCGAACACGGGGCCGATGCCCATCTCGGCCGGCTCGCAGCCGGCGATCGCGAAGCCGCGGAATGCGCCCAGCGGCTTCAGGCCGCGCTTCGCCGCCTCGCTCGCGCTCATGACCACGACCGCACCGGCGCCATCGGAGAACTGGCTCGCGTTGCCGGCGCTGATCACGCCGCCGGGCAATGCCGGCCGCAGCACGGAAAGCGCCTCGACGGTGGTTCCCTCACGCAGCCCCTCGTCGACCGCGACTGTCACCTCGCGGGTCGACAGGCGGCCGCTGCCCTTGTCGACGCTCGCCATCGTCACGGTGATCGGGGCGATCTCGGCGGTGAACACCCCCGCCGCCTGCGCGGCGCAGGCGCGCTGCTGGCTGCGGGCGCCGTATTCGTCCATCAGCGCGCGGGGGATCGAGTAGCGGCGCGCGACCTCCTCGGCCGTCTGCAGCATGTTCCAGTAGATGCTCGGCTGGTGCTCGACGAGCCAGGGATCCTGCAGCAGGTGCGTGTTGATCTCGTTCTGCACGACCGAGATGGCCTCGACGCCGCCGGCAACGTAGATGTCGCCTTCCCCTGCGATGATCCGCTGCGCCGCGAGCGCGATCGTCTGCAGGCCGGACGAGCAGAAGCGATTGACGGTCACGCCCGGGACGGTGACCGGGCAGCCGGCGCGCAGCGCCGCCTGGCGGGCGATGTTGGTACCGGTCGCGCCCTCGGGGAATGCACAGCCGAGGATGACGTCCTCGACGTCGCCCGCGTCGATGCCGGCGCGATCGATGGCGGCCCGCACGGCGTGACCGGCGAGCGTCGCGCCGTGCGTGAGGTTGAAGGCGCCGCGCCATGACTTGGCGAGCGGCGTACGGGCGGTAGAGACGATGACGGCGTCGCGGCTCATGAGCGGGCTCCGGCGGTGTTGAACGCACGGCCCTCGGCGGCCAGTCGCTCGATCAGGGGGGCGGGCGTCCAGAACGCCGGATCGCCGTACGGGTTGCGCGCGAGTGCGCGCATGCGCTGTGCCACGCCGTAGACGCCGATCTCGTCGGCGTAGCACATTGGACCGCCGCGCCAGACGGGGAACCCGTAGCCGGTCAGGTAGACGATGTCGATATCGGAGGCGCGCTGCGCGATCCCCTCCTCGAGGATGTGCGCGCCCTCGTTCACCAGCGCGTAGACCAGTCGATCGACGATCTCGGCGCTGTCAATCCGGCGCTGCGCTACCCCGATCGAGAGGCGATACGCGGCGATCATCTCGTCGACGACCGGCGACGGATAGGCGGTGCGATCACCCGGCTTGTAGTCGTACCAGCCGGCGCCGCTTTTCTGGCCGAAGCGACCGAGTTCGCACAGCTTGTCGGCCACCTTCGAGTACACGACATCGGGGTGCTCGATGGCGCGGCGCTTCCTGATGTGGAAGCCGATGTCGTTGCCGGCAAGGTCGCTGACCCGGAACGGGCCCATCGCGAAGCCGAACTTCTCCATCGCGGTGTCGATTTGCTGCGGACTTGCGCCTTCGTCCACCATGAACAGCGCCTGGCGCAGGTACTGCTCGAGCATCCTGTTGCCGATGAAACCGTCGCAGACACCGGCAACGACCGCGGTCTTCTTGAGCGTGCGGGCAAGCCTCATCGTCGTTGCGAGCACGTCCTTTGCGGTCGCGCTGCCGCGCACGACCTCGAGCAGCTTCATGATGTTCGCCGGGCTGAAGAAGTGCGTGCCGATGACGTCGGCCGGGCGCTTGGTCACCGCGGCGATGCGGTTGACGTCGAGCGTGGAGGTGTTCGAAGCGAGGATCGCGCCCGGCTTCATGACCCGGTCCAGCGTCGTGAACACCTTCTCCTTGACCGCCATGTCCTCGAACACCGCCTCGATGACGATGTCGGCGCCTCCGATATCGTCATAGGAAAGCGTCGGCCGGAGCAGCTTGCCGCGGGCCTCTGCGTCGGCCGGCTTCAGGCGCCCCTTCTTGACCTGGCCTGCGTAGGTATCCCCGATCCGCGCGACGCCCTTGTCGAGCGCGTCCTGGCCGACCTCGAGCAGGTACACCGGGATGCCGGCGTTGAGGAAGTTGATCGCGATGCCGGTGCCCATCGTGCCTGCACCGATTACGGCGGCGCTGGCGATCGGCCGTACCGGCGTCGACTCGGGCACGTCGGCGATCTTCGCGGCGGCCCGTTCGGCGAAGAACGCACTGCGCAGCGCCCGCGACACCGGCGTGAACATGAGTTCGGTGAACAGCCGACGCTCGGTGGCAAGTCCCTCGTCGAAGGGCTGCGTCGCGGCCGCTTCGATCGCGTCGATGCACTTCAGCGGCGCCGGGTAATTGGCGAAGCCGGCCCTGGCGGTCGTGCGCGCGAAGCCCAGCAGCGCCTCGACCAGGGGACCTGCGGCGCTGCGATCGCGGGCACGTGGCAGGCGGCCGCCCGCTGCGAGCTCAACCGCCTTCGCCAGGGCAAGAGCGACGGCCGCCTCGACCACATCGCCCGGCACCAGCGCCTCCAGCAGCGGGCTACCCGCGAACAGCTTGGCCGGCACTGGCTCGCCGCCGAGGATCACGTTCAGCGCGTTCTCCACGCCGATCAGCCGTGGTAGGCGCTGTGTGCCGCCGGCCCCCGGCAGCAGGCCGATTTTGACCTCCGGCAGGCCGAGCTTGGCGTTCTGCGCCGCGACGCGATAGTTCGCGCCGAGCGCGAGTTCGAGTCCGCCGCCGAGGCAGGTACCCTCGATCGCCGCAACCACGGGCTTCGGACTCGCCTCGACGACCGCGATGACCTCGTGCAGGTTCGGCGCCGCGAGCATCGCGGGGGTGCCGAACTCCTTGATGTCGGCGCCGGCGGAAAACAGGCCGTTTCGGCCGGCCAGCACGATGGCGCGGATCTCGGGGTCGGCGATCGCGGCGTTGAGCGCGTCGGCCAGTCCGCGACGGGTCGCGGCGCCTAGACTGTTGACGGGTGGCTCGCCGAAGCGGATCACGGCAATCGGACCTGAACGGGACGTCTCGACGGTGGTCATGGGAGTTCCTTGGGCTTGCCGGGCAATTATGCCAGTCGCCTCCCCGCGGCGGCGTCGGGAGGATCCCTGAAGCGGCTTGAAAATGGTTTCATTTGCAACTAAATTGACAGTTGAGAATCCCCATCCCGGAGTTCCGCCATGAAGCGCTACATCCAGTACCCGCGCGTCGCCGGCACCGCCAGCCGCCAGGCCCACGCCGACCTGCCGCCGGGGACCTACGAGCGGGAAATGGGCAAGGAGGGCTTCTTCGGCCCCGCCGCCTTCTTCCATCACCGCCATCCGCCGACCGGCTGGACCCGCTTCGAGGGTCCGCTGCGACCGCACGCCTTCGACCTGAGCCGCCTCGCCACACCGGCCACCTCGCCGTGGGATGCGGCCCCTGTCCTCGAGAATGCCCACTGCCGCATCCGCTGGCTCGCGCTGGATGCGTCGATGGACCACCTGGCGCGCAATGCCGATGGCGACGAGCTGCTGTTCGTGCATGCCGGGCAGGCGAGCCTGTACTGCGACTTCGGCCACCTCCAGATCGAGGCCGGCGACTATGTGGTGCTGCCGCGCGGCACGATGTGGCGGCTCGAGAGCGCCGCGCCGCTGCGGGTGCTGATGATCGAGGCGACCAACGCCGCCTACCTGCTGCCGGACAAGGGCCTCGTCGGCGCGCAAGCGATCTTCGATCCGGCGATGCTCGACGTGCCGGCGCTGGACGACGCGTTCCGGGCGCAGCAGGAGCAAGGCCCGGCCGGCGGCGCGGCGGGCGAGCGCGGCTGGCAGGTACGGATCAAGCGCCGCCAGCAGGTGTCGATCGCGCACTATCCGTTCAATCCGCTGGACGCGGTCGGCTGGCACGGCGACCTCGCGGTGTGCCGCATCAACGTGCGCAACCTGCGCCCGCTCATGAGCCACCGCTACCACCTGCCACCGTCGGCGCACACCACCTTCGTCGCCAACCGCTTCGTCGTCTGCACTTTCGTGCCGCGGCCGTTCGAGACCGACCCGGGCGCGCTGAAGGTGCCCTTCTTCCATAACAATGACGACTACGACGAGGTGATCTTCTATCACGCCGGGGACTTCTTCTCGCGCGACAACATCCACCCCGGTATGGTCACCTTCCATCCGGCCGGCTTCACGCACGGCCCGCACCCGAAGGCGCTGTCGCGGATGCTGGTGCAACCCAAGCCCGCGACCGACGAGTACGCCGTGATGATCGATACGCGCGACGCGCTGGAGCTCGGCGCTGCCGCCGCAGGCGTCGCATGGCCTGATTACGTGGACAGCTGGCAGGGAGGCGCCTGAAGCGCGCCGCGGAGATTTCCCGATGAAGCTCGCAAGTCTCAAGCACGGCCGTGATGGCCGGCTGGTCGTCGTCGACGCGGACCTCAGGCACTACGCAATCGCCGCCGGCGTCGCTGCAACCCTGCAGGATGCGCTCGACGACTGGGGGCGCTGCGCACCGCGCCTGCACGACCTTGCCGTGACGCTGGCCGCCCACCAGGCGAAGGAAGCGCTCTCGTTCGAGCCTGCCGCCTGTGCCTCGCCGCTGCCGAGGGCGTACCACTGGGTCGACGGCTCGGCCTACGTCAACCACGTGGAGCTCGTGCGCAAGGCGCGCGGTGCGCAGCTGCCGCCCTCGTTCTGGGTCGACCCGCTGGTCTACCAGGGCGGCAGCGACGACTTCCTCGGACCGACCGAGGACGCGCCATTCGCGAGCGAGGAATACGGCATCGACTTCGAGGCCGAGGTCGCCGTGATCGTCGGCGACGTGCCCATGGGCTCCACCGCCGCCGAGGTGCGCGGCCGCGGCGACATCCGGCTGGTCATGCTCGTCAACGACTGGAGCCTGCGAAACCTGATCCCGGGCGAGCTCGCCAAGGGCTTCGGCTTCTACCAATCGAAGCCCGCCACGGCGTTCTCGCCGGTGGCCGTGACCCCCGACGAACTGGGCGCGGCCTGGCACGACTGCAAACTCCACCTGCCGCTGCACAGCGCGATCAACGGCACGCCGTTCGGCCGGCCCGAGGCGGGGGAGGACATGACCTTCGACTTCAGCCAGCTCATCGAGCACTGTGCCCGCACCCGCAACCTGCGCGCAGGCACCATTGTCGGCTCCGGGACCGTTTCCAACTACGACCGCAGCCGGGGCTCGGCCTGCATCGCCGAACGCCGGATGCTGGAGCAGCTGGACGGCGGCAGCGCCACGACTCCGTTCCTCGCCTACGGCGACCAGGTCCGGATCGAGATGTTCGACGCCCGCGGCCGCAGCCTGTTCGGGGCCATCGAGCAGCGAGTCATCCGCCCCTGGCGTTGAACCGAACCCCTGGGGGAGGTGGTGCCGGCGCCGGCGCTCGCGCAAAATGGGGCCCCGGCCCCCGCCGCCGCAGGACACCCGCGCGTCATGAGCTCCGTGCAGACCGAGACGATCGGACTTAAGGCCGCCGATGGCCACCGCTTCGACACCTTCCGAGCGACGCCCGCCGGCACGCCGCGCGGCGCGGTCGTCGTCGTGCAGGAGATCTTCGGCGTCAACGCTCACATCCAGGCCGTGGCCCGGCAGTACGCCGAGGAGGGGTTCCTGGCGCTGGCGCCGGCGCTGTACGACCGTGTCCAGCGCCGCGCCGACATCCCGTACGCCGACGTGCCCGCCGGCCGGGCGCTGCGTGACGCGCTCAAGGTCGAGCAGACCCTGCTCGACCTGAAGGCGACCATCGACGTGGCCGGCAGCGCCGGCCGGGTCGGCATCGTCGGCTACTGCTGGGGCGGTACGATGGCCTACGTCGCCGCCTGCCACCTGCCGCTCGCCGCCGGCATCTGCTACTACGGCGGAGGCATGACGAAGTTCCTCGACCGCACGCCCAAGTGCCCGGTCATGTTCCACTTCGGTGAGCGCGACACGATCATCCCGCCATCCGATGTCGACCAGATCAGGAAAGCCTACCCGCTCGGCCACTACCACGTGTACGCGGCGGACCACGGCTTCAACTGCACCGAACGACCCTCGTTTGATCCCCCGAGCGCGACGCTGGCCCTGCAGCGCACGTTAGAATTCCTGCACCGCCACGTTGGCTGACCGACGACGCTGCCGGCGCCGGCGCGCCGTGCGCCACACCAGACTCGAGTGAGTAAAGATATGACGAAGACACTGACCCTTGCCGATCCCACCCTGCTGCGCGAGCAGTGCTATGTCGACGGACAGTGGATCGACGCCGACGACGGCGCGAAGTTCCCGGTCACCAATCCCGCCTCTGGCGAAGTGCTTGGCCACGTGCCGCGCTGCGGTGCGAACGAGACCCGCCGCGCGATCGAGGCCGCCAAGCGAGCACTGCCGGGCTGGGCCGCGACCCCGGCCAAGACCCGCGGCAAGATGCTGTGCAAGTTCGCCGATCTGATGATGGAGAACGCCGATGACCTCGGCCGGCTGATGACCGCCGAGCAGGGCAAGCCGCTCGCCGAGGCGAAGGGCGAGATCGGCTACGCCGCCTCGTTCTACGAGTGGTTCGGCGAGGAGGGTCGGCGCGTCTACGGCGATGTGATCCCCTCGCCGGCCGGCGACAAGCGCCTGTTCGCGCTGCGCCAGCCGGTCGGGGTCGTCGGCGCGATCACGCCATGGAACTTCCCCGCGGCGATGATTACCCGCAAGGCGGGCGCGGCGCTCGCAGCCGGCTGCACGATCGTGACCAAGCCTGCGGAGTCGACCCCGTTCTCGGCGCTCGCGCAGGCCCACCTTGCCGCGCGCGCCGGCATCCCGGCAGGCGTGTTCAACGTCGTGACCGGCAAAGCCGCGGCGATCGGCGGCGAACTGACCTCAAACCCGCTCGTGGCGAAGATCACCTTCACCGGCTCCACCGAGATCGGCAAGCTGCTGATGTCGCAGTGTGCCGGTACCGTCAAGAAGGTCTCGCTCGAGCTCGGCGGCAACGCACCATTCATCGTTTTCGATGACGCAGACCTCGATGCCGCGGTGCTCGGCGCGATCGCGAGCAAGTACCGCAATACCGGCCAGACCTGCGTCTGTGCGAATCGCCTGCTGGTGCAGGCCGGCGTCTACGACGCGTTCGTCGCCAAGCTCATCGAGGCGACCAGCAAGCTGCGCGTCGGCAACGGCCTCGAGGGGCCGACCGAGCAGGGCCCGCTGATCGACGCGAAGGCGGTCGACAAGGTCGAGGAGCACGTCGCCGACGCGCTCGCCAAGGGTGCGAAGCTCGTGCTCGGCGGCAAGCGGCATGCGCTCGGCGGCACCTTCTACGAGCCGACGATCCTGACGGGGGTCACGCCTGCGATGAAGGTTGCGCGCGAGGAAACCTTCGGTCCGGTCGCGCCGATCTTCCGGTTCGAGACCGAGGCCGAGGCCATCCGCATGGCCAACGACACCGAGTTCGGTCTGGCCGCCTACTTCTTCACCCGAGACCTCGCCCGCTCATGGCGGGTGGCCGAGGCGCTCGAGTACGGCATCGTCGGCCTCAACACCGGCATCATCTCGACCGAGGAGGCGCCGTTCGGCGGCTGGAAGGAGTCGGGCACCGGCCGCGAGGGCTCGCGTCATGGCATTCTCGACTACACCGAGCTCAAGTACCTGTGCATGGGCGGCATGATGCCTTGAAGACGCGCGCGCTGTCCGAGCGCGCGCTGATCGTGCTGCTCGCGGCCATCACGGCCTCGGGCCCGGTCAGCCTGAACATCTACATGCCGGTCGTGCCGATGGCACGGGCGGCGTTTGGCGTGAGCGTCGCGGCGGCAAGCACCACGGTCAGCGCGCCGTTGATCGCCTTTGCATTCGGTCTGTTCCTCTACGGCCCCCTGTCCGACCACTATGGCAGGCGCCCGGTGATCCTGACGGGACTCGGCATCTACCTGGGCGGGCTGCTGCTCGCGCTGTTCGCGCCGTCGATCGGTGCGCTGACCGTCGGTCGGGTGATCGCGGCGCTGGGCACCTCCGCCGGGGTCACCGTCGCGCGCGCGGCCATGGGCGATCTGTACGCGCGCGAGAAGATGGCCCACAAGCTCGCGACGCTGACGATGGTCATGGTGACGGCGAACGCTCTGGCGCCGGCCGTCGGCGGAGCGCTCGCTGAGGCGTTCGGCTGGCAGGCGGTGTTCGTCGTGCTGCTGGTGAGCGCGCTGGCAATCGCATTCGCAACCTGGCGTTGGCTGCCGGAAACCCGTCGCAGCGGCGAAGGCCAGGGGCCGCGCCACATTCTCCAGGCGACGACGGGCCTGCTGCGGCAGCGGACGTTCGTCGGGCTCGCGCTGCAGAGCGCCGTGATCTACGCGATCTTCTTTGTGTTCGTCGCCCTCGTGCCGTACGTGTTCAGGAACCTCGGCCGCTCCGCCGCCGAGTACGGCCTGTGGTACCTGATCATCTCGATCGGCTACTTCACGGGCAACTGGTGCGTGTCGCGCTACACGTACCGTTTCGGCGTCGCGCGCCTGATCTCGGCCGGCATCGCGATCCAGGCCGTCGCGGCACTGGCCGGCTGGCTGCTGGCGCTTGGTGGGCTGTGGCATCCGTTCTGGCTGTTCGCACCGTGGGGCCTGATCGGATTTGCGCAGGGCCTAGCGCTGCCGAACCTGACCGCGAGCGCGGTGGCGCTCGCGCCACGCCACGCAGGCGCAGCGTCCGGCCTGCTCGGCTTCATCCAGCAGATCGTCGGCGCACTCGCCGTGCAGATGATGGCGGTCACCCCGACGGTGAACCCGAAGCCGCTCACCCTGTTCATTGCCGCCTGCGCCATGACCGCATGGCTCGCGCACGTGCTCGGCACACGCGACAGGGTGTCGCCGACGCCGTCCAGCGACTAGACTCGAACGATGCTCGGGCGCTTCCTCGAACTGTCGCTCACCACGCCGCGGATCCTCGAATCCTGGCAGTGGTACCAGCGCCTCGGGTTCGTGCCGGCCACCGACGGCGGCGTCTGGGACCACCCTTACGCGGTGGTGACTGACGGTCGCATCTCGGTGGGCCTGCACGACGCCCCACTCGTGGGACCGCGACTTACCTATGTGCAGCCGGGGCTGGCGCGGCACGTCGAGGCGCTGACCGCGCGCGGCGTGGAGTTCGAGCGCTGCACGCTCGGCGAGCACAGCTTCAACGAGGCGCTGTTCCCAACCCCGGACGGGCATGGCGTGCGCCTGCTCGAGGCACGCACCTACTCGATGCCGGCACAGCTGCCGCTCGCGCCGCTGGGATGGTTCGAGGAGATCGCGCTGCCGGTGCGCAACCTCGACGCCGCGGTCGGTTACTGGGAGGACATGGGCTTCGTGGCGGTCAGCGAGGAGAGCGAGCCGTGGGCGCATGTCTCACTGACCAGCGATACGCTGAACGTCGGCCTGCACGTGACGAACGCCCTCGAGGGCCCAACGCTGGTGTTCAGCACGGAGGATCGCGCTGCGCTGGATCGGCGTCTGGCAGATGCCGGTATCACGCCGCAGCGGCGCCTGCCGGGCGCGCTCGATCCGGCGGGGCACCTGCTGCTGCATGCCCCGGAGGGTACGCCGCTGTGGATTGTCCCGCCGCCTGCGTAGCCGTCAGACGACGCGCGAGAACCGCGGCTGGGGCGAGGTCGCCACCGCCTTGTTCAGGTGCGCGTCGAACACCATCGCGACGTTGCGCATCAGCAACCGGCCGCGCGCGGTGATGCGCAGCGAGCGACCCTCGCGGGCGACCAGGTCGTCCGCTTCCAGCGGCGCTAGCGCCGCAAGTTCGCCGGCGAAATACCGCTCGAACTCGATGCCGTGGCGCGCTTCGATCGGCGCGAACTCGAGGCGTGTAGCGCACATCAGTTGCTGGATCACGTCGCGACGCAGGCGATCATCCGGCTCCAGCGCGACACCACGCTGCACCGCGAGGCTGCCGGCGTCGATCATCCGGTAGTACTCGGGCAGCGACTTCGCGTTCTGAGCGTAGGTATCGCCGACCTTCGAGATGGAGCTGACGCCGATCGCGATCAGGTCGCACTCGGCGCGCGTCGAGTAGCCCTGGAAGTTACGCTGCAGGGTACCAGCCTGCTGCGAGCGCACCAGTTCGTCGGTCGGCAGCGCAAAGTGGTCCATGCCGATGTAGACGTAGCCGGCCTCGGTCAGTGTCTCGACCGTGAGGCCGAGCAGGCCGAGCTTCTCGGCGGGGGAGATCAGGTCCTCGACCTTGATCTGCCGCTGCGGCTTGAACAGGTGCGGCAGGTGCGCGTAGCTGTAGGCGGCGATGCGGTCGGGACGCGCATTGATGATCATCTCGAGCGTGCGCGCAAAGCTCACGCGGGACTGCTTTGGCAGGCCGTAGATCAGGTCGACGCTGACCGAATCGATGTGCAGTCTGGGATCGCGCGTCGCGGCGATCAGCGCGAGCGTGTCCTCGGCCGACTGCACGCGGTTGACCGCGACCTGCACGTCGGCGTCAAAGTCCTGCACGCCGAGGCTGACGCGGTTGAAGCCGAGCCGCGACAGCGTCGCCAGCCGCTCGACCGATACGGTGCGCGGGTCGATCTCGATCGAGTACTCCCGACCCGGGTCGTCGCGCAGCGTGAACCGCTCGCGCAGTTTGGCGAACACCGACTCGAGTTCGGCGTCGCTGAAGAACGTCGGCGTGCCGCCGCCGAAATGCAGCTGGTCGACGGCCCGGCTGCGGTCGAACAGCACACCCTGCCGATCGATCTCCAGGAACAGGCGCTCCAGATACCCCGTCGCGCGGCCGTGGTCGCGGGTGATGACCTTGTTGCAGCCGCAGTAGAAGCACGGGCTCTCGCAGAATGGCACGTGCACGTAAATGGACAGGGGTTTGGGGTCAAGCGTGTTGCTCGCGCGCGCCGCAGCCTCGTATTCGGCGATGCCGAAGCCGGGATGGAACTGCACCGCGGTGGGGTAGGAGGTGTAGCGCGGACCCGGTCCGTCGTAGCGACGGACGAGGTCCGCATCGAAGATCGTCGTGGCGGAAACTGGGTTCATGGCAGGACCGTACCCGCTCGGGAACGCGAGTCGCCACCGGGGAAATACGGACGCGCCTGCGGCATGGCCTAACTCCCTGAAAATATTTAACTTTAGTGCGTGGCCGGCACGGCGTCGCCCCCGCGGCTACCCACCAGAGTGAAGCGGACGGCGAGTTCGTCGCGGACCTGCAGCGCGCCCAGGGCCACACTGTAAGGGATCAGGCCGAGCCGCGTCTGCTGCACCCGGAACTCGCCGCTGGCGACCACCGAGCCGTCGGCGGCAGCGCGGATCGCCACCGGCACGTCGAGCGACGTCGCCACGCCGCGCACCTCGATCAGCGCGTGCGCGGTCAGCCCGGTCGCGGGTCCGTCCAGCGTGCCGGTCACGCGCAGCTCCGGATAGCGCTCGGCATCGAGCTGGTCCGGGCCGAGCAGGTGGCGGCGCGTGCCTTCGATGTCGGCCGCGCTCGGCACGCTCTCGAACTCCGCCCCGGCGACGGCACGTGCGGCGCTCTCGTCGATGCGCAGCGCCGCGATGGGCAGGCGAAGCTGGAACGTGCCGGGATGGCGGTCATCGCCGGGCACGAACTCGCCCTTCATGTCCCGCGCGAGCAGCACATGGTTGTGGCCGAAGCGGGCCAGGGCGCCGTCCCGATACGCGAGAATGCGCAGCTCCGAGCGTGCGTCGTCGAGTTGGTAGCGGGGGCCCGTCGCGACCGTGGGTGCCGTGGCCGCGGGCCGCTGGACCGGCCGCCGCGCGGAGCCGGTCGGCGGTGCGTTCATCAGCAGTGCGCAGCCGCCCAGCAGCAGGCACGCGAGGACGGCGAGCGCGCCGTATCCGCTGCTAGACTGCGACCACCCTTCCGGATCCCGTCCTTGCAACACAACCTCCCCGCCGACACCGGTCCGCCCCGGCTGTGCCCGACCTGGGGCAACGGCCGACGTCTCGCTGCGTGGCAGGGTACCCCGCCGGTACGCACCGCACACCCATGATCCTGCGCAGGCTGCCGTTTGACGCCTTCCTGCTCGCGATCGGTGCGGCGATCGCGCTGGCCACGCTTGCCCCGGCCATCGGCGCCCGCAACGGACCGCTGCACCTGGACCTCGCCACCGGCGCCGCGATCAGCCTCGTGTTCTTCCTCCACGGCGCCGCCCTGCCGCTGGAAGCGCTCGCCAGCGGGGTGCGCGCGCTGCGCGTGCACCTGCTGGTGCAGGGCACCACCTGGATCCTGTTCCCGGCCCTGGGTGCGTTGCTGCTGGCGCTGGCCGGAAACGCCTTGCCCGTGGGCCTCGCGCTCGGGTTCTTCCTGCTGTGCGCGGTCTCCTCGACGATCTCCTCGTCGGTTGCGATGACCGCGATCGCCGGCGGCAACGTCGCCGCAGCGCTGTTCAACGCCACCCTGTCGGGGGTGCTCGGCGTCGTGCTCACGCCGTTGTATGTAGGCCTCGTCGCACACAGCAGCGGCGGCGGCAATTCGCTGGCTGGCGCCATGGGCGCCGTCGCGCTGCGCGTGCTGCTGCCGTTGGCCATCGGCCAGCTGGCGCGCCCGCTGCTCGGGGCCCTGCTCATCCGCCACCGCACGCTGGTGGCCTACGTCGACCGCGGCTCGATCGTACTGATCGTTTACGGAGCGTTCTGCGACTCGATCCTCGCCGGCGCGTGGACTCGCGGCTCGCTCACGGCGGTGATGACCGTCGCGCTGCTCGCGATCGCGCTGTTCGCGCTGGTAACGCTGCTGCTGCAGCGCGCGACGCGGCTGCTCGGCTTTGAGCGGGGTGACGCGATCGCGGTCGTGTTCTGCGGCTCGCAGAAGAGTCTCGCCAATGGCCTGCCGATCGCGCGGGTGATGTTCGGCAGCTCGCCGGCGCTGGGCTTCATCGTGCTGCCGCTTATCATCTACCATCAGGTGCAGCTGATGTTCGGCGCGGTCCTGGCGCGCCGCCACGCGCGGGGCTCCAATCGACCATGACGTCCCAGAATCCACAGCGCCATGACGACGTCGGCGAATGCGTCGACGCGGCCCTGCGCCGGCTCGGCAAGCGCATCGTGCTCGCGACGCCGCTGGCGATTGGCAAGCCCAACGTCGTGCTCAACGAGTTCTACCGGCGCGTCGCGCGCGATCCATCGCTAAGCCTCACGATCGTCACCGCGTTGTCGCTGAACCGTCCGGTCGGCGCCTCGGACCTCGAGCGACGATTTCTCGGGCCCATGGTCGAGCGCGTCTTCGGCGACTACCCGGATCTGGAGTATGTACGCGCGATGCGCTCCCGCACGCTGCCCGCCAACATCCGCGTCCGGCAGTTCTACGTACAGGCCGGTGCCTGGCTGGGTGTCGACTCGGTGCAGCACGACTACATCAGCGTCAATTACTCGCACGTCGTGCGCGAGCTGGTCGAGCTTGGTGTCAACGTGCTGGCGCAGCAGGTGGCCGCGCGCGCGGGCGGTGGTCGTAACGAGCTGAGCCTGAGCTGCAACACGGACCTGTCGCTCGACCTGTTCGGGCACCTGGACCAGGCGCGTGCCGTAGGCACGCAGGTCGTGACCATCGGCGCGATCAACCATCGCCTGCCGTTCATGCTGGGCGACGCGGTGGTGCCCGAAGGGCGTTTCGACCTGCTGCTCGACCACGAGCGCTACGACCACGACCCGTACTGCCCCCCGCACATGCCCATCCACGATGTCGAGCACGCGCTCGGCCTGAACGCAGCCGCGCTGGTGCGCGACGGCGGCACGCTGCAGCTTGGCATTGGCGAGCTGGGCGAGGCATGCGTCTACGCGCTGCAGCTGCGTCAGCAGCGCAACGACGTGTTCCGGGCCGCGCTCGCGGCGACCGGCGTAGCGGCGCGCTCGGCCGGCGCCATCGACCGCCTCGGCGGCCTCGCGCCACTCGAGCGTGGCGTGTATGCCTGCACCGAGATGTTCAGCGAGGGCTTTCTCGAGCTGTACCGCAGCGGCATCCTCTCGCGCCGCGTCTATCCGCACGCGACGCTGCAGCGACTGCTCGATGACGGTTCGATCGCCGAACGGCTCGACATCGAGACGCTGGTCGCGCTCGCGCGCGCGGGCGTCGAGTGGCTGGATCCGGCGGAGTTCGACGGACTCGATCAAGCCGGGCTATTCCTGGCCGGCACCCGGCTCGCAGGTCGCGGCACGCTAGTCGCCCCGGACGGCACGCGACTGGAGGCCCGGCTGGACACCGCCGAGGCACGGGCGGCGATCGCGGCGCGCTGCCTGGCGCGCCGGCTGAACGGCGGCCGCGTGCTGCATGCCGGGTTCCTGCTCGGCTCGCGCGGCTTCTACGGCGCTCTGCGCGAGCTTCCCGCCGACGATCGCGAACGCTTCGACATGACGCGGATCGGTTTCACCAACCAGCTGTACGGTCCGGACCAGGCGCTGAAGGTCGCGCAGCGACGCCACGCACGCTTCATCAACACGACGATGATGGTCACCGGACTTGGTGCCGCCGTCTCCGATGCGCTCGACTCGGGCCAGGTCATCAGTGGCGTCGGCGGCCAGTACAACTTCGTCGCGATGGCGCACGCGCTGCCCGAGGCGCGCTCGATCCTGCTGTTGCGGAGCACGCGCACCAGCGGTGGTGTGACCCGCTCGAACGTGGTGTGGAACTACGGCCACACAACCATCCCGCGTCACCTGCGCGACGTGGTCGTGACCGAGTACGGCGTCGCTGATTTGCGCGGCCTGAGCGATCGTGACTGCGTCGCTGCGCTGCTGGCGGTGACCGACGCGCGCTTCCAGCCTGCGCTGCTCGCGCAGGCCCAGGGCGCCGGCAAGATCGAGCGCGGCTACCGCATCCCGGATGCGCAGCGCAGCAACCTGCCGCAGGCACTGGCGGCGGCGCTGCAGCCACTGCGCGAGCAGCGGCTGTTCTCGGAGTACCCGTTCGGCAGCGACTTCACGGCCGAGGAAATCGTGCTCGCAAGGGCGCTTGAGCAGCTACGGCTGCGCAGTGCGACGAGCGGCGGACGCATGCGTTCGATCGTGGCTGCACTGGCGGCCGGTACCGATGGGGCGGAACTGCGCCCATACCTCGAGCGGCTCGGGCTCGGCGCGCCGCGCGGCTGGCGCCAGCGGCTCACCGCGAGGCTGGTCGCAGGCGCGGTGAGCGAGGCGCTGGAGCCGAGCTAGGCGGTCTCGAGCTGACGGCGGATACGCTCGGCCTGCAGTCGCAACATCGGACCGAAGCCCGCGGCATCGTAGAAGCCCCCCAGCGCGACAAGGTCCGGCGGCACGCGGCGCAGCGCATCGGAATTGACGGCGAGCGGCATGTCGCAGGCGATGCGGGTCAGCTCGCGCGCCAGGTACGCGGCGTCGCGGTGTTCCGCGAGGCGCGTCGCGACTCCCGCCGCGCCGCGGACCTTCAGAGCCGGGACGCGCCCGAGGTTCGCGTACAGCTCGTCCAGCGATTCGAACTCGCCGAGCAGCACGGCAGCTGTCTTCGGGCCGATCCCCGGCACGCCCCGGATGTTGTCGACCGCATCGCCGGTCAGCGCCAGGTAGTCGGCCATGCGCTCGGGGCGCACGCCGAAGCGCGCCGCGATGTCCTCGTAGGCATAGCGCTCCTCGGCCATGTAGTCCCAGAACTCGTCGCCGTCGTGCACCAGCTGCGCGAGGTCCTTGTCGCGCGTCACCAGCGTCGAGCGGAATCCCGCGGCCCGCATGCGCGTGGCGATGGTGCCGATGATGTCGTCGGCTTCGTACTCGGGACTGGAATAGTCGGCGACGCCCAGGTGACGGCACAGCGCACGGCAGCGGGCGAACTGCTGCTTGAGGGCGTCGGGCGCCGGCTCGCGGTTGGCCTTGTACGCCGGATAGAGGCGGTTGCGGAAGGAGCTGGCGAGACTCTCGTCGAACGCGACCGCGACGAACTCCGGGCGCTCGTGCTCCAGCAGATCCGACATGAAGCGCGCAAAGCCGTAGAGCGCATTGACCGGCTGGCCTTGCGCGTCGGCCATGTGATCCGGGATCGAGTAATAGGCACGGAACACGAAGAAACTGGCGTCGACCAGGTGCAGCTCTGGCATCGCGCTAGTGACGCCACTCGCGCAACCGCAGGTGCAGCGGGCTGGAGCGCGGAAAGTGGGCGAGCAGATACTGCATCTGGTCGGCCAGCACGCGGCGCCCCTTCAGGTACACGTATTCGGGATAGGTCGGCATGAACGGCACGGCCAGCAGCTGCATGCCAGCCTCTTCGGGCGTCCGGTAGGCCTTGGCGTTGTTGCAGCGCCGGCAGGCGGTCACGACGTTCGTCCAGACATCCTCGCCGCCGCGGCAGAACGGCCTGATGTGGTCGCGCGACAGCAGCGAGGTCTGGAAGCGCAGTCCGCAGTACATGCACAGGTACGCATCGCGCTTGAACAGCGTCTCATTGTTCAGGGGCGGGACGTAGTCGGCGCGCGAATTGCCGGGATTGCTCGAATGACCGACCGTGGCGACGATGGAACTGACGTCGACAATGCTCTGCCGGCCGCTGCGCGCATTAGTGCCGCCGTGCAGCCGGAACAGGACCGAGCCGCAGGTGTAGGCAACCTGGCCCATGTAGTAGAGCCGGACCGCTTCGCGATAGTCGATCCATTCGAGCGGCATGCCCGCGACATCGGTGCGCAGCACCTGCTGGGTGAGGCCGGAAGGCGCGCCCGCGCGCCCATACGCACTTCCCGAGGGAACTGCGGTCGAGCCGTAGCGGTGCACGGGTGGCGTCAATTTCACCCGTGTAAGATACGAAAGCCCTGTGCCATAATCAAACGACGCAAGGCAGTCAATCAAAACGTAATACTCGGGTCCGCGTCGCCTGCGCAACAGCCTCGCGACGGCGCCTTGCGGACCCCGACCGGGAGGTCCTCGATGTCTGCCTCTCCTAACGCCGCCGGGATCGTCGTCGGTGTGCCCCGCGAAACCACGCCGGGCGAAGCCCGGGTCGCCCTCGTCCCGGAGGTCGCCGCGAAATTCGCGAAGCTCGGTGCCCGCGTCGTGCTCGAGCGGGGGGCTGGCGATGCCGCCAAGTTCCCAGATTCTGCCTACAAGGACGTGGAGTTCGTCGACTCCGCAGCGGAGCTGTACGCCCGCGCAGACCTGTTGCTGCGGGTCCAGCCGCTGACGCCTGCCGAGGTCGGCATGATGAAGGTCGGCGCCGTGCATGCGGGCTTCATGCAGCCACACAACCATCTGCCGGCGGTAAAGGCCCTGTGCGAGCGCCAGGTGACGAGCTTCGCGATGGAGTTGGTCCCGCGCATCTCCCGCGCCCAGTCCATGGACGCGCTGTCCTCGCAGGCGGCGATCTCCGGCTACAAGGCCGTGCTGATCGGCGCCAACACCCTCGACCGCTTCTTCCCGATGCTCACGACCGCGGCCGGCACTATCCGCCCGGCGACCGTGCTGGTGATCGGCGTCGGCGTCGCGGGCCTGCAGGCGATCGCGACCGCCAAGCGCCTAGGCGCGATCGTCGAGGCATACGACGTGCGCAGCGCGACTCGCGATCAGGTGAAGTCTCTGGGCGCGAAGTTCATCGAGACGGGCGTCACCGCCGAAGGCGCGGGCGGCTACGCACGCGAGCTGACCGCCGAGGAGAAGGCCAAGCAGCAGGAGGTGCTGGACGGGCGCATCGTCGTTGCGGACGTCGTCGTCACCACTGCCGGGGTCCCGGGCCGCCCGGCGCCGCGCATTGTCTCCAGGGCGGTCGTCGAGCGCATGAAGACCGGCGCCGTCATCGTCGACATCCTCGCCGAGAACGGCGGCAACTGCGAGCTGACCCGCGCCGGCGAGACGGTGCAGCACGGCGGCGTGAGGATCGTCGGGCCGGTGAACCTGCCGGCCCAGCTCGCGTACCACGCATCCGAGATGTACGCGCGCAACCTGTACAACCTGCTGAGTCCGGCGCTGAAAGACGGCGTGCTCGGCTTCGACTGGTCCGACGAGGTGTTCGCCGGCACCGTGCTGACGAACGCGGGCCAGGTGAAACACGAACCCACCGCCAAGCTGCTGGCGGCTGGCTGAAGGAGCGACCGATGAATGGCGTCATTGCGATCTACATCTTCATGCTTGCGGCCTTCACCGGCTACGAGGTCATCTCGCGCGTGCCGGTGATCCTGCACACGCCGCTGATGTCCGGCAGCAACTTCGTGCACGGCATCGTGCTGGTCGGCGCGATGGTCGCGCTGTTCAATGCGCACGGCCTGCTCGAACTCTCGATCGGTTTCGTCGGCGTGATCCTGGCCGCGGGCAACGCGGTCGGCGGCTACGTCGTGACGGAGCGGATGCTCGAGATGTTCAAGTCGAGCAACAAGAAGGCGCCGGCGGGAGGACACCACTGATGTCCACCATCAACTCGGGGCTGGCGGCGGGTATCGTCCAGACGGCGTACATCCTGGTGGCCGCCCTGTTCATCATGGGGCTCAAGCGGATGAGCTCGCCGTCGACGGCGCGTGGTGGCATCCTCTGGGCCGGCATGGGCATGGTCATCGCCACGCTGGTCACGTACCTGCTCGGCGACTTCAACCTCAACCTCGCCCTCGTCATCGTCGCGACGGCGATCGGCGGCGGCTTCGCCTGGTGGACGGGCAAGCGCGTCGCGATGACCGACATGCCGCAGATGATCGCGCTCTACAACGGCATGGGTGGCGGCGCCGCCGCCGCCATCGCCGCCGTCGAACTCTACCGCGGCCCGACCGAGAGTCCGGTGTTCGGCTCCCTCGCGGTGCTCGGTGGCCTGATCGGCGCCGTGTCGTTCTCCGGCTCCGGCATTGCGTTCGGCAAGCTGCAGGGCCTTATCAAGAAGTCGTTTCGTTTCGGCGGCCAGCAGTTCGTCAACATGCTGATCCTCGCCATCGCCGTGATCCTCGGCGTACTGCTCGCCACCGGCATCAATACGAGCGCGCCGGTCGTGACCGGGTTCTTCGTGCTCGCGCTGGTGCTCGGCGTGACGATGACGCTGCCGATCGGCGGCGCAGACATGCCGGTGGTCATCTCGCTGTACAACGCGCTGACCGGGCTTGCGGTCGCTTTCGAAGGCTTCGTGCTGCAGAACGCCGCGATGATCATCGCCGGCATGGTGGTCGGCTCCGCCGGCACGCTGCTCACGCAGCTGATGGCGAAGGCGATGAACCGCTCGCTCGGCAACGTGCTGTTCTCCGGCTTCGGCGACACTGCCGGCGCGGCCACCGGCACGGTCAGCGGCTCGATGAAGTCGATCGAGGCCTCGGACGCCGGCGTCATGATGGCTTACGCGCAGAAGGTCATCATCGTGCCGGGTTACGGCATGGCCGTGGGCCAGGCGCAGCACAAGGTCTGGGAACTGGCGCAGCTGCTGCAGAACAACAGCGTCACCGTGAAGTTCGCGATCCATCCGGTCGCCGGCCGCATGCCCGGCCACATGAACGTGCTGCTTGCCGAGGCCGGCGTGCCGTACGACATCATCTCCGACCTCGAGGAGATCAACGCCGAGTTCGAGACGGCCGACGTTGCGCTGATCATCGGCGCGAACGACGTCGTCAACCCGGTCGCGCGCAATGACAAGTCCAGCCCGATCTACGGCATGCCGATCCTCAATGCCGACAAGGCCAAGAACGTAATAGTCATCAAGCGCGGCCAGGGCCAGGGCTTCTCGGGTATCGAGAACGCGCTGTTCTTCCTCGACAATACCCGCATGCTGTATGGCGACGCGCAGGGCGCCGTCAACCAGCTGATCCAGGCGGTCAAGTCGTCCGGCTGAGGGCGTGCGCCGGCTCGCCCGCTCGCTGTACTTCTGGGTCCTCGTCGCGGTTGCGGCGGGGGCCCTGGTGGGGGTGCTGGCACCGCAGACCGGCGTTGCGCTCAAGCCGCTCGGCGATGGCTTCATCCGCCTGATTCGCATGCTGGTCGGCCCGATCGTGTACTGCACGATCGTGCTGGGAATCGCCCACATGCGCGACCTGCCACGCGTCGGCCGCGTCGGCTTCAAGGCGCTCGCCTACTTCGAGGTACTCTCGACCATCGCCCTCGGGGTCGGCATGCTGGTCGGCAACCTGCTGAGACCGGGTGACGGCTTCCACGCGGACCCGGCCCGGCTCGACGCCACGGCCGTGGCGAAGTACGCCCTTGCCGCCCACGACCAGTCGGTCGCCGACTTCCTGTTGAACGTGATACCGAGCACGCTGCCCGGCGCCCTGACCTCGGGCGAACTGCTGCAGGTGCTGGTCGCCGCGCTGCTTACCGGCTTTGGCGCCGCACTGGTCGGCGAGCGGGCACAGTTCTTCGTCTCGTTCATCGATTCTGCCTCGCAGGTCCTGTTCCGCATCGTCGCCATGGTGATGTGGCTTGCGCCGATCGGCGCATTCGGTGCGATGGCGTTCACGCTAGGCAGGTTTGGCTGGCAGAGCCTCGCGCCGCTGGCGCGCTTCATGGGCGTGTTCTACCTTACGTGCGCACTGTTCGTGTTCGTCGTGCTCGGCCTCGCCGCGCGAGTGGCGGGTTTCAGCCTGTGGCGGCTGGTGGCCTACCTGCGAACCGAGATCGTGACGGTCATCGGCACGTCATCCTCGGAGAGCGTGCTCGCGCCGCTGATCGACCGGCTCGAGCGCCTCGGCTGCCGGCGGGCGACGGTGGGCCTCGTCGTACCGACCGGCTACTCGTTCAACCTCGACGGCACCTGCATCTACCTGTCGCTGGCGGTGCTGTTCCTGTCGCAGGCGCTGGACGTACCGCTGTCGCTCGGCCAGCAGCTGACGCTGCTGCTGGTGGCGATGCTCTCGTCGAAGGGCGCGGCGGCAGTCACCGGCGGCGGCTTCATCACGCTCGCCGCGACGCTTGCCGTGGTTCCGGGGGTGCCGGTCGCGGCGCTGGCGCTGATCCTCGGCATCGATCGCTTCATGAGCGAGGCGCGTGCCGTCACGAACCTGATCGGCAATGCGGTGGCGACGCTGGTCGTGTCGCGCTGGGAGGGCGAGCTGACGGCCGCGAACCTTCGCGCCGCGCTCGTCGCCGGCGGTCGGGACGTACGCGGCACCGGCTGAGGGGCTCAGCCCTTCTTGTGCATTTCCGGCTTCTCGGCGTGCTCGCGCACCGGCAGCGGCACGTTGCAGACGTCGATGCGGCCGGCGGGCACCTTGTACCAGGGGTCCTTGCGGTTGCGGCGCAGCTCGATGAGCTTCTGGAACAACGGCAGGTCGGTGCGCATCACTTCAAGAGGCAGGCGCTCGGCCGCGGGCAGGTCGGCGGCGACCTTGACGCTCTGGATCGGCACCCGCTGTTCCGGCTCGTAGAAGCCCAGATCGCCCGAGCCGCGCGGCAGGGATGACATCAGCTCCATCCCCCACACGACGCGTCCAACGACCGCGGCGTTGCGGTCGAGCTGGCGCGGCGAATGTCCGATCACGACGTACAGCTCAGTGCCGATCGCGGTCGCCGGATCATTGTCGCGACCGACGCCGACCATGCCGTAGCAATGCACGGGCCAGGCCTCGCCGTCGGCGGCCGTACGAGCGACCGGGATGCCGTTCGAGTGGCCGGCCTCGTTCGCGAAGGTGTCGGGGTCCTTCAGGCGGGTGAACGGCAGGTTCTGGGCGCTGCGCGAGAACTCCGCCGGCAGGCGCTTGTCGCCGACCTCAGGCTTCGAGTTCAGTGGGTCGCCCCACTGCGCGACGAAGTTGTCCTGCAGGCGGACGATCGCCAGCCCGTCGTACCAGTGGGCGCGCGCGAGCTTGAGGATGTTGGCGACATGGCGCGGTGCGAACGCCGGCGCAAGCTCGATGACGACGCGCCCGGAGGACAGCTCCAGGTACAACGTGCGCTCCGGGTCGAGCGGTCGCCAGTCCCCGGGCTTGGAGGTGGCCACCAGCTCGCGCATCGTGGTCGGCTGCAAGAACTTCTTCGGCGGCGTCTGGGCCGATGCGGCAGCGGCAGTGGCGAGCACGGCGGCGATGACGGCGAGATGACGGATCGTCTGCATGGCTAAACCTTTACGCGAGCGTGTGGAAGACGTTCTGGACGTCATCGTCCTGCTCAAGCTTGTCGATCAGTTCCAGGACTTCCTTGGCCTGCTCCTCGGGTAACTCGGTCGGGGTCGTGCAGACGAACTCGCGCTCTGCCGACAGCGGCGCGATACCACGGTCCTCGAGCGCCTTCTGCAGGTGGCCGAAATCCGGGAAAGCGCAGCGGATGACGAGCTGCGGCTCGCCCTTCTCGCCGGTACTCTCACCCATCTCGTCGAGGCCATGGTCCATCAGATACAGCTCTAGGTCGTCCTGGTCGACGCCGTCCGGCGCCAGCCGGAACACGCCCATCTCCTTGAACTGGAAGCTGACGCTGCCGGAGGTGGCGAGGTTGCCGCCGTACTTGGAGAAGATGTGGCGGACGCTCGCGACCGTGCGCGTGGAGTTGTCGGTGGCGGTCTCGACCAGCACCGCGACGCCATGCGGCGCGTAGCCTTCGTAGATCATCACGGTGAAGCTCGCCGCGTCCTTGCCTGAGGCGCGCTTGATCGCGGCATCGACCTTGTCCATCGGCATGTTGATCGCGCGCGCGTTCTGGATGCAACGCCGCAGGCCAGGGTTCGAGTTCGGGTCGGTACCGCCCGACTTGACCGAAATATTGATGTCCTTGGCGATGCGATGGAACTGCTTCGCCATCCGGTTCCAGCGCGCGAACATGGCGTGCTTGCGGACTTCGAAGATGCGACCCATGGCTGTGGCGATCCTGCTGCAGGTGAGCCCGGCGACCGGGCATAGCCCGCTAGTTTAGTGCTTCGGGGGGGGACGCGTCGCCCCCTGCGCGAAGGTGCCGGCCGGGGTGGCGGGGTGGCGGCGCTCGCGCGCCGGCGCGACCCACCGCTGGCCTCCCTCTGCCTGCAGGTCGTCCGGTGCCCGCGCCAGCAGGTAGCGCACCCGGGGGGGCTCCGGCCCCTGATGGAACGCCAGCACCCGCGCCCGGACACCTTCGTCTGCAACCGTCGCCCGCTGCCACTGGCGCAGGTGATCGAGCCAGGTGACGGCCTGATAGCGCTCCACGAAGCGGCTGGGGTCGCTCAGGTCCTGCATCAGCGACCAGCGGCGCGCGCCGTCCCGGCGGCGGGTCCTGCCCAATTCATGCGCGGCGTCCACGAACTCGACCAGACGGGCCACATCGACCCGGTATTCGACCGAGACGACGATGGGACCGGCGTCGGGGTCGACGGCCAGGTGCGCATGGTCGGCGACCGCGTTCTCGAGCTGGCCGACGTCCGCCAGGCCCGTGGCATGCACCGGCCAGCGCCGCCCCAGCAGCACGGCCGCGAGCAGCGCGAGCCCGCCCGTGACCAGCCCGACGCGCAGACCAATGTATTCGGCGCACATGCCGAACAGCCAGCTGCCGACCGCGATCCCGCCGAACACGCCGGTCTGGTAGAAGGCCAGCGTCCGGCCGACCACCCATCGTGGCGAGGACATCTGGGTCACGACGTTGAAAGTCGAGAACGACAGCACCCAGGCGCCGCCGGCGAGCACCATCGCCGGCACCGACAGCCACAGCCACGTGGAGAACGCCATCGCGATCGTCGCGAGCCCGAACACGGCCGAGGACAGCGTCGCGACCCGGTCGTGGCCATGGTGTCGGCGCAGCGCGGTGCTGGCGAGTGCTGCCAGCACCGCGCCTGCCCCGAACGCGCCCAGCAGCAGGCCATAGGTCAGCGGGCCACCGCCTAGCTGGTCGCGCGCAATCAGGGGCACCGTTGCCCACAGGCTGCTCGCGAACAGCCCGAACACGGCGCTGCGCAATAGCACCGTGCGGAGTCCAGGCGACAGCCGCGCGTAGCGCAGGCCCGCGCCGATGGCCGCGCCGATGCTCTCCGGCGGCAGGGTCGCCGCCGGCCGCGGCCGGCGCCAGGCGGCCAGCACCGCGATCAGGCCGACGTAGGAGAGGGTGTTGATCAGGAACGCGACCTGGGCGCCGGCACCGGCGACGATCGCACCGCCAAGGGCCGGGCCGACGGTACGGGCAATGTTGAAGCCCAGCGCGTTGAGGGCAATCGCGGCCGGCAGCAGCGCGCTCGGCACCTGCTCGCCGACCGACGACTGCCAGGCGGGGCCATACAGCGCGCTGCCGCAGCCGAGCAGGAACGTGAAGCCCAGCAGCGACCACGGCGTGAGCACGCCGCGGTAGGCAAGCACGGTCAACAGCAGCGCCGCAACCGCCATCACCGCCTGCGCGAGCAGCATCACATGGCGGCGGTCCCAGATATCGGCAACGGCACCCGCGGGCACCGACAGCAGCATGATCGGCAACGCCGTGGCCGCCTGCACGAATGCCACCATGTCGGCGGAGTGCGCAAGCGTGGTCATCAGCCACGCCGCGCCGACCGTCTGGATCAGGGTGCCGAAGTTGGAACCGAGGCTCGCGAGCCAGAGCTTGCGAAAGACCGGCTCGCCCAACGGCGCGAGCGCGCCGCGGTACCAGGCGGAAGGGGCCGGGGGGGTCGTCTCCATGGCGCAATTGTGGCGCCTGCCGGGCGCCACGGCGAGCGTCGCGCCGAGGCCGCTAGCCGGCCTTGCGCAGTTCCTCGCGCACCACGCGGCGCAGCGTCCGCTCGAGGGGTTCGCCGGCGCGGCGGATGTGCTCGCGCAGCGTCGCGTTCACCAGCGCCTCGAGGCCCGCCGAGTCGAGCCGTTCGCCGAACCACGCGCGCACATCCTCATCGAGCACGATGGCCTGATTCGACGCGGCGTGGATGCCCCGCTGTCCGTTGGAGAACTGCATCTCGTCCCTCATGGCTGACCTCGGGCGGATGTGGCGGCGACGTGCGCAGTATGGACCTGCGTTGCTGATCGTCAAGTCGCCAGCCGTCTCATCGGCGCGCCCGCACGGCGATCTCGCCCCACAGGGCGAACACGCCCAGCACCACGAGGAAGGTGACCAACGGTCGCCAGCCGGCGCGCGCGAGCCGCAGCGCGATCCAGACCAATCCCAGCAGCGCCGCCAGCTGCAGCCAGATCGGCTGTCGGCGCAGCGACTGCCAGCGGCCGGCCCACTGCCGCGACACGCCGCGCAGCGCCAGCAGCAGTGATGCCACGCCGATCGCGAAGATCAGCGCGTACGGCCACCAGTCGGTGTGCCTCATCGGTGTTCGCGTCGCGAACGACGGCTTGCGCACGTCGCTTTGCCGCGCAGGCGCCTGGCAGGCGACCGGTCGTGGCGAACGCAGATGCGGCGCCAGCGCGAGCCGCGCGTCCTCGACAGCGCAGCCAGCGACGCAGCCCATGTCTGCCTGGCCAGCGCGCGGGGTGCGAAGCGGGCGGCTGCGGTCATCGAAGGCTCCCTGCGCAGCGGGGACGGATGGTACCGATCCGACCGCGTGAAGCCTCGAAGTGTAGCGGCTATGCCGCGCCGAATCCCTATCGCGGGTCAGAGGCCGTGGCGCGGAGCGTGCTCGCGAACGCGCTCGCGCACCCGCTCGCGCTGCGCCGGCGACATCTGGCGCCAGCGGTCGCGCAGCTGCTCGCGTCGTTCCGGCGGCAGCTGCCGGAAGCGTTCGAAGTGGCTCCGGATACGCCGCTGCTCGTCAGGCGGCAGCGCCCGGAACTGGCGCCAGCGCTCGCGCATCTGCTGACGCTGCGCCGGCGGCAGCTCGCGCCAGTGCTCGAAGCGGTCCTTGGCCTGGTCACGCTGCTCGGACGACATCGACAGCCACCGCTCGCTGCCATGCGCCAGTGCGGCCTGCCGCTCCGCGGGCAGCTGGCTCCAGCGCTCCTCGAACGACTTGAGCACCTGCTGCTGCGGTAGCGCTAGTGCCGACCAGGCGACGCCCGGCGTTTCGTCGGCGCGGGCGGAAGGCGCGACCGTCGACAATGCAAGCGCACACAGCACGAGCGCGATAGCGCACTGCACGCGCTGCTTGAATGAATTCGACATCATGGCTTCTCGCTCCCGTCCTTCGCCGCCGGCTTTGCCGCCTCGGTCTTGGCCGCGTGTTCACGCCCCGCGAGATATTTCTGCAGCTCCGGGTCGGCATCGTCGCCGTTACCCAGGAACTCCAGGAACTCCGCATCCGGCGCCGCGGGCTTCGCCTCGACCGCGAGCGCCGCGCCTGCGCCGAGCAGGCACCATCCCGCCAGCAGCAGCCGGGGCGTCACCACGCGCATGTCTAGCCTGTGCCCCCGGCCGCGTCGCCGCCGGCCCAGTCGTAGAATTCCGCGTCGTCCTGATAAAGATCCGGTCCCTCGCTCGAAGACAGCATCTCCGCATCCTCGAGCGCGCTCGCCTCGGCGAGTGCCGTCGGCGGGTTCACGACCGGTCGCGCCACCCATACCGCAAGGGCGAGCACCGCGGCCCCTGCGAGCACGCTGCCCGGCAGCCAGAACCCCGGTACGCGAAACGGGCGCGTACCGCTGCTCGCGGCGCGTTCCGCGAGGGCCGCCTGGCGCGCGCGGTTCAAGCGCGAACGGGCGTGCCCGTCGACGCTCTCGACGCGGGCCGCGAGCGCCTCGCGGCAGCGCTCCTCGAAAGGGTCCCGGTCGTGTGTCATGTCCAGTGCTCTCCGAGCCTCGCGCGCAACGCTTGCAGCGCGCGGAAATAATGTGTCTTCACGCTACCCTGCGAGCAGCCCATCGCGGCAGCCGTCTCGGCCACGTCCATGCCCTCCAGCGCGCGCAGCAGGAACACCTGCTGCTGGCGCGGGGGCAGCGCCGCGAGGGCCTGCTCGAGCGCACCCATCGCTTCGCCCTGTTCCAGCCTCTCCTGCGGGCCTGCGTCGGTCGAGACCGCGGCGTCGATCGGATCCGGTGCGTCGTCTTCCTGCGCAATGCCGCCGGTCCACCAGGCGATCACCCGCGAGCGGGTCTGCCGCCGGCGCCGCCAGTCGTGGATCCGATTCTGCAGGATCCGGTAGAACAGTGGCTTCCACTGCTCGCCCGGGCGATCGCCGTAGCTGCGGGCGAGCTGGATCATCGCCTCCTGCACGACGTCGAGCGCATCGTCCGGGTTGCGCAGCGCGATCTCTGCGATCCGAAACGCCCGCCGCTCGACATCCTTCAAGAACCGCTCAAGTTCACGCGTCGCGTCCAGAAATCCCTCCCCGGAGGCCGGCCGGCCAGCATCGCTGCGGCCGTGGCAGTCATCGCGCGGCAGGGTAGCAGAGCAAGCCATCGGTGCGTCCGCGGGCAGGTGAAGTTGGGTTCATCCAGAACGCGGGCATCGATGCTGGCCGCATCGCGCCCTCGCCGGTATAACGTGCGCTGGCCGGGCGCGTTGACGGCCACCCGGCAACGGGCCCCACCCGCACCGCCAGCCTCGCACAACCCTCTGATTCAAATTGCATAAGAGCCAGCCTCCGAACCATCCCGGGACGGTGCTCCGGGTCGCCCTGGACGCGCCGCTGCGGCGCGTGTTCGACTACCTGCCCCCGCCGGGGGCGGCGGTCGGGGCGTGCCGGGCCGGGCTGCGGGTCGAGGTACGGTTCGGCCGCCAGACCAAGGTCGGGCTGATCGTCGAGGTCGGCCGCGGCTCGGATCTGCCGACCGCGCGCCTGAAGGCAGCCAGCGTCGTGCTCGACACGGAACCGCCGCTGGATGGGATCACCTTCGAACTCGTGCGCTGGGCGGCGGACTACTACCACCACCCGCTGGGCGAGGCGCTCGCCGCCGCGCTGCCCTCGGCGCTGCGCGCCGGGCGCCCCCTGCACGCCCGCGAGACACGCTGGCAGTGGCGCGCCGATGGCGCGCAGGCCGTTGCCGGTCAGCCGCGGCTGGGGCCGCGGCAGAGGGCGTTGGTCGCCGCGCTGAGTACGGGCGCCTCGATCGGCGAGGCGCAACTCGAGGCCCTCGGCGCCGGCGTACGCGAGGCGCTGAAGGGCTTCGCGAGCCGCGGCTGGGTGGAGTCGTTCGTGCACGAGGCGCCGCCGCTCGCGCCGCCCGTCGCCACCGTCGCGCAGGGACCGGTGCTGACCGCCGCGCAGGCCGACGCGCTCGCCGCGATCGGCGCGACGCTCGGCACCTTCGCGCCGTTCCTGCTGCACGGCGTCACCGGCAGCGGCAAGACCGAGGTCTACCTGCGCAGCATCGAGGCGGTGCTGGCACGCGGCGAGCAGGCACTCGTGCTAGTGCCCGAGATCGCGCTGACGCCGCAGGCGGTCGAGCGCTTCTCCACGCGCTATTCGGTGCCGCTCGCGGTGCTGCATTCCGGGCTCACCGACAGCGAGCGGCTGCAGATGTGGCGCGCCGCGCGCAGCGGCGCGGCACCGATCGTGATCGGCACCCGCTCAGCCGTGTTCGTGCCGCTGGCGCGACCGGGCATCGTGATCGTCGATGAGGAACACGATGCGTCCTACAAGCAGCAGGAGGGCTTTCGCTACTCGGCGCGCGATCTGGCCGTGCTGCGTGCCCAGCGCCATGGCATCCCGGTGGTGCTGGGCTCGGCGACGCCGTCGCTGGAGACGCTGCAGCACGCCGAAAGTGGTCGCTACCAGCGCGTGCGGCTGCCCGAGCGCGCCGGCGCTGCCGGCGCCCCGCGCACGGCGATCGTCGATCTGCGCATGCACGAGGAGCGCCACGGCATCGCGACGCCGAGCATGCTGGCGATGCAGCGCCACCTCGCCGCCGGCGGGCAGGTGCTGCTGTACCTCAATCGGCGTGGCTATGCGCCGCAGCTGTTCTGCCCCGCCTGCAGCTGGGCGGCGCCGTGTGGCGAGTGCGACGCGCGCATGACCGTGCACCTGAAGCGGCATCGGCTGATCTGCCACCACTGCGGCGCGCAGACGCCGGTGCCATTCGCCTGCCCGACCTGCGGCGCCGAGGTACGCCCCGTCGGCCAGGGCACCGAGCGCATCGAGGATGCACTCGACGAGTTCTTCCCCGGCGTGCCGGTGGTACGCATCGACCGCGATACGATCCAGAGCCGCGGCGAGATCGAGGCGGCGCTCGAACGCGTGCACTCGGGCGCCGCGCGCATCCTGGTCGGTACGCAGATGCTGACCAAGGGCCACGACTTCCCGGACGTGACGCTGGTGGTGGTGCTCAATGCCGACCAGGGCCTGTTCGGCAGCGACTTTCGCGCCAGCGAGCGGCTCGCGCAAAGCATCGTGCAAGTGTCCGGCCGCGCCGGACGCGCGAGCCGGCCCGGCGAGGTGCTGGTGCAGACCGCCTGCCCCGAGCATCCGCTGTTGGTCCGGCTGATGCAGGAAGGCTACGACGGCTACGCAAAGGCGGCGCTGGCCGAACGCGCCGAAGCACGCTGGCCGCCGTTCAGCCGGCTGGCGCTGCTGCGTGCCGACAGCACGGCGCGGGAGGCCGCGCTCGCCTTCCTGGAGGAGGCCCGCACGCTCGCCGGAGGCGCTGCCGGCAACGCCGTGCGGCTGCTGGGACCCGCCGCGGCGGCGATGGAGCGTCGCGCCGGTCGCTTCCGGGCGCAGCTGTTGCTCGAATCCGGCTCGCGCGCCGCCCTGCAGCAGTTCCTCGGACCGTGGCTGGAATCGATCGGCGCCCTGCCGTCGGCCCGCCGGGTGCGCTGGTCGATCGATGTAGACCCGCTCGAGGTCAGTTGACGCGAATCTGGGGTATCCGCCGGATGCCGCCTCGGCGGGCGAATCCGGTAGACTTTCGCCCCCCCAAGCGGGCTGGTTGCGGCGGATTCCATCTTGAAATCGACGATCGAGACACTGATCAGCGCGGCGCTCGCCGCCCTCCCCCCGGACCTGCTCGGTGCCGAAGCGCGCGCCACCCGACCGGAGGTCGAGCGCACGCGTGACGCCAGTCACGGCGACTACGCCAGCAACGTCGCGATGCGCCATGCCAAGGCCGCGCGCCAGAACCCGCGTGCGCTTGCCGAAGCAATCGTGCACGCGCTGCCCGCCGACCCGTCGATCGCGCGCGTCGAGATCGCAGGTCCCGGCTTCATCAACTTCCATCTGACCGCGGCCGCCTACCACGGTGAACTCGGCGCGATCATCGATCGCGGTGCGGGCTACGGCGTGCAGCCGGCCGGCTCCGGCGAGAAGGTGCTGCTGGAGTTCGTCTCCGCGAACCCGACCGGCCCGCTGCACGTCGGCCATGGCCGCCATGCCGCCTACGGCGCGGCGCTCGCGAACCTGCTCACCGCCGCCGGTCACTCGGTGCACCGCGAGTACTACATCAACGACGCCGGCCGCCAGGTCGACATTCTCGCGGTCAGCGTCTGGCTGCGTTACCTGGAGCGTCTCGGCGAGGACGTGCCGTTCCCGAGCAACGGCTACAAGGGCGAGTACCTGCTGCCCATCGCAGCTTCGCTCGAGGCCGAGGCCAGCCACAAGCTGCGCCATAGCGCAGCGGCGATTCGTACGGGACTGCCGCCGGACGAGCCGGAAGGCGGCGACAAGGAGCAGTACGTCGATGCGATCATCAACCGCTCGCGCGAGCTGCTTGGCGAGGACGGCTTTCGCAGGATCGTCGACCACGCCCTCGGCGGCATGGTCGCGGACATCCGCAGCGACCTCGCCGAGATGGGTGTCACTTTCGATCGCTGGTTCTCGGAACGCTCGCTGTCGACCAACGGCGCGATCGACGAGGCGCTCAGGCGTCTCGAGCAGAGCGGCCACACCTACCGCAAGGACGGCGCACTTTGGTTCCGCGCGACCGAGTTCGGCGACGACGAGGATCGTGTCGTCGAACGCGAGAACGGCGTGCGCACTTACTTTGCCTCCGACATCGCCTACCACCTGGACAAGCGGCTGCGCGGCTTCGACCGGCTGATCGACGTGCTCGGCGCCGATCACCACGGCTACGTCGCGCGCGTGCGCGGCGGGCTTGCCGCGATGGGGGAGCCGCCCGATTCACTCGAGGTGCCACTGCTGCAGCTGGTGAGCCTGTATCGCGGCGGCGAGAAGGTCGCCATGGGCAAGCGCGAGGGCAACTTCGTGACCCTGCGCCAGCTGCGCCACGAGGTCGGCAACGACGCCTGCCGTTTCTACTTCGTCATGCGCTCGCACGACCAGCACCTGGACTTCGACCTGGAGCTCGCCAAGAGCCGCACCACCGACAACCCGGTGTTCTATATCCAGTACGCCCACGCGCGCGTCGCGAGCGTACTTCGCCAGCTGAGCGAGCGCGGCCTCGAGCACGATGTCGTCCGCGGCCGCGCGAGCCTTGAGCATCTGACGGAGCCGCACGAGCGCAGGCTGATGGTCGCGATGACCCGCTACCCCGAAGTGCTCGCGCTCGCGGCCGCGACGCGCGCGCCGCACACGCTGGTCAACTACCTGCGGGAGCTCGCCAACGAAGTGCACAGCGCATACGCGGCCGGCAACGAGAACGCCGCACATCGCGTGATCGTCGACGACGAGACGCTGCGCGACGCGCGGCTGGCGCTTTTCCAGGCGGCTCGGCAGGTGATCCGCAACGGGCTTGCGATCCTCGGCGTGTCCGCTCCGGACACGATGTGAGCATGAAGGATTACCGGCGCGGCGCGCCGCGCCGGCCGCGCGGCGGCAGTGGCGCGGGCTTCTCCGGCTGGACCGGGCTCGCCATCGGGCTGGCCATCGGACTCGCGGTCGCCGCCGCCGTCTGGCAGCACAAGCCACGCCAGCCGACCGATCCCGCTCCGGCCAAGGCCAAGAAGCGTGAGCCTGCGTCAGCGCGCGACGAGGCCGCGGACAAGGATCCGACGACCGACAGCGGCACGGTCTACAGCTTTCCCGACATGCTCAAGCGCCAGGAAATCGTGATTCCGGAGAAGGAGAAGGACCTGCACCACGACGTCCACGCGGCCCCGGTGACGAGGCCCGGCACGTACTACCTGCAGGCCGGCTCGTTCCGCAACGAAGCCGATGCCGATCGCGTGCGCGCAAAGCTCGCACTGACCGGCGTCGAGTCGAAGGTGCAGAAGGTCACGGTCGACACCGAGACCTGGCATCGGGTGCGAATGGGGCCTTACTCGGACCTGGACGCGCTAAACCGCGTACGCACGCGCCTGAAGCAGGCAGACGTCGACGCCATCCTGATCAGCGTCGGCGGCGACTGACGCTCAGGTCACCGGCGCCGGCAGCGGCCGGGCGACCTTGAACGCGATCGACAGCGACGCGGCCGTCATCAGGGCCGCGACCAGGAATGGGGCTCCCGGCAGGATTACCGCATGCCCCGCGGCCGGTGAGATCGCGGTGGCAAACGTGAAGGTGAACAGTCCCGGACCGATCAGCCCGACCAGCCCCATCAAGCTCGAGCCGGCGCCCTGCAGCTGACCCTGCTCGCTCGGCGAGACCCGCTTGCTCAGCAGCGAATCCGCCGCCGCGCTGTACAGCCCCGCGAGGGCCCCGAACGGGATTGCGCACAGGAACCAGGCCCCGGTCGGCGCGAGCGCGTACATCGCGTAGCTGATCGTCTCGCTGGCAAGGCCGATCAGTGCCGCGCGCCGCTCGCCGAGCCGGCGCACCGCCGGACCAACCAGTGCTCCCTGCACGATCGCCGTACAGACACCGATGAAGGCGAGCGTGAGGCCCACCCGGGTCGAGTCCCAGCCATAGCGATAGCCCGCGTACAGCACGAACACGCTCGGCAGCGAATAGTGCGCGACCCGACGCAGCACCTGCATCGTGAACAGCCCGGCGAGGCCCTTGCGGGCGCGGATCAGGAGCAGGGCGCCGAGTGGATTGGCTCGCCGCCAGCTGAAGCGCGTGCGCAGCGACTCGGGCAGCGATTCCGGCAGCACCGCCCAGCCGTAACAGGCGTTCGCAAGCGTGAGGCCCGCCGCCGCCCAGAACGGCAGACGCGGATCGATCCCGCCGAGCAGGCCGCCGATGGCAGGCCCGAAGACGAAGCCGGCGCCCCAGGCGGCGCCGACGTAGCCGAAGGATGCCGCGCGCCGCTCCGGCGGCGTGATGTCGGCGATGTACGCCGCGGCCGTGGCATAGGTGGCCGCCGTGATGCCGGACAGGACACGTCCGACGAACAGCCACAGCACGTTCGGCGCCAGCGCCATCAGCACATAGTCGAGGCCAAGACCGGTCAGCGAGATCAGCAGCACGCGCCGGCGACCGTACTGGTCGGACAGCACGCCGAGCACCGGCGAGAACAGGAACTGCATCAGCGCCCAGGCCGTGGCAAACACGCCGTAGGTCTCGGCGGCGAGCGCGGTATCGCCGTGCTGGAAGTGCTCGATCAGCTTGGGCAGCACGGGCACCACGATGCCGAACGCGAGCACGTCCATCACCACCGTCACGAGGATGAACGCGATCGCGGCCGGGCGCCCCCGCGGCGTTTCCGAGCCGCTCAATCGTCCGTGCCCTGGCGGAAGTCCACACCCAGCGAGCGCAGCTTGCGGTACAGGTGCGTGCGCTCCATGCCGACCCGCTTGGCCAGCTGGCCGACCTTGCCGTTGCACAGCAGCAGC
The DNA here is from genome assembly GCA_025356815.1 of Pseudomonadota bacterium. Lineage (GTDB taxonomy): Bacteria > Pseudomonadota > Gammaproteobacteria > Steroidobacterales > Steroidobacteraceae > CAIKZZ01. The sequence continues at coordinate 109,965 of JANXQL010000026.1, forward strand.
TGCTGCTGCAGGTAAGCCCGCTCGAACGCCTCGCGCGCCTCGCGCAGTGGCAGGGCCAGCAAGTCCTGCTTGACCAGCGGCTCGTCGCGCGTCAGGTGGGTCGCCAGCTCCCGCTCGATCTCCTCGAGCCGGATCTCCTCCTCGCCGCCGAGCAACAGCAGGCGGTGCGCGAGGTTCTTCAGTTCGCTGATGTTGCCCGGCCACGGGTAGTTGCGCAGGCGGTTCTGGGCGGCGACGCCGAAACGGCGGAACGGCAGGCGCTCCTCGTCGACCAGCCGGTCAACGTAGTGGCGCAGCAGGTCCGGCACGTCCTCCGCGTAGTCGCGCAGCGGCGGCACCTTGAGCGTGACGAGGTTCAGGTGAGCGAGCAGGTCGCGGCGAAATGGCTCGGGGCTCGCGCGCAGCTCGAGGCCTGGCTGCGCACTGCTGATCAGCCGTGCGTGCAGCGGCTGCGCCACGCTGCCGTCGACGCGGGTGTAGGCGCCTGCGTCGAGGTCGGCTGCCAGCATTCGCTGCACGGCCGGCGAAAAGTCCTCGAGGCCCGCAAGGTACAGCGTGCCTCCCTGCGCCTGATCGTACAGGCCGGGCGTGACAACACCGCCACGCTCGCTGCCGCGCAGCCGCGCCGCGGCGCCGTGCTCGTCGAGCGTGCCACCGGCCACCACCACGAACGGCTGGTCGGCGCGCGCGCCGAGCGAGTGCAGGTAGCGGGCAAAGGCCTCGCGCCCGGTGCCGGTCTCACCGACCATCAGCACCGACGTGTCGCGTGCAGCCACCTGCTGGACCTGCTCGCGCAGCTGCTGCATCAGCCGACTCTTGCCGACCGGCGCGATCAGCGGCGGCACCAGGGCTCGCGCCGCGACGCGCTTGCGGCGGCCGGAATCGAGTGCGCGCTCGACCGTGCGCAACAGCTTCGCCAGCGACAGCGGCTTCTCGATGAAGTCGAAGGCACCGAGACGGGTCGCCTCGACGGCGGTCTCGACGGTACCGTGGCCGGACATCATCACCACGGGACAGCTGAGCGCCCCCTGGCTTGCCCACTCGCGCAGCAGGGTGATGCCGTCGGTATCGGGCATCCAGATGTCCAGCAGCACGAGGTCGGGCTCGTGCCGGGCCCGCGCGGCGCGGGCCTGCACGGCGTCGGCGGCGACATCGACGTCGTGGCCCTCGTCGCCGAGCACTTCCTTGAGGGTACTGCGGATATCGGACTCGTCGTCAACGACGAGTATGCGTGGGGCACTCATGCACGCTCTCTCCTCAGCTCGGGTCTACGGACATCTCGGGGCATGCTGTTCGCCAGCGCGTAACGCGCGGCGTCGTCGAGCGGTAGCAGGACCTGGACGCGGGCACCGCCATTCGGCGCATTGTCCGCCTCGATGCGGCCACCGTGTTCCTCGACGATCTTCTTGACGATCGCGAGCCCGAGGCCGGTGCCCTTGGGCTTGCTGGTGACGTAGGGGTCGAACACCTGGCTGATGATCTCATGCTGGAAGCCGGGGCCGTTGTCGGACACGACCAGCTCAAGCATCGGGTGGCCGCCCAGCAGCGTGCGGCGGGTCCCGACCACCACAGCGGCGTCGGTGTTCCCTTCCAGCGCCTCGAAGGCATTGGTCAGCAGGTTGTTGAGGATCTGGCGAACGCGGCCGCGGTCGGCCTCCACCAGCCCGAGGGCGGGATCCAGCGACAGATGCACCGAGACCGGCGTCGCGCCGCCGCCGGCGGCGCCCTGGGCCCGATACAGTTCCGCCACCTCGGTCACCAGCTGGTTGAGGTCGAAGTTCGCCAGCTCCATCGACGGAGCCCGCGCGTACTCGGAGAACGCGTTGACCATCTGCTTCATCGCCTCGACCTGCTGAATGATCGTGTGCGTGCCGCGCTCGAGAATCTCTGCGTCCTTGGGGTTCATCTGCTCCAGCAGCCGCCGACGCATCCGCTCGGCGGACAACTGGATCGGCGTCAATGGGTTCTTGATCTCATGGGCGAGGCGTCGGGCGACCTCGCCCCACGCAGCATCCCGCTGCGCGCGCAGCAGGGTCGAGATGTCGTCGAACACGATCACCAGGCCCGCCGGCGCGCCGTCTTCGGCCGGCAGCGCCGTGCACGCCACCATCAGCTCGCGGCGACCGGTGTCGGTCTTGAACTGCAGCTGCTCGCGCCACTCGGTCTGGCCGGCGTCCAGGTGGCGGCGACACGCGACCAGGAACTGCTCCAGCAACGCCGCGCCACCGGCAAGCTCCACGAGCGAACGGCCGACGGCGGCCTCGAGGTCGACGCCAAGGATGTTCGAGGCGGCCGGATTCGCCGTGCGCAACCGCAGGTCCGCCTCGACCGAGATCACGCCGGTCGACAGGCGCGCGAGGATCACCGCGAGGCTGGCGCGTTCCTGCTCGACCGCGGCTCGGCTGCTCTCGGCATCCGCGCGGGCACGGCCGAGGCGCTTAGTCATGTCGTTGAAGGAGTGCACCAGGAAGCCCATCTCGTCGTGCGAAGGAAGCGTCAGGCGCAGGTTGAGGTCGCCCTTGCCGACCGCGCGCGTGCCCGCGATCAGGTCCTGCACCGGCTTCACCAGACGGGTCGACCAGAAGAACGCGCCGTACACGGCGGCCAGGGCCGACAGCAGCAGCACCAGCGTCAGCGTCAGGGTGAACGTCGACTTTAGAAACGGTCGCTGGTAGATGCGCAGCGCATACTGCGAGTACGCCGCCTGCACATCGTCCGCGAGCCCGCCGAGCTGCTCGGGAACCTGATAGGCCGCCACCAGCACGCGCGGCTCGCCGGTCGCGCTGTCAGCCAGCACCGTCGCGGTCGTCACTCGATAACCGCCGGCCGGGCCCGGATCCAGGCTCACGTAGCTGTTGCGGTGGCGGGCCTCGATCAGCACCTCCTCGGCTGGCAGCGTCGGCAGCATCTGCGAATTGAAGTCGGTGCTGGCGGCGATGATGTGCCCATGGTCGCCGACCACGAGCAGTTCGGCGGCGCCCGCGAAGCGGCGGAAGCGGTCGAGCTGCGAGATCAGCTCGAAGTCGCGCGCCGTGCGCAGCTCCTCCGCGACGCTGCGGGTGCGGTTGGAGAACTCGCGCACCCTCAGGCTCAGCGCGGCGCGCGACAGTGCCAGCGCGTCGTCGAGCCCGCGGCCGACGTTGACGTCGAACCAGCTGTCGATGCCCCGGCTGATCGCGCTGACCGAGAACAGGTAGACGACGAGAATGGGCGCCAGCGCCAGGGCGCTCGACATCAGCACCGCTCGCGCCTTCATGCGCGAGCCCGGCACGCCCTGCCGCCAGTCTCGCGCGAGTTCGTAGAGCTTGCGACCGATGAGCCCGAGCAGCACCAGCACGCCGAGCAGGTTGACCACCAGCAGCCAGGGCTGCAGGTCGTTGAAGCGGGTCGCGTCCTGGGCGGTGATCGCGAGCAGCACCAGCGAGGCGACGCTGGCGAGCCCACCGAGGATCGTCAGCACCGTCACCGTCAGCCTCCGCCAGCGGGGCGGCGAGACGTGGATCGATGCGGGGGCCGACACTGGCGAGTTCACGGTGGCAAGGTCCAGGTGTACCAGTCGGTCGTGCGCTTCCAGTCCATCCAGAACATCATCACCCGCAGCGCACCGGGCAGGCCGCTCTCGATCGTCGCCTGCACGCGCAGCGACCCCTCGTAGTGGCTGTCCTTCTCGATCAGCGCCTCGTCCACCACCGGCAGACCGCGTACGTCGGACAGCGCGGCCAGGGCCGCGGGCAGCGACAGGAACGAGGTCTGCTGGCCGCTGTTGAGGTTGTTGACGATGTAGCGCTCGGACAGCGCGTGATAGTGCAACTGCCAGCGCTGCGCGAGCGAGGCCACTTTTTCGTCCGGCAGGTAGCGACGCTTGCGGTTGACGCCGAGGTCGAGCTCCAGCACGACCGGGACGCCCTCCCTGATCGCCGCCTGGGCGCTGCGCGACAGCGCAAGGTCCAGCGTTGCGTTCAGCTGGTAGACGTGTTCAGCGGGCTCCAGGAACGCGGAGCGCACCTCGAAGCGGGCACCGTCCTCGAGCGCCGCCTCCCCTGCCTGCGCGAATGCCGCCACCAGCAGCAGCGCGAACAGCGCCATGCGCCGCCAGGAGGTGGCACGCAAGAGGGGCGGGGCAGCGGGATTTCCTTTCATGTCGGGCGAGCAGCAGGTCCCGTCTGGTCCGGCATTCAGCCGGCGCGCTCGAGGCACGCGTAATAAAAGCCGTCGGTGCCGGCAACGCCGGGCAGGAGCACGAGCCCCGGGCCACGCGGCGCGGGCAGCGGCGGCAGCCCAGCCAGCGCAAGGCTAGCAGATTCCGTGACGTCGACAGCAGCCGGCGTCGCTGCCAGGAACTTACGGATCACCGAGACATTCTCGGCGCGCAGCACCGAGCAGGTGGCGTAGACCAGCCGCCCACCGGGCGCCAGCTGCGGCCAGAGCGCCTGCAGCAGCCGCGCCTGGCGCTCGACCAGGGCGGTCACATCGCGGGGCCGGCGCAGCCACTTGATGTCCGGGTGGCGACGGATCACACCGGTCCCCGTGCACGGCGCGTCCACCAGGATCCGGTCGAACTTACCGCCGCCAGTCGCGGCGGGATCCAGCGCATCGCCAACCCGCAGCGTCGCGGTGAGGCCGAGCCGGTCAAGGTTGTCGCGGATGCGGTCGATGCGGCCGGCATCGATGTCCAGGGCCACGACTTCCCCCAGCTCGGGCACTGCCTCAAGCAGATGGCAGGTCTTGCCGCCAGGCGCGGCGCAGGCGTCGAGGACGCGCATCCCGGCGGCGGCCGCGAGCAGCGGCACGGCGAGCTGCGCCGCCGCGTCCTGCACCGAGCAGCGCCCCTCGATGAAGGCGGTGAGGCTACGCACGTCGGTGGGCTTTTCGAGGTCGAGCGCGCTGGGCGCGAACGGCACGGTGTGGGTCGCATGGCCCGCCGCGGCGAGTTCCTCGGCCAGCGTCTCGGCCGTGCTGCGGCGCGCATTGATCCGCAGCGTGAGCGGCGGGTGGTCGTTGTTCGCCTGCATGATTCGCTCGGCCTGGTCGCGCCAGTCGCGTTCCAGCGCATCGACGATCCAGGCCGGATGGGACGTCCGGCCGCCGACCGACTGATCCACCGTGGCGAGCAGCGTCTCGCGCTCGCGCTGAAAGCGGCGCAGGCAGGCATTGATGAAGCCGGCCGCCGGCGCCTCGCCGACGCGGCGGGCCGCGGCGACGGTCGCACTGACGGCGGCGTGCGCGGCCGTGTCGGCGTATTCGAGCTGGTACAACCCGACCAGGAGGAGCGCCTGCACTTCCGACGACAGCGCGTCCCACTTGCGGGTCGCGAGCTGCGCGGCGACCTGCTTGAGGCGATGTCCGAACCGGAGTGCGCCGAACGCGAGCGCCTGTGCGAAGGCGCGGTCGGCCGGCTCCGCGCCGCTGTCGGCCAGCGCCCCCTCCAGCGACTGGCCTCGGCCGATGACCGCGGCGACGGCTCGTACTGCCGCCGCCCGACTGCCTGAACCGTCGCTCATGAACGCTCTCCGAATGTCTGACCCGTTAGCGGCCCGTGCCGTGCCTCGTTGCGCGCGAATTCGGCTGCCGTCACCACGTTGCGCCCGGCCAGCTGCAGACGCACCAGCCGCAGCAGGCCCGCGCCGGTCGCGACATCGACGCCTGCGGTACCCACTGCGACGATGCTGCCGGGCGCCGCGTCCGTGGGCAGGCTCAGCGGCTCGGTCTCGTGTATTCGCACTTGCGCGCCGCGCCAGACGGTCTCCGCCACCGGCCACGGCTGGAACGCGCGCACGCGCCGGTCGAGCAGGGCGGCGTCCTCGGCCCAGTCCAGCCGGGCCTCGCGCTTGTCAAGCTTGTGCGCGTAGGTGACCCCCTCGGCCGGCTGTGGAACCGCCCGCGCCGTACCCGCCTCGAGCTGGGCGAGCACCTCCAGCAGCAGCCGCGCGCCTTGCGCGGCCAGCGCCCGGCTTAGCGTCGCGGCCGTGTCGTGCGGCCCGATGGGCAGCGTCGCGCTGGCGTACACCGGGCCCGTGTCCAGACCCGCCGCCATGCGCATGATCGCCGTTCCGGTCGCGGGGTCCCCGGCGAGCACCGCCCGTTGCACCGGCGCCGCGCCCCGCCAGCGCGGCAGCAGCGAGCCGTGGATGTTCACGCAGCCGAGCTGCGGCACGGCGAGAATCGAAGGCGGCAGCAGTAGGCCGTAGGCGGCGACGACCATGACGTCGGGCGCGAAGGCTGTAAGGGTCGCGACGGCCTCGAGATCCTTGAGGGTGGCGGGCTGCAACACGGGGATGCCCGCCTCGAGCGCGGCGCGCTTGACCGGCGAGGGCGTGAGCGCGCGACCGCGGCCGGCAGGCCGGTCGGGCTGGGTGTAGACCGCGGCGACTCGGTGGCCGGCGGCGACGATCGCCTCGAGCGCCGGCACCGCGAATTCCGGTGTGCCGGCGTAGACGATCCTGAGCGGCACGAGGTCTACAGTGCCGGCGGGTGCGGCGAGGCACTGGGCCCGCCCCGCAGGCGCTGGTCCTTCTCGAGCTTCTTGCGGATCCGCGTGCGCTTGAGTTCAGACAGGTAGTCGACGAACAGCTTGCCCTCGAGGTGATCCATCTCGTGCTGCACGCAGATCGCGAGCAATCCGTCGCAGTCCATCTCGAACGTCGCGCCGGTGCGGTCCTGCGCCCGCACCCGTACGGCCTGCGCACGCCGCACCGTCTCGTAGTAGCCGGGCACGGACAGGCAGCCCTCCTCGGCCATGCAGATTTCACCGCGGCGGAGGATCTCGGGGTTGATGAAGACCAGCGGCGTGTCTTTGTGCTCGGACACGTCGATGACCAGCAGCCGCTGGTGGAAATCGACCTGCGGCGCCGCCAGACCGACGCCGGGGGCGGCATACATGGTCTCGAACATGTCGTCGATCAGCCGCTGCATTCCAGCGTCGATCTGGGTGACCGGCCGGGCCCGGGTCCGCAGCCGGGGGTCGGGATATTCAAGAATCGTGAGGCGCGTCATGTTTATGAGTGGGGTATTTCGTGCAACTGGCGCAATAATGCTGCTAATGTTTCGGTGGCATTGGACTTAATGTCGCCTGCCAACCGCGATCCGCATGGATTATAGGGCGGCGAGCCGCATCGGGTCTCAACTGGATGGGACTTTGTAAGAGCCCCAGACACGGGCAGCTAACTTCATGAAAAAACTCCGTAAAGTCGCTGGCTTCTGGGCTCTGGGCATCCTGCTCGGCCAACTCGCGTCAGCCGCCGAGGCACCACCGCCTGCGGCCGGCCACAGCACCTCGGTGCCGCTGGCACCGGACGCGCCGTCCAGCTACGTCGTCCAGCAGGGCGACACGCTGTGGGCGATCTCATCGAAATTCCTCACGCAGCCGTGGTTCTGGCCGGAGATCTGGTACCTGAACCCGGATATCAAGAACCCCCACCTGATCTATCCGGGCGACACGTTGCGCCTGGTGTACGACGCCGACGGCAAGCCGAGGATTCGTCTGGAGCGCGGCGCCGAGCACGGTGACAGCGTCCGCCTCAGCCCGCAGGTCCGCACCAGCCCGCTCGACCAGGCGATCACCGCCATCCCGTTCGAGATCGTCGCTGCATTCATGTCAAAGCCGAGCGTGATCTCGGCGGAGGACGAGAAGCGACTGCCCTACGTCGTCGCACTGGGGGACCAGCGGGTCGTCGGCGGCATGGGCGATGTGATTTATGCGCGCGGCGTCAGGGGCGTCGATACCGGTGCCCACCTCAACGTCGTGCATGTCGGCGATCGGCTGAAGGATCCCGACAGCGGCAAGGTGCTCGGCTATCAGGGTATCTACGCCGGCACCGCGCGGCTGGAGCGCGCAGCCCAGGGGACGGGGAAGAATGCGCTGTCGAAGCTGGTGCTCACCTCCTCCGCCCGCGAGACCCTCGCGGGTGATCGCTTGGTCCGCGACAGCCTCGAGGTGCCGCTGGACTTCATCCCGCACGCGCCGGCGCGCCCGGCCAACGGCCAGATCATCTCAGTCGTGGATGGCGTCACCGTGATCGGCCAGTATCACGTCGTGGTCGTGAACCGCGGTCGTCGCCAGGGCCTCGAGCCGGGTCACGTGCTGGCGATCTGGCAGCGCGGCGACGTCGTCGCCGACCGCGGCCGCGGCGGACTGAATTCGAACGAGTTCGCCTCGGCATTCTCGGCGAACGTGCGACTGCCCAGCGAGAAGGCCGGTACCTTTATGGTGTTCCGCGCCTACAACGACATGAGTTACGGGCTCGTCCTCAGCGCCGAGCGCGAACTGCACGTCGGCGACATGATCAGGAATCCGTGAACCGAGCGGGCCCGCTTCCGGGCCCGTCATGCCCGGTCGCGAGCGTCCCTTCGACGCGACCGCAAGGCCCCGACAACCACCGCAACCAGCGCCGGCGCGCGGTCAGCGCCGCCCGCAATACGTTGAATCGACCGCCGTACTCGCGGTCCCCTGGTTGGACAAGCCCGGCAAAATGCTGTTAGATGCGATCGGCTTCGAACCGGCGGACGTCGACACGTGGGTCATCCGATCGGGCCGAGCGGCACACGTCCCGTTCGGCTCCTTGATCACTGACCGCAGGGTTAAGACGGCGCCACTGACCGGCCGCCGCTTTCACAGACCCGCGGTCGCGTCCCAGGGGCGCCCGACATGAAAGACCCGATGAACGATAACGTGCTCGATATCCTGATCTACCTGTTCGAGAACTACCTCGAATCGGACACCGTCCCGCAACCGAGCCGGGACGTGCTGCGCGAGGAACTCGAGCATGCCGGCTTCGCCGAAAGCGGCATCGAGCGCGCGCTGGAGTGGCTCGAAGGGCTGTCTGGCGACGGCGTCGAGGTCGGCGACGCGCAGAAGCGTTCGTTCCGCGTGTTCAGCGGCTACGAGCAGGCCCGCCTCGCCCCCGAGGTCCGCGGCTACCTGCTGCAGCTGGAGCACATTGGCATCCTCCCGGCGCAGCAGCGGGAGCTGGCGATCGACCGACTGCTGGCGCTGGAGGCCGAGGAGATCGACATAGAACAGGTGAAGTGGGTCGTCCTGATGGTGCTGTTCAGTCAGCCCGGCCAGGAGCAGGCCTACCAGCGGATGGAAGACCTCGTGTTCGAGGGCCAGTCGGACGCCCTGCACTAGGCGCAGCGCAGACCGCCCGGCCGGAGCCGGAACGAGCCGCGGCCTTCAGGTCCGCGGTTTCATTTTTTTGGAGCCATGAGCAACAACCTCGTCATCGTCGAGTCGCCGGCCAAGGCCAAGACCATCAAGAAGTACCTGGGCAAGGACTTCGAGGTGCTGGCTTCCTATGGCCATGTCCGCGATCTGGTCCCGAAGGAAGGTGCGGTCGACCCGACGCACGACTTCCGGATGCGCTATGAGCTGATCGAGCGCAACGAGAAGCATGTGGACGCGATCGAACGCGCCATGAAGAAGGCCGGCACGCTCTACCTCGCGACCGACCCCGACCGCGAGGGGGAGGCGATCTCCTGGCACCTGCACGAGATCCTCAAGGAGCGCGGCGTCCTCACCGACAAGCCGGTCTACCGCGCCAAGTTCTTCGAGATCACGAAGAAGGAGATCCAGGCCGCGATCGCCAGCCCCGAGAAGCTGTCGACCGCGCTGGTCAACGCCCAGCAGACGCGCCGCGCGCTCGACTATCTGGTTGGCTTCAACCTATCGCCATTGTTGTGGAAAAAGATCATGCCGGGCCTGTCGGCCGGCCGCGTGCAGAGCGTCGCGCTCAGGCTGATCTGTGACCGTGAGGCCGAAATCAGCGCGTTCCTGCGCCAGGAATACTGGACGCTCGACGTCGACGCCGAGAAGGGCGGCCAGGCGTTCAAGGCGCGCGTCGTGGAGGTCGACGGTCGCAAGATCGAGGCCGACGTCGCCAAGAGCCGCTTCACGCTCACCAACGAGAGCTCCGCGCGCGAGGCCGAGCAGAAGTTGCTGGCCGCCTGTGCCGGCAAGCTCAAGGTCGCGGCGGTCGAATCCAAGCCCCGTTCGCGCAGCCCGCAGGGCCCGTTCCGCACCTCAACGCTGCAGCAGGCGGCGGCCAACCGCCTCGGCTTCAGTGCGCGCAAGACGATGCAGCTCGCGCAGAAGCTGTACGAGGGCGTCGACTTCGGCGAGGGCCCGGTCGGCCTGATCACCTACATGCGCACCGACTCGACCTCGCTGTCGGCGGACGCGATCACGCAGATCCGCGAGACGATCGGCTCGATGTATGGCGCGGACTCCGTGCCGAAGGAGCCGCGCTCCTACGCGAACAAGCAGAAGAACGCGCAGGAGGCCCACGAGGCCATCCGCCCGACTTCCGCCGAGAACACCCCGGACAAGATCCGCGGCCATGTCGATGAGGACATGTGGCGCCTGTACGACCTGATCTGGAAGCGCACCGTCGCCTCGCAGATGACCAACGCCCTGTTCGAGCAGGTCACCGTGACGCTGCATCCCGGTCAGGGTACGACGCCGCCGGTCGGCGTAATCCGCGCCAGCGGCTCGACGCTGATCAAGCCCGGCTACCTGGCCGTCTACGAGGTCGACCGCAACGACGACGACGAGTCCGAGGATGGCAGCCGCCTGCCGGCGCTGGCGGTCGGCGATGTCGCAGCCCTGGTCGCGCTCCGGCCCGAGCAGCACTTCACCGAGCCGCCGCCGCGCTACACCGAGGCGTCGCTGGTGAAGGCCCTCGAGGAGCGCGGCATCGGCCGCCCCTCGACCTACGCCTCGATCATCGAGACGCTGCGCGGGCGCAAGTACGTCGAGGACGAGCGACGTAACTTCGTGCCGACCGACACCGGCAAGATCGTCAGCAGCTTCCTCGTGCGGTTCTTCCCGCAGTACGTGGACTACGCGTTCACGGCGCGCCTGGAGGACGATCTCGACGACATCTCGCGCGGCGACAAGGAATGGCTGCCGGTGATGCACCAGTTCTGGAAGCCGTTCATCGAGCGGGTCCGGGACATCGAAAAGACCGTCTCGCGCGAGGAAGTCGCCCAGGCGCGCCAGCTCGGCACCGACCCCGCCTCGGGGCGGCCGATCAGCGTGCGCGTCGGCCAATACGGCCCGTTCGTGCAGATCGGCACCAAGGACGACGACGAGAAGCCGAAGTTCGCCGGCCTGCGCCCCGGCCAGAAGATGGACTCCATCACCATGGAGGAGGCGCTGAAGCTGTTCACGCTGCCCAAGGCGCTCGGCGAGTTGCCCAGTGGCGAGGGCGTGTCGGTCGGCATCGGTCGCTTCGGGCCGTACGTGAAGTACGGCAGCAAGTACGTCTCCATCAAGATCGACGACCCCTACACCCTCGAGTTCCCGCGCGCCCTGGAACTGATCGAGGAAAAGGCCGCCGCCGACGCCGCACGCCTGATCCGCGACTACGGTGTCGACAACATCCAGGTGCTCAACGGCCGCTTCGGACCGTACCTGACCGATGGCAAGCGCAACGCCCGGATTCCCAAGGATCGCGAGCCGACCAGCCTGTCGCTGGCGGAGTGTCGCGAGCTGATCGCGGCCGCGCCGCTGCGCGGCACGACCCGCTTCGGCCGCAAGAAGGGAGCGCCGGCCAAGGGCGCGAAGGCGGCCCCCGCCCCCGCCGCCGAGGCCACGCCCAAGGCGGCCAAGAAAAAGGCTGTCGCGAAGCCCGCGACCAAGAAGGCCCCGGCAAAGACGTCCGCACGCAAGAAGAAGACCGCCGGCTGACGCCGACCCCGGTCTCGTAGATAATTCGCCGATGCAGCCCGACAAAGCCGCCGTCCGCGATTACCTCATCGGCCTCCAGTCCCGCATCACCTCGACGGTCGAGGCGGTCGACGGTGGCGCGCGCTTCAGGTCCGACAGCTGGCAGCGCCCGGGTGGCGGCGGCGGCGAGAGTCGCGTGCTCAGGGACGGCGCGGTGCTCGAGCAGGGTGGCGTCGGCTACTCGCACGTGATGGGTGAAGGCTTGCCGCCATCGGCAACGCAGCAGCGACCGGAGCTGGCCGGCGCCCGCTTCGAGGCGATGGGTGTGTCGCTCGTCTTCCACCCTCACAACCCGTACGTGCCGACCACGCACATGAATGTGCGCTTCTTCATCGCGGAGAAGGAAGGCCACGATCCGGTTTGGTGGTTCGGCGGCGGCTTCGACCTGACACCGTACTATCCGTTCGACGAGGACGTCGTCCACTGGCACACGGTCGCGCGCGACGCCTGCGCGCCGTTCGGGCCGGAGGTCTATCCGCGCTACAAGGACTGGTGCGACCGCTACTTCTACCTCAAGCACCGCGGCGAGACCCGTGGCGTCGGCGGGCTGTTCTGCGACGACCTGTCGGAGTGGGGCTTCGAGCGCTCGTTCGCGTTCCAGCGCGCGATGGGCGATGCGTTCCTCGACGCCTACCTGCCGATCGTGGCGCGGCGGCGGGACCACGGCTTCGGCGAGCGCGAGCGCAACTTCCAGCTGTACCGCCGCGGCCGTTACGTCGAGTTCAATCTCGTGTTCGACCGTGGCACGCACTTCGGCCTGCAGTCGGGCGGGCGCACCGAGTCGATCCTCATGTCGCTGCCGCCGCTGGTGCGCTGGGAGTACGACTGGCACCCGCAGCCGGGCTCGCCCGAGGCCCGGCTGTACACCGACTACCTGCGCCCGCGCGACTGGCTCGCCGTGCCCACCTGATGCGCGAGGGGTGCGCGATGTCGGCGCAGCGAGCTCGCGTTCGTCTGGGCGGCGTAGTCATGCAGGAGGCCGGAGCCGGCAGGCCGCTCGCGGGCGTCCTGCCGCTCCCTCAGCGCGCTATTTCTTGATCTCGCCGGCCTGCGAGGCGACCATGATCCAGCGTCCGTCACGCCGCACGTAGGAATCCGTGAAGCGGTAGTACATGTTGTACTTGGGCGTCACCCACTTCGTCCGGCCGATCGCGACCGCCGAATCACCGTACACGCGCACCTGCAACTGATCGGTCTCACACACCGTGGTCTTGTCCGTCTTCAGGTTCGCGAGTGTCTGCGCCTTGTTCTCGATCGCACCGCTCATGACGACATCGGTGTAATCGTCACTGAGCAGGGCCGCCAGCGCGGTGGCGTCGGCCTTGACCGACGCGGTGCACCAATCCTGCTCGACCTGCTTGATCGCCTGGGCTTCCTTGCCGACCTCTCCCGCCAACACGGCATTAGGCACAGCGATAGTCATGGCCAGCGCGCTGCAAACCAGAACTAAGCGAAATCCTTGGCGCATGCTCCCTCCTGTGGATCCGGTGGATCCGTTGTTGGAAGGCCGAGCATACGCTGGCAGTCGGGGAATGACTCGGGGCCACGCACTGCACCGCAACAACCCCGACACAGCGGGGCCGACGCAGGTACAGTCGCGGCCATGAACTACCGCCACGCCTACCACGCCGGCAACTTTGCCGACGTCCTCAAGCACGTCGCGCTGGTCGGCGTGCTCGAGCATCTGGGCCGCAAGACCACGCCGTACTGCTTTGTGGACACCCACGCCGGACGCGGCGACTACCCGCTCGGTGCCGCCGAGACCCAGCGGGCCGGTGAGTTCCGCGACGGCATCGCGAAGCTGCTGGAGGCGAAGGACCCGCCGCCGCCGGCGGCCCGCTACCTCGCGCTGATCCGCTTGCTCGGGGTCGAGGACGGCCACCTGCTGCGCTACCCCGGCTCGCCGCGCATCGCACTCGCGCTGATGCGCGCGACCGACCGCGCGGCGCTCATCGAGCTTGAGCCGCGCGAGGCGGACGCGCTGCGCCAGCTCACCCGCGCCGACGGCCGGGCCGCAGTGCACGAGCGGGACGGCTACGAGGCGCTGGTGGCGCTGGTGCCACCGCGCGAGAAGCGTGGGCTGGTGCTGATCGACCCGCCGTACGAGGATCCGCAGGAGTACGAGAACCTCGAGCGGGCGCTGGTCGCCGCGCTCGGCCGCTGGCCGCTGGGCAGCTACATGGCCTGGTACCCGATCAAGCACGGCGACGCGTCGGGCCGATTCCTGGCGCGCATGGCAGTGACCGGCATCCGCCGCCAGCTCGCGGTGGAGCTCACCGTCGAGCGCGACGACCTGCCGGGTGGGCTCAACGGCACGGGGCTGCTGCTGATCAACCCGCCGTTCCAGCTCGACGAGCAGCTGACAGCCACCGTGCCCTGGCTGCACCGGCTGCTCGCGCGCGAGGGCCGCGGCCGCTGGCGGGTCAGCTGGCAGGTCCGGGAGTAGCATCGATCCGGATGGCGGGCGCCGGGGCATTGTGATGTGATTCGGCCTCGCGGCGACGGCCGCCCAGCACGTTCCGTGGAGGTTGACGATGCGTCCGATTCCAGGCTCCTTCCCGCGCGTGCGCATGCGCCGCATGCGGCGCGACGCGTTCTCGCGCCGGCTGATGCGCGAGACGCGCCTGTCGACGGATGACCTCATCTACCCAATGTTCGTCATCGAGGGGCAGGGGCTGCGCGTGCCGGTGCCGTCCATGCCCGGCGTCGAGCGCGTCAGCATCGACGAACTGGTCCGGGAGGCGCACGAGCTTGTTCGGCTCGGCATTCCGGCGCTCGCGCTGTTCCCGGTGCCGGACGCGGCCACCAAGTCGCTGGACGGGCGCGAGGCGTGGAACCCCGAGGGGCTGGTGCAGCGCGCGGTGCGCGCGGTAAAGGCCGCGACGCCGGCACTCGGCGTGATCACCGACGTCGCGCTCGACCCGTACACGACCCACGGCCAGGACGGCATCATCGACGACAACGGCTACGTGATGAACGACATCACCACCGAGGTGCTGGTGAAGCAGTCGCTGTCGCACGCCCTTGCTGGCGTCGACATCGTTGCGCCTTCGGACATGATGGACGGGCGCATCGGCGCGATCCGCGACGCGCTGGAGGCGGCCGGCCACATCCACACCAGGATCCTCGCCTACTCCGCCAAGTACGCCTCGAGCTTCTACGGCCCGTTCCGCGACGCAGTGGGCTCGTCGGGCAGTCTCGGCAAGGCCGACAAGAGCACCTACCAGATGGACCCGGCCAATACCGACGAGGCACTGTACGAGGTCGCACTCGACCTCGAGGAAGGCGCCGACATGGTGATGATCAAGCCCGGCATGCCGTACCTGGACATCGTGCGGCGAGTGAAGGACGAGTTTGGTGCGCCGACGTTCGTCTATCAGGTCAGCGGCGAGTACGCGATGCTCAAGGCCGCCGCGCAGAACGGCTGGCTGGAGGAGCGCGCGGTGGTGCTCGAGGCGCTCGGCGGAATCAAGCGCGCCGGCGCCGACGGCATCCTGACGTACTTCGCGAAGGCAGCGGCGGGCTGGCTCGCGGAGCCGACGACGAAGTGAGCGCGTCGGACCTCGACCGCTACGCGGTGGTCGGGCATCCGGTGAACCACAGCCGCTCGCCGTTCATCCACGGCGAGTATGCGCGCGCCACCGGCCAGGCGATGCAGTACGGCCTGATGGACGTCGTGCCCGAGAACTTCGCCGCCGACGTGTGCGCCTTCTTCGCCGCAGGCGGTCGCGGCCTCAACGTCACCGTGCCGCACAAGCAGGCGGCGTTTGCGCTGGTCGACACCACCACTGCCCGCGCGGCGCGCGCAGGTGCCGTCAACACCATCCGGCGGCTGCCCGACGGCAGGCTCGAGGGTGACAACACCGACGGCGTCGGCCTTGTCACCGACCTGCAGGCGAACCTCGGTGTCACGCTCGCGGGGAGCCGGATCCTGATTCTCGGCGCGGGCGGGGCGGCGCGCGGGGTCCTCGGCCCGCTGCTCGCCTGCGGCCCGACGCGGCTCGCCGTCGCGAACCGCACGGCCGCGCGCGCCATCGCGCTTGCCCAGGCGTTCGCGGACCTGGGTGCCGTGCAGGGTTCGGGCTACGACGCGCTGGACACGGGGCCGTGGGACCTGGTGATCAACGCGACTGCGGCGAGCCTCGCGGGTACCACCCCGCCGATCGCGGCCGGCGTGATCGGCACGTGCACCGTCTGCTACGACATGGCCTACGCGCAGGGAGGTACGGCGTTCACGCGCCTCGCCGAGACGTGTGGCGCGAAGGCGGCGCACATGGGATGGGGAATGCTGGTCGAACAGGCCGCGGAGGCGTTCTGGCTGTGGCGCGGCGTGCGCCCGCCAACCCGCACGGTCCTGCAAGCGCTCATGCAGAGCGCCTAGGCGCCGCGGTAGCGGTCCTTGATGCGCACGTAGTGCGCAGCCGAATAGGCGAGCTGGCCGGCTTCGCGCTCGTCGAGCACTCGCACCTGGCGCGCCGGGTTGCCCACCCACAGCGTGCGCGACGGCAGCCGCTTGCGCGGCGGAACCACGGCCCCCGCGCCAATGATCACCTCGTCCTCGACGATGGCACCATCCAGCACGATCGCGCCCATGCCCACCAGGCAGCGCGCTCCGATGATGCAGGCATGCAGCACCGCCTTGTGGCCGATGGTCACGTCGTCGCCGACGAGCAACGGCAGGCCGCCGGCGGTGTGCGGGCCGTCGTGCACGACGTGCAGCACGCAGCCATCCTGCACGCTGGTGCGCGCGCCGATGCGGATGAAGTTGACGTCGCCGCGGATCACCGTCATCGGCCACACCGAGCTGTCGTCGCCGATCTCGACACGGCCGATCACGCAGCACTGCGGATCGAGGTAGACGCGCTCGCCGATGGTCGGGTACACGCCGTCATAGGATCGCAGGGGACTCATCGGGTGCTCCATCAGCGCATCGTCACGAGTTCTTCGGCGGCGGTGGGGTGGATGGCCACCGTGTCGTCGAAGTCGCGCTTGCGCGCGCCCATCTTCAGTGCCACTGCGAAACCCTGCAGCATCTCGTCGGCGCCCTGCCCGATCACGTGCAGGCCGACGACGCGCTCGTCTGGGCCGAGGCAGACGAGCTTCATCTCGGCGCGACGCTTGTGCGAGGTCAGCGCGTGGTACATCGGCGTAAAGCCGGCCGTGTAGACCTTGATCGCGTCGTGGTGAAGCTCACGCGCCGCCGCCTCGGTGAGCCCGATCGTGCCGATCGGCGGGTGGCTGAAGATGACCGTCGGGATCAACGCGTAGTCGAGGTGGCGGTCCGCACGGCCGCCGAACAGCCGGTCAGCGAGGCGCCGCCCGGCCGCGATCGCCACGGGGGTGAGCGCCTCGCGCCCGGTGACATCGCCGATCGCGTAGATCCCGGCGACGTTGGTGTTCTGCAGGGCATCGGTGATAACGAAGCCCTCCGCCGCCGTGACGCCCGCCGTGCCGAGGTCCAGCGCCGCGCTCAGCGGCTCCCGTCCGATAGCCCACAGCACGCAGTCGAACGGCCCGAGCACGCGACCGTCCGCCAGGTGCAGCTCGCGACCGGCTGCGCCTGCGGTCAGCGCGGCGGGGACAGCATGGGTGACCAGCGCAATACCGTCGCCCGCCATCTCGCGCGCGAGCGCCATCGACAGCATCGTATCGAAGTGGCGCAGCACGCGGTCCTGGCGAACCGCGATGGTCACCTGGCTGCCGAGCGCCGCGAACGCGCCGGCCAGTTCCACGGCGACGTAGCCGCTGCCGACGATCGCGACCCGCGCCGGGCGCTCGGCAAGCGCGAAGAAGCCGTCGGAGGTGATGCCCAGCGCCGCGCCGGGGATCTGCGGCACGATCGGCCGCCCGCCGGTGGCGATCGTGATGTGCTCGGCGCCGAGGCGCTGCTCGCCGACAGCAATGGTATGGGCATCGAGGAAGCGAGCCGTGCCGCGGATCCAGTCGATCTTCCTGCGGGCGAGGTTGCCTTCGTAGATGCCGTTGAGCCGGGCGACATAGGCGTCGCGGGCGGCCTTCAGGGCCGCCCAGTCGTGGCCCCGCAGCGTGACCTCGAAGCCGTAGCCGGGCGCGTCGACGATACCGTGGGCGAGGCTCGCGGCATTCCACATCAGCTTTTTCGGCACGCAGCCGACGTTGACGCAGGTACCGCCGAGCGGGGCGGGCTCGATGACCGCGACCCGGGCACCGTATTCGGCGGCCCGCTGGGCGGTCGCAAGGCCGCCGCTGCCGCCGCCGATGGCGATGTAGTCGTACTGGAGCGGCATGAGGCCTCTATTCGGCAAGGGAGCGAAGGTGCTCATGATATACGGTCGAACACGCCGCCTCTGCTAGGATCAGCAGCTGCTCGGGCCGGTAAAACAACATGTCGAATCCGCTGCTTGCGACCGCTGACCTGCCGGACTACCGCACGATCCGCCCGGCGCATGCCGAGCCCGCGATCCGGGCCCAGCTGCAGAGCAACCGCCGCCGCCTGACCGAGCTGCTGTCGCAGCCGGAACCGACGTTCGCGACGCTGGTCGAGCCGTTCGAGGAAATGCAGCACCAGCTGAACCAGGTGTTCGCGCCCATCGGCCACCTGAACGCGGTCGCCAACACCGACGAGCTGCGCGCCGCCTACAACGTCTGCCTGCCGTTGCTCGCCGAGTACCAGACCGAGGTCGGCCAGAACGACGCGCTGGCGCGGGCGTACGAGACGATCAAGCAGCGCGAGGCGGACCGGCTGACGGCTGCGCAGGTGCGCGTGCTGGACTTCGCGCTGCGCGAGTTCGAGCTCGCCGGCGTCCGGCTGCCCGCGGGCCCCAAGGATCGCTTCAAGGCGCTCATGCAGGAATTGGCGCAGCTGCAGTCGCGCTTCGAGGAGCAGGTGCTGGACGCGACCCAGGCCTGGTCCCGGCAAGTCGCGGACCCGGACCTGCTCACGGGACTGCCGGCGCACGTTCTCGAACGTGCAGCCGCGGCGGCCCGCGCACTGGGCCGGGAGGGCTGGCTGCTCAAGCTCGATCAGCCGACCTACGTCGCGGTCGTGACGCACGCCGACGCGGCGTCGCTGCGACGCGAGTTCTACGAGGCCTGGTCGACCCGCGCCTCGGACCAAGGCCCAGGCGCCGGCCGCTTCGACAACGGCCCGGTGCTGGCCGAGATCCTGCGACTGCGCCACGAGGCCGCGACGCTGCTCGGCTACGCCAGCTACGCGGAGCTGTCGCTCGCCACCAAGATGGCCTCGACCGTCCCGGAGGTCGTCTCGTTCCTGGAAGAGCTCGCCGGCAGCTACGTGCCGGCCGCGCGCGCCGAATTCGCCGCGCTCGAGGCCCATGCCGGCCGACCGCTGCAGGCCTGGGACGTGCCCTACTACGCCGACAAGCTGCAGCAGAAGCTGCACTCGGTCTCGGAAGAGGCGCTGCGGCCATGGTTCCCGCTGCCGCGCGTACTGACGGGCCTGTACGCGATCGCGGAACGACTGTACGGACTCTCAATCCATGAGCGCGAAGACGTCCCCCTATGGCATGCGGATGCGCGCTACTTCGAGATCCGCAACCGCGACGGCGAGGTGGTCGGCGGCTTCTACACCGACCTGTACGCGCGCGACCAAAAGCGCGGCGGTGCCTGGATGGGCGAGGTGGTCGTACGCAAGCGGCTCGGGGCAGGCGCCGCGGTCCGGCCGGTGGCCAACATCGTCTGCAACTTCACGCCACCATCGGCCGGCCAGCCGGCGCTGCTGACCCATACCGACGTATTGACGCTGTTCCATGAGTTCGGGCACGCGCTGCACCACCTGCTCACGCGCATCGACTACCCGAGCGTCGCCGGCATCAACGGCGTGCCATGGGACGCGGTCGAGCTGCCGAGCCAGCTGATGGAGCACTGGGCGTGGCGGCCGGAGGTACTGCCACTGGTGTCGGCGCACGTCACCACCGGCGAGCCGCTGCCGGCCGAGGTGCTCGAGCGCCTGCTCGGCACGCGCACGTTCCACGCCGGGCTGGCCGCCGCGCGTCAGCTGGAATTCGCGTTGTTCGACTTCCGTCTGCATGCGCGCGCGCAGGCCGCGGGTCTGCCTGCCGTGCACGAGGTGCTGGACGCGGTACGCGCGCAGGTCGGGGTCGTGCGCCCGCCGGCATGGAACCGCTTCGCCTTCAGCTTCCTGCACGTGTTCTCCGGTGGCTACGCCGCCGGCTACTACAGCTACAAGTGGGCCGAGGTGCTGGCCGCCGACGCCTTCGCCGCGTTCGCGGATGCCGGCGTGTTCGATCGCGCCACCGCCGACCGGTTCCTCGACGAACTGCTGTCGCAGGGCGGCAGCCGCGACCAGATGGACGCGTTCGTGGCATTCCGCGGCCGGCGGCCCGACGTGCGACCGCTGCTGCGCCAGCACGGAATCGCGGCATGAGCCGCAACGCGCTCGCGTTGGGGACCTGGAACGTCAACTCGCTGCGAGTGCGGCTGCCACACCTCGAGCAGTGGCTGGCCACCTCGCCGGTGAACGTGGTCGGCCTGCAGGAAACCAAGATCGTCGACGCTGACTTCCCGGCGGCCGCGCTGGACCGGCTGGGCCTCGCGGGTGGCTGGCACGGCCAGCGCACTTACAATGGCGTAGCCCTGCTGTCCAAAGAGCCTGTCCAGGACATCGTGCGCGGCATCCCCGGCTATGCCGACGACCAGGCGCGAGTCATCGCAGGCACGGTGCGCGGCGTTCGCATCATCGACGTCTACGTCCCCAACGGCCAGGCGGTCGGCTCCGACAAGTACCGCTACAAGCTCGAGTGGCTGGAGCAGCTGCGCAACTACCTTGCCGCCGAACTGGCACTGCACCCGCTGCTGGCGGTGGTTGGCGACTACAACATCGCCCCGACCGACGCGGACGTGCACGACCCGAAGGCCTGGGATGGGCAGGTGCTGGTCAGCGCGCCGGAGCGGACTGCGCTCGGCACCGTGCTGCAGCTGGGGCTGTGCGACGTGTTCCGTCGCTTCGAACAGGCCGAGCAGAGCTTCAGCTGGTGGGACTACCGGGCCGGCGCCCTGCGCCGCAACGCGGGGCTGCGGATCGACCTGATCCTCGCCAACGCCACCCTGGCCGAGCGCTGCACCGGCTGCTGGATCGACGTCGCACCGCGCCGCTGGGAGCGCCCGTCGGACCACGCCCCGGTCGTCGCGAGTTTTGACTTAACGGGCTGACCGGCCCAACCGGACATAACTGCCGGGGCCACTGCTCAGTCATGACATCGCCGCTGGCGGGGGCGCCAAGGATGCGCATAGACTCGCCAGCACATGAACGCTGCGACGCAGACCAGGCCCTCCTTCGCCCGCCACCGCCGCAACGACTTCGACGTGACCAATACCGTCCAGGTCAGCTCGACCGCGGCCGTGACGGCCGCCGTCTGCGAACTCTTCGCAGCGCAATGGCCTGACGAATCGCTCGCCAGGCTCCGCCAGACCCTGGCCACCTTCGATGCGCTGTTCACCGGCCGCCTGCCCGGCTACAACGGCGTCGACACCGTCTACCACGACCGCCAGCATTCGCTCGACGTGATGCTGGCGATGGCACGCCTGCTGGTCGGCCACGAACGCAGCGTCGGCGCCGCCGAACGGCTCGGCTTCGAGCGCGCCTCGATCGGCTTCGCGCTCGCCGCCTTCCACGACGCCGGCTACATCCGCGAGCTCGGCGACCCGATCCCGAACGGCGCGCTGTACACCAGCTCGCATGTCAGCCGCTCGGCGAAGTTCCTCGAGCACTTCCTGCCGACGATCGGCATGGCGCACTGGATCCCGATGGCGACCAGGGTCGTCCACTATTCGGGCTACGAAGTCCCCTTCCACAAGATCGACGTCGCCGATCCGCGCGATCATCGCGTTGGCCACCTGCTGGGGACGGCCGACCTGATCGCGCAGATGTCCGACCGCTGCTACCTCGAGAAGTGCCGTGACCGGCTCTACCCGGAGTTCGTGCTCGCAGGTACGGCGACCGCGCGCACCCAACAGGGCGAGGTGCAGGTACGCTACGGCTCCGGCCTCGACCTGCTGCGCCAGACGCCCAACTTCGTCGACACGATGATGCGCGAGCGGCTGGATGGCCAGTTCGGCAGCGCCTATCGCTACCTCGAGCCGCTGTTCGACGGCGAGAACCCCTACCTGCTCGCGATCCGCCAACACATGAGCTTCCTGCAGCGTGTGCTGCAGACTGAGAATTGGCGGCTGCTGCGTCGCAACCCGCCCATCTTCACCCATGACCCCAATCCGCTGCCGAGCGTCCGCCAGTTGATGCTGCTGCACCTGCGGGACCTGTGGGGCAATCGTTGAGCGCTGCCTCGCTCGCCCGGCGACTGCCGGGCAGGCGCGCCTTCATCACCGGCGGCGGCAGCGGACTCGGTCTTGCGCTCGCGACCCACCTCGCCGCCGACGGCTGGACGCTGGGCCTGATCGATCGCGAGGCGCCGCGTCTGCTGGAGGCGCGCACCCTGCTGCTCGCACGCGGCGCACGCGAGGTGCACACCTGGACGGCCGACGTCACCGACGAGGCTCTGTTCGCCGCGGCGCTCAACGCGTTCGCGCACGCCAGTGGCGGGCTCGAGGTGATGATCAACAACGCAGGCGTCGCGGTCGCAGGGTCGGTCGCGACCGCGCCGATCGCCGACTGGCGCTGGGCGCTGGAGATCAATGTCATCGGCGTCGCGATCGGCTGCCGACACGCGCTGCCGCTGATGCAGCGCGGCAAGGCCGGTCTTGTGATTAACATTGCAAGCGCCGCGGCGTTCGCCGCTGGTCCCGGCATGGCGGCCTACAACGCGTCCAAGGCGGCCGTGGTGGCGCTGACCGAAACGCTGGCGGCCGAGCACGGCGACGACGGCATCCACGCGCTCGCGGCGATGCCCGGGTTCTTCCCGACGCGCCTGCTCGATACGATGCGCGCACCACCCGAGGCACTGGGCTTCGCGCGGCGGATGATGGAGCGCAGCGACCATACGGCCGAGCGGGTCGCCGCCGAGATCCTGCACGCCGCGGCCGCCGGCCGCCTGCATGTCGTGATTCCGAAGGGCTACGCGCGGCTGTGGCTGTTCAAGCGCCTCGCGCCCGCCCGCTTCGTGCGCTGGATGGCGCAGCAGCGAGCCCGCGCGACTCAACGCCGCGGCGGCTGATCGACGCTGCGCACGTAACGCAGGTAGACCCCGGGCAGCGCCTTCAGCAGCGCCGCCCCGCCCTCCAGCCCCGCCGTCTCGATCGCCTTGCGCAAGGTCGCGAGCCGCAGCCGTCGCGAGGCCTCGCGTGCGGTGGGCCAGTGGCTCAGGTGCCACGGCTCCGGACTCACGCCACCCCGGTCAGTGCGATAGGGTCGGTAGAACCCGTAGCGATGCATGTGGGCGTCGAGCCATGCACTGAGCCGGGCGAACGGGCCGTCCGGCGCGTACTCGGCCGGCACCAGCGCCAGGCGGGCGCCCGGCGCGAGCGCCGCCCGGTCGTACACATCGAGGTCGGTGCCCCAGTGGTGTCGGCTCGCGCCGGGCGGCGCGGACCAGGCGAGGATCGCACGCACGCGGGCGGCAGGGCGGAGCCCTCCGGCGTCGAGCCTCGTCCCGTCCCGTCCCAGCAGAGGGCGCCGGCCGGTCCACTTCTCGTTCCAGATCCGCGCCTGCGTCTCGAAATCCCGGAACGACGAGGCGGGGATGAGGTCGATCCCGTCGCGGGCGGCAGCGGCACGCATGCGCAGCAATGCCTGCGCAACCTGCGGATGCAGCACGCAGCGCGGCGTCTGCAGTTCGACGACGTGGCGACGGCTGCAGCCGGTCAGCTCGGCCGGGCCAAACACGTTGTGGGGGCGGGACGG